>NZ_CP066771.1:931635-1242180 GCF_016466415.2 Ralstonia pickettii | reverse complement strand
CGCCGGTGGAAATCGCGCCATAGATGCCGCGCGAGCCCGACGAGGTGGCGGTGATGATGCAGGGGTTGTTGACGTCGAAGCTGTCCGGAATCTGCACGAGCAGCACGACGTTCTGCTGCCCTGTGCCGTCGTCGGAGTACGTCACGTATTCGGTGCCGGGGATCATGCCGGAGCCCTGCGTGACGTTGCCGCTGGCATCGACGTTCGGGCCATAGAGCGTGCCGTAGCCGCCCTTGGCCGCCGTGTCGACCAGCGCACGGTAGTTGGCGTAGATCGCCAGGCGGCGCAGCTCGGCTGCCGTGGGCGCCGTGGGGTTGGCGATGGTCGGCGCGGTGGCCGAAGCCAGGCCGCTTGCGCCCAGGCCAGCGGTCAGCAGGTCGTCGGATACGCCGTCGTACCGGTTGATGGTCACCTTGCCGGCAAAGGCCGGCTTGGTATTGCCCGGCACGTTGTTGCCATCATTGCTGCCGCCGCAGGCGCTTAGCACGCCGCAGCCGGCCAGCAGCACGGCACCGGCGGCGATCAGGTTGCTTGGTGAGACGTGCCGTCGCAGGCGCGCCGTTCGGGTTGGTTTCATTGCGTCTCCTTCTCGTTATGGTTGGAACAACACAAAGCAACCCGCGGCGGCCTTCGATACTGCACGTCCCTACGCCACCGCAGGCACTACCAGTATGTGAACCAAACTTCTCATTTGCAACTCAACTCGCGCGATCGGCCTTGCGATCAACTGAACGTGCGCACCGTCCAGAGACCGAGCATCGTGAGGAACAGCGAGCCGCCCAGGTGCGCCACGATGTGCAGCGCGCCCATCAGGTGGTCGCCGGCCAGGATGTTGGCGACGACCTCGCTGGAAAACGTCGAGAACGTCGTCAGCCCGCCCAGAAAACCGGTGATGACCAGCAAACGCCACTCCGGCGGCAGCCCCGCGTGCGTATCGAAAAATCCGACCGCGATGCCGATCAGATAGCCACCCACAAGATTGGCTGCCAGCGTGCCGTACGGCAAGGCCGGATTGATGGCGTTCAACAAGACGGCGAGCGCCCAACGCAACCAGGCTCCCAGTGCAGCACCCACCCCAACTGCCAGAAAGCCCATTCCGCTCATGCGGTCGCGTCCTTGTTATTCGTAGTCGTTGGGTTGCGCCGATGCGCCGGGCTGATCAGCCGTGCTTGAGGCGGCGTTGTTGCTGGCAATGCCCCAGCGGGCGAGCGCCTTGTCGTCGGTGACACGCGCGTCGACCCAGCGCGCGCCTTCGGGCGTCTGTTCCTTCTTCCAGAACGGCGCCTCGCTCTTGAGGTAATCCATGATGAATTCGCACGCGGCAAAGGACTCGCCGCGGTGCTTGGACGCAACCGCCACCAGCACGATCTGGTCTTGCGGCTTGAGCTTGCCAACGCGGTGGATGACCAGTGCGTCGATCAATTCCCAGCGCTGCATGGCCGCGCTCACGATGTCAGCCAGCGCCTTTTCGGTCATGCCGGGATAGTGCTCCAGCTCCATCTCGGACACACCGGTGCCGTCGTTGATGTCGCGCACGGTGCCGATGAAGCTGGCCACCGCGCCAATGTTCGGGCGGCCGGCGCGGAGCGCTGCAATCTCGGCGCCGAGGTCGAAGTCGGCTTCCTGCACGCGGACGGACATGGTCGGTCTCCTCCGCTCAACCGCCAGTCACGGGCGGGAAGAAGGCCACTTCGCAGCCGTCGTGCACGGCGGTATCGGCCGGCACGATCTGGTGGTCGACCGCCATGCGCAGCGCACGGCCTTCGGCCAGGGTTTCGCCCCAGACCGGACCGCGCTGCGCCAGCCAGCGGCGCACATCGCCGACGGTGCGCACGGCTTCCGGCACGACCACCTGCTCCTGCGAGGTTCCGAGTTGTTCACGCACGCTGGCAAAGAAACGAAGCTCGATCTGCATGGCCATCGCTCCTTACACCAGGCCTGCAAACGGCAGGAAGCTGACAACATCGCCCGGCGCAATCGGCTGGTTTGGCGGGTTGTCGATCAGGCCATCGCCCCACACGGTGGAGGTCAGCACGCCCGAGCTTTGATTGGGGAACAGGTCCAGCCCGCCGCCCGCGTTGATGCGCGCGCGCAGAAACTCGTTGCGGCGATCGCCCTTGGGCAATGCAAAATCGGCGCGCATCGGGATGCGCTTGGGGGCCACGTCTTGCACGCCCTGCAGACGAAGGATGAACGGCCGCACGAACAGCAGGAAGGTGACGAAGCTCGACACCGGGTTGCCCGGCAGGCCAATGAAAAACGCGGTGGGGCCACCGACCATGCCTTCGGGCCGGCGCACCTCGCCAAAGGCCAGCGGCTTGCCCGGCTTGATGGCGATCTGCCATAGGTTCAGGCGTCCTTCGGCTTCCACGGCGGGCTTGATGTGGTCTTCTTCGCCCACCGACACGCCCCCGGAGGTGATGATGAGGTCGTGCGCCTCGGCCGCTTCGCGCAGCGTGTCGCGCGTGGCCTGCAGCGTGTCGGGCACGATGCCGAAATCGGTGATGTCGCAACCGAGGTTTTCCAGCAGCGCGCGCAGCGTGAAGCGGTTGGAGTTGTAGATGGCGCCGGGCTTGAGCGGCTCGCCGGGCATGGCAAGTTCGTCGCCGGTAAAGAACACGGCCACGCGCGGGCGGCGCACGACGTGCAGATTGGCGCAGCCGACCGAAGCGGCCAGGCCAAGTTGCTGCGGGCCAAGGCGCGTGCCGCGCGGCAGGATCTCGGCGCCGTCGGCAATGTCCTCGCCGGCGCGGCGGATCCACTCGCCCGATTCAGGTACGTGGTCAATGGTGACGGTGCCCGAGTCCGGGTCAGCCTTGCATTGCTCCTGCATGACCACCGCATCGGCGCCCGGCGGGATCAGCGCGCCGGTAAAGATACGCGCCGCCTCGCCTGCATTCAGCGGCTGGCCGACATGACCGGCGGGAATGCGCTGCGCCACCTTCAGGCGCGTGCCCGGCGCGGTAATGTCGGCGGCGCGCACGGCGTATCCGTCCATTTGCGTGTTGTCGGCCGGCGGCACGTTCAAGCTGCTGCGCACGGCCTGCGCGAGAACGCGCCCATTGGCGTGCAACGTCGACACGGTTTCGGTCTCGTGCAAGGCGCGCACTGCGGCAAGCAGTTGCGACAGCGCCGCATCGAGCGTCAGCAAGGACGGTTTGACGGCGGGAGCATCGTTGGCGGACATGCGGGAATGGGAAAGCGGAATCGAACGGGAGATTTCGATTGTATCGGTTCCAGGCCGATGCCATGCATCAGCCCAGGCGTATCAAGCAAATGCTTCTGCCAGCGCCGCCCGCAGCGCCGGCACGATGTGCGCGTCAAACCACGGATTGTGTTTGAACCAGGCCAGATTGCGCGGGCTTGGATGTGGCAGCGGAAACAACACGCGGCCGTCAGCGTCATGCGCAGGCCCGTTGCGCACGACGTCGGTCAAGGTCCAGTCGCGCGGCACGTCGAGGTAGTTGCGCTGGGCATACGTGCCCACCAGCAGGGCGAGCCTCACCTCGGGCATCGCCGTCAGCAGCGGCCGGTGCCATCTGGGTGCGCATTCCGGGCGAGGCGGCAAGTCGCCATTCGCACCGGTGCCCGGGAAGCAAAAACCCATCGGCACCACGGCGATGCGCCTGTCGGCATAAAAATCGTCGTATGAGATCTGCAGCCACTGGCGCAGGCGGTCCCCAGAACGGTCGTTCCAGGGGATACCGGTTTCGTGGACGATGCGGCCGGGCGCCTGTCCGATGATCAGGACACGGGCGCGGCGGTCCGCCACGACCACCGGGCGAGGCTCGTGCGCCAATGCGCCCTTGCACTCGCGGCAGGCGCGGATATCGTGCAGGCAGCGCGCAAACGCTGCTCCGGCCACGTCATCCGGCACTGCTTCCATCGCTTCAGAGACCGGTGTGCTGGGCGATGTAGCCCTTGATGCGGTCAACGTCGGCCGGCATGACTTCAAAGCGCTGCGGCAGCGACTCGATATCGGCGTAACCAGCCGGGCGCTCCGGCTCCCGATCCAGCGCTTCGCGAATGGTGTCGCCGAACTTGGCCGGCAACGCCGTTTCCAGCACCACCATCGGCACGCCCGGCGTCAGGTTCTCGCGCGCCACCTTCACGCCATCGGCGGTGTGGGTGTCGATCATCGTGCCGTAGGTGGCAAACACATCGCGGATCGTATCGACGCGGTCGTCGTGCGAGCTGCGGCCCGAGACAAAGCCGAACTCGGCGATGCGGTCAAACTCCGGCTTGCCGGTCATCGAGAAGCCGCCCTTTTCGTCCACGTCGCGGAAGAGCTGGGCGAGGCGCGCCGGATCACGATCCAGCAGGTCGAACACGAAGCGCTCGAAGTTCGACGCCTTGCTGATGTCCATGCTGGGGCTGGACGTGTGATACGTCTGGGCGGCCGAACGCACGCGGTACGTGCCGGTACGGAAGAACTCGTCGAGCACGTCGTTCTCGTTCGTGGCAACGACCAGCTTGTCGATTGGCAAACCCATCATGCGCGCGATGTGGCCGGCGCAGACATTGCCGAAGTTGCCCGACGGCACGCAGAACGACACCTTGTCGCCGATCTTCGGGGCCGCCAGCAGGTAGCCCTTGAAGTAGTAGACGACCTGGGCAACAACGCGCGCCCAGTTGATTGAATTGACCGTGCCGATCTTCTGGCGCGCCTTGTAGTCGAGATCGTTCGACACCGCCTTGACGATGTCCTGCGCGTCGTCGAACACGCCTTCGATGGCGATGTTGAAGATGTTCTTGTCTTGCAGGCTGAACATCTGCGCGGTCTGGAACGCGCTCATCTTGCGGTGCGGGCTCAGCATGAACACCCGCACACCGCGCTTGCCGCGCATCGCGTATTCGGCTGCGCTGCCCGTGTCGCCGGAGGTGGCGCCGAGGATGTTCAACTCAGCGTGTTCACGGTCGAGCGCGTATTCGAACAGGTTGCCCAGCAGCTGCATCGCCATGTCCTTGAAGGCCAGCGTCGGGCCATTCGAAAGACACAGCAGCGAGAGCGACGTGCCGCCCTCTTCGCCCAGCTTGTGCAGCGGCGTGATGTCGGCGGTATTGTCGCCAGCGCGCGCGTTGCAGTAGACGTCGGGTGTATAGGTGCGGCGGGTCAGCGCACGCAGGTCGTCCTCGGGAATGTCGGTGGCGAACTTGCGCAGGATTTCGAACGCGAGGTCGGCGTACGGCAGGTCGCGCCAGCGGGTCAGTTCGTCAACGCTGACCTGCGGGTATTGCTCCGGCAGGTACAGGCCGCCGTCCGGCGCCAGGCCGCCCAACAAGATGCGGGAAAAACTTTGCGGCTCTGCGTGGCCGCGGGTCGATCGGTATTGCATGCTCGTGTCCTGCGCTCAGTTCAGTTCTTCCATGCGGATGCGCGTGACCTTCGACAGCACGGTCGGCAACGCTTCGATGGCGGCGATGGCGGCGTTCACGCGTTTTTCCACGGTCACATGCGACAGCATGATGATGTCGGTCTGCGGCTCGCCTTCGCGGGATTCCTTCTGCAGCATCGCGTCGATCGAGATGCCGCCTTCGGCCAGGATGCGCGTGATGTCGGCCAGCACGCCGGTCTCGTCGGCCACGCGCATGCGCAGGTAATAGCTCGAGCGCACTTCGTCGATCGGCAGCACCGGCGTGTCGGACAGCGCATCCGGCTGGAACGCCAGGTGCGGCACGCGATGTTCCGGGTCGGCCGTGTGCAGGCGCGTCACGTCCACCAGATCGGCGACGACGGCCGAAGCGGTCGGCTCGGCGCCGGCGCCCTTGCCGTAGTACAGCGTCGGGCCCACCGCATCGCCGTTGACGACCACGGCGTTCATCGCGCCTTCCACATTGGCGATCAGGCGCTTGGCCGGCACCAGTGTCGGATGCACGCGCAGCTCGATGCCCGCCTCGACACGGCGCGTGATGCCCAGCAGCTTGATGCGGTAGCCCAGTTCTTCGGCGTAGCGGATGTCGACGGCTTCCAGCTTGGTGATGCCTTCCACGTATGCGCGCTCAAACTGCACCGGCACGCCAAAGGCGATGGCGCTCATGAGCGTGAGCTTGTGCGCGGCGTCAAAACCTTCGATGTCGAACGTCGGATCGGCCTCGGCGTAGCCCAGGCGCTGGGCTTCCTTCAACACGGTGTCGAAGTCCAGGCCCTTGTCACGCATCTCGGACAGGATGAAATTCGTGGTGCCGTTGATGATGCCCGCGATCCACTCGATGCGGTTGGCCGTCAGACCTTCGCGCAGCGCCTTGATGATGGGGATGCCACCGGCCACGGCGGCTTCGAATGCCACCATCACGCCCTTGTCCTGCGCGGCCTTGAAGATTTCGTTGCCATGCACGGCCAGCAGCGCCTTGTTGGCTGTCACAACGTGCTTGCCATTGGCGATGGCACGCAGCACCAGCTCGCGCGTCAGGTCATAGCCGCCGATCAGCTCCACGACGATATCGATCTCGGGCGAATCCACAATCGCAAACGGGTCGTTCACCACCGGCACGGTCGCACCGGCTTCCTGGACGATGGCACGGGCCTTGTCGAGATTGCGCACGGCAATCATGGCGACTTCAATGCCGCGACCCGCGCGACGGCGGATTTCTTCCTGGTTCCGTTGCAGAACCTTGAGGGTACCGCCACCGACGGTACCGAGCCCGAGCAGGCCGATCTTGATGGGATTCATGAGACGTGTCGTAAAGAAACGAAAAAGCGAAAGGCAAAAACACACAGGGCAGACACCTCGGTCTGCCCCGCAATTACTGATCTGGCGGAAGACCGATGTTATGCGGCCCGGATGCCAGTACCGTGACGTTGACGGTACCGCTCCAGGAAGCGCGCAATTCGGCCGATCGCTTCGCGAAGGTCGTCTTCGTGGGGCAGGAAGACGATGCGGAAGTGGTCTGGCGAGTGCCAGTTGAAGCCTGTGCCCTGCACCAGCAGCACGCGCTCTTCTTCCAGCAGTTGGCGGATGAAGGTCTGATCGTCTTCGATCGGGTACACGGCCGGGTCCAGGCGGGGGAACATGTACAGCGCAGCCTTGGGCTTCACGCACGTCACGCCCGGAATCGCCGTGATCAGTTCGTGCGCAAGGTCGCGCTGACGGCGCATGCGGCCGCCCGGTGCTACCAGGTCTTTAATGCTTTGATAGCCGCCCAACGCAGTCTGAATGGCCCACTGGCCCGGCACGTTGGCGCACAGACGCATCGACGAGAGCATGTTCAGGCCTTCGATGTAATCCTTGGCCGGGCGCTTGTCGCCGGACACGACCATCCAGCCCGCGCGGTAACCGCACGAGCGGTAGCTCTTCGACAGGCTGTTGAACGTTACCGTCAACACGTCTTCCGACAGCGAGCCGATCGCGGTGTGCTTGTTGTCGTCGAACAAGACCTTGTCGTACACCTCGTCGGCGAAGATCACCAGGCCGTGCTCGCGCGCAATGGCAACGATGCCGAGCAGCAGTTCGTCCGAATACAACGCGCCGGTCGGGTTGTTCGGGTTGATGACGACGATGCCCTTGGTATTGGGCGTGATCTTGGCGCGGATGTCGTCCAGGTCCGGCATCCAGCCGTTGGCTTCGTCGCAGGTGTAGTGCACCGGCGTGCCGCCCGAGAGGCTGGTCACGGCGGTCCACAGCGGGTAGTCGGGAGCCGGCAGCAGCAGCTCGTCGCCAGCGTCGAGGAGCGCGTTGGTGGCCAGAGAAATCAGCTCGGACGCTCCGTTGCCCAGATAGATGTCGTCCAGCGTGACGTTCTTGATGCCCTGTTCCTGCGTGTAGTGCATCACCGCCTTGCGCGCCGCGAAGATGCCTTTGGAATCCGAATAGCCGGCCGAATTCGGCAGGTTACGGATCATGTCCAGCTGGATCTCTTCGGGGGCATCGAAACCGAATGGGGCGAGGTTGCCGATATTCAGCTTGATGATCTTGTGGCCGTCTTCTTCCATCTGCTTGGCCTTTTCGAGCACGGGGCCGCGAATGTCATAGCAGACGTTATTGAGCTTGGCGGATTTCTGGATCGTTTTCACGGGCAAGGCGGCGATGGGCGACGTTGAACGGGCTTGATCTACGGGCATTCTGTGGCACAGCACAGCGGCGACGGTAACGCCACACGCAGCGGCAGGCTCCGCTGCGCTTGTTCCTTGCCGGGCATCGCTTATGGCGCGGCGGGCGAAGGAGAGAAAAAGATATAATTTAGCCCATTATGACAGACTTAGGCGGGCATTTTTGCAACGCAGCGAAGCCTGCCCAAACGTCTGAAAAACCTAGCGCCGTTGGCAGCGTGCCGCCGCATGCGCCGCAGTGGTCGCGCCCGATGGGATTCCCGCCTTGAAGCTCCATTCCTCCGATTCGTCCACCATTCTCAATACCGTTACCGGCTATGGCGACGGCTATATCGAAATCAACAAGGTGCGCTACGAGCACTCCGTGCTGGTAATGCCCGAAGGCGCGGTGGTGCCGTGGGACCTTGCGCGCTTTGAAGACCTGACGCCCGAACACTTCGCCCGCCTGCTCGAACTGGGCGCCGAAGTGGTGATCTTCGGAACGGGCAACAAGCTGCGCTTCCCGCACCCGCGTCTGACGGTGCCGCTTACCGAGAAGCGCATCGGCGTAGACGCCATGGACCTGCAGGCCGCAGGCCGCACGTACAACATCCTGATGCTGGAAGGTCGCAAGGTGGCCGCCGCCCTGCTGATCGAGCGTGCCTGACCGCATGCCGATCGACCGCTCCGCTCAAGCGCCCACCCTGCCCTGGCGCAATGCCTCCCTGTGGCTGCTGGCTGCTGCGTTGCTCGCCATCTGGCTCGGTACGCTGGGCTATCGGCACCTGATTCCCACCGACGAAGGCCGCTACGCCGAAATTGCGCGCGAGATGTTCGTTTCCGGCGACTGGGTGACCATCCGCTACAACGCCCTGAAGTATTTCGAGAAGCCGCCACTGCAGATGTGGGGTACCGCACTTGCCTACACGCTGTTCGGCATCGGCGACTGGCAGGCGCGGCTGTTCACCGCGCTTTCCGGCATCGTCGGCATTGTTTTCACGATGCTGGCGGCGGCGCGCTGGTGGGGCAAGCGGACGGCGATCATCAGCGGGCTGGTGCTCGTGAGCGCGCCCCTGTGGAACGTCGGTTCGCACTTCAATTCGCTCGACATGGGCGTGGCCGGCTGCATGACGATGGCGCTGGGTGCGCTGCTGCTCGCGCAGCATCCGGGTGCCACACGCGCGCAACAACGCGGCTGGATGTGGGCGTGCTGGGCATCGATGGCGCTCGCAGTCCTGAGCAAGGGCCTGATCGGCGTGGTGCTGCCCGGCTTTGTGCTGGTGGTCTACACGTTGATCGCGCGCGACTGGGCGCTCTGGAAGCGCCTGCATCTCGTGACTGGACTGATCATCTTCTTTACCGTAGGGGCACCGTGGTTCGTGCTGATCTCGATGCGCAACCCGGAGTTCGCGTGGTTCTTTTTTGTACACGAGCATTTCCAGCGCTTTACGTCGACCGTGCACAATCGAAATGCGCCGCTTTGGTATTTCGTGCCACTTCTGGTGGCCGGCTTCCTGCCGTGGCTCGCCCAGTTGCCCGGCGCCGCTCGCCTGGCCTTCGCCCGTGGTGAAACCGCCACCAATGGCTTTCGCCCCACGCTCATGCTCGGCCTGTGGGCCATCCTGATCTTCGCGTTTTTCAGCATTTCGGACTCGAAGCTGCCGGGATATATCTTCCCGATCGTCCCGGCGCTGGCGATGCTGGCCGCCCTGATGCTGGAACGCACCAGCGAGCGCGCGTGGCGTTGGCAGCTCAAGGGCCTCCTGGCGCTGGCACTGCTCGGCCTTGCGGCCAGCGGTTACGTGGCGACAATGTCGTCCGGCATGTACCCGAACGCCGTGTTTTCCCGATTTGCGATCTTCCTGGCCGTAGCGTTTGTGGCGGGAGCAGGATTCACGTGGCTCGCACTCCGCTTGGCGAACCGACGCTTTGAGAGCGTGGCCGCATTCGCATGCGCATGGTTCCTGACGTTTACGGCGGCGATGCTCGGCCACGAAGCATTCGGGCGCTCCATGTCGGGTATTGATCTCGTGCCTGCCGTCAGAGCGTGGCTCAAGCCCGACGTTCCGTTCTATGCGGTAGAGCGTCTGGACCATACAATGCCGTTTTACTTGGGCAGGCCCACCATCATGGTGCAGGAACCGGATGAACTGGCTTTTGGCGTGGAGCAGGAGCCGACCAAGTGGGTGCCGACCACAAACGCGTTCGTGTCCCACTGGAAGGCCGGCGGCCAGGCCATCGCGATGATGGGACCGGGAACCTATGATCGGCTCACCGCCCAAGGCGTACCGATGATCGTGATCGGCCGGGATGCCCGCCGCGTCATCGTCCGGCGCAACTAGGTTTTACCGCCACGGATTCTCGAAAGGGGCGCGCGAGCGGAATTGTCGTAACATGCGCCCCGGCGGCGAGATTGGAAAACATTCGTACGGGGAAACCGCCGCAGTCTGCAAAACATCAAAAGAACACATGAATCTGGTCACTTTCGGGCTGATCCTGACGGGCGTCATGCTCAATGCCTGCGCCCAACTGCTGCTCAAGGCGGGCGTCAACAACATCGGCCGCTTTGCGTTTTCGGCTGACAACATCCTGCCGATCGGCATCAAGCTTGCAACGCAGTGGCCCATCATTGGGGGGCTGTCGTGCTACGTCATCTCGGTGGTAGTGTGGATTCTCGGCTTGTCGCGCGTGGATGTGACCATCGCGTATCCGATGCTCTCGCTAGGCTATGTCGTCAACGCCTTCCTGGCGTGGTATCTGTTTGGCGAAGTGCTGTCGGTGCAGCGCCTGATCGGCATCGCGATCATTCTCGTCGGCGTACTCGTGCTGGCACGCTCGTGAGCCGATCTGCCCACACCCGGCACCCAACCTCATTCAAGTCATGACGCAAACCACCGCCACTGCCGAACTTCCGTTCCTGCCTTTCGTGCGCCCAACCATTGACGAGGCGACCATCGCCGCCGTGGCCGATGTACTGCGCTCAGGCTGGATCACCTCGGGCCCGAAGGTCGCCGCGTTCGAAGCCGCGCTGTCGGAATACTTTGGCGGCCGCATCGTCCGCACCTTCGCCAACGGTACGGCCACGATGGAAGTTGCGCTGCGCATCGCAGGCATTGGCCCCGGCGATGAGGTCATTACCACGTCGATCTCGTGGGTCGCCACGTCCAACGTCGTGCTGACGGTCGGCGCCAAGCCGGTCTTCGTCGACATCGACCCGGTGACGCGCAACATCGACCTGGACAAGGTCGAGGCCGCCATCACGCCGCGCACCAAGGCCATCATTCCGGTCTATCTGTCGGGGCTGCCCGTCGACATGGATCGCCTGTATGACATCGCCCGCCGCCACAAGCTGCGCGTGGTGGAAGACGCCGCACAGGCCATCGGATCGCGCTGGGGCGACAAGCGCATCGGCGAGATCGGCGATCTCGTCAGCTTCAGCTTCCAGGCCAACAAAAACATCACCACCATCGAAGGCGGCGCACTCGTCCTGAACACGCCTGAAGAAGCCGTGCTGGCCGAAAAATATCGCCTGCAAGGCGTCGTGCGCACCGGCTTTGACGGCATGGAAGTCGATCTGGTGGGCGGCAAGTTCAACCTGACCGACGTGAATGCGGTGATCGGCCTGGGGCAGTTCTCACAGCTGGAAGCCGTGACTGCGCGCCGCGCAGCGCTGGCCCGCCGCTACTTTGCCGGCATGCGCGCCGCCGACATCGAGTCGTTCGGCGTGGAGTTGCCGGTGAAGAACTTCACGAATACGAACTGGCACATGTTCCAGATCGTGCTGCCGCTGGACCGACTGAAGGTCGATCGCGCCGCGTTCATGGCTGGCCTGAAGGCGCTGGGAATCGGCGCCGGCGTGCACTACCCGCCGATCCACCTGTTCAAGCTCTATCGTGAACTCGGCTGGAAGCCGGGCATGTTCCCGGTGGCCGAGCGCATTGGCCGTGCCATCGTTACGCTGCCGATGTTTGCCGGCATGGAAGATTCCGATGTGGATCGCGTGGTCAGCGCGGTCCGCCAACTTTGCGCCCAGTACCAATAATCCAATAATGAAGACACCCGCTCTCTCGGTCGTCATTCCTGTTTACAACGAAGAAGACGGGCTCGCCGCGCTGTTTGCGCGTTTGTATCCCGCACTCGACGCGCTCGGCATCTCGTATGAGGTCGTGTTCGTCAACGACGGCAGCCGCGACCGCTCCGCCGCCATGCTGGCCGAACAGTTCCGCACGCGCCCGGACAGCACGCGCGTCGTCCTGTTCAACGGCAACTACGGCCAGCACATGGCCATCCTGGCCGGCTTCGAACATGCGCGCGGCGAACGCGTCGTCACGCTCGATGCCGACTTGCAGAACCCGCCGGAAGAAATCGGCCGCTTGGTCGAAAAGCTCGACGAAGGCTACGACTACGTCGGCACCATCCGCCGCGTGCGCCAGGACAGTTGGTTCCGCCGCACCGCGTCGCGTGCGATGAATTCGCTTCGCGAGCGCATCACGCACATCAAGATGACCGACCAGGGCTGCATGCTGCGCGCCTACAACCGCACCATCGTCGACACCATCAACCGCTGCCGCGAAGTCAACACCTTCATCCCTGCGCTGGCCTACACCTTCAGCAAGAACCCCACCGAAATCGAAGTCGACCACGAAGAGCGCTTCGCGGGCGAGTCGAAGTACTCGCTGTACAAGCTCGTACGCCTGAATTTTGACCTCGTGACGGGCTTCTCGGTGGTACCGCTGCAATGGTTCTCGGCGATCGGGATGCTGCTGTCGTTCGCCTCGGCGGTCCTGTTCATCCTGCTGGTGGTACGGCGGTTCGTCCTGGGCGCTGAAGTCCAGGGCGTGTTCACGCTGTTCGCCATCACGTTCTTCCTGATGGGCGTACTGCTGTTTGGTATCGGCTTGCTGGGCGAATACATCGGCCGCATCTATCAACAGGTGCGTGAGCGCCCGCGCTATCTGGTGCAGGGCGTGCTGGAGGAAACCTCCCATTTGCATGAAGCAGGCGCTGCCGATCTGAAGACGGGCTCGCAGCGAGGTGTTGCATGAGTTCCGACATCAAGCGGCGCGCCGTCGTTTTTGCGTATCACAACGTCGGGGTACGCTGCCTGCGCGTGCTGGTGGCCCGCGGCATCCAGGTCGAACTCGTTGTCACGCACGAAGACAACGCCACCGAGAACATCTGGTTCGGCAGCGTGCGCGCGACCGCACAAGAACTGGGTATCCCGTACATCACGCCAGACAATGCAAACGGTGATGATCTGCACGCCCGGATCGCCGCCATCGCGCCGGACTTCATCTTTTCATTCTATTACCGCCACATGATCCCGATGCGCCTGTTGAGCCTTGCCAAATTCGGCGCGTTCAACATGCACGGTTCGCTGCTGCCCAAGTACCGTGGCCGCGTGCCCATCAACTGGGCGGTTCTGCACGGCGAGACCGAGACCGGCGCCACCCTGCACGAGATGGTCGAAAAGCCCGATGCCGGTTACATCGTGGACCAGACCGTCGTGCCGATCCTGCCGGACGACACCTCGCACGAAGTGTTCGAAAAGGCCACTGTGGCGGCCGAGCAAACCCTGTGGCGTGCGCTTCCCGCGATGATTGCCGGGCACATTCCGCAGCACCCGAACGAGTTGGCCAACGGCAGCTATTTCGGCGGCCGCAAGCCCGACGACGGCCGGATCGACTGGTCCAAACCGGCCCAGCAGGTCTATAACCTGATCCGTGCCGTGGCGCCGCCCTACCCTGGCGCCTTTACGGACGCCGGCAGCGAGCGCTTTGTTGTCGCTCGAGCCCGTCTGGCGCATCAAACCTTTACGAATTTGCCGCCGGGCCTGCACGTCGTGGATAATGCGATGTTCGGCGTGTGCGGCGATGGGGGAGCCATCGCCATTCACGAGCTCTGGCGCGTTGAGCCTCAAGCTGCCAGCGGAACGTCTGTCGTGACTGCGCAGCAGCTCGCCAGCCAGCTCGCCCTCTCCTGATCTTGAGTTTGCCTTCATGAAAAAAGTACTGATCCTCGGCGTCAACGGCTTCATCGGCCACCACCTGTCCAAGCGCATCCTGGAGACCACCGATTGGGAGGTCTATGGCATGGACATGCAGACCGAGCGTCTGGGCGACCTGGTCAACCACCCCCGCATGCATTTCTTCGAGGGTGACATCACCATCAACAAGGAGTGGGTCGAGTATCACGTGAAGAAGTGCGACGTGATCCTGCCGCTGGTGGCCATCGCCACGCCGTCGACCTACGTCAAAGACCCGCTGCGCGTGTTCGAGCTGGACTTTGAAGCCAACCTGCCGATCGTTCGCTCCGCTGCCAAGTACGGCAAGCACCTGGTCTTCCCGTCGACCTCCGAGGTCTACGGCATGTGCAGCGATTCGGAATTCGATCCAGAAGCCTCGCCGCTGGTCTACGGCCCGATCAACAAGCCGCGCTGGATCTACGCATGCTCCAAGCAGTTGATGGACCGCGTGATCTGGGGTTACGGCATGGAAGGCCTGAACTTCACGCTGTTCCGTCCGTTCAACTGGATCGGCCCGGGCCTCGACTCGATCTATACCCCGAAGGAAGGTTCGTCGCGCGTTGTGACGCAGTTCCTCGGCCACATCGTGCGCGGCGAGAACATCAAGCTCGTCGACGGCGGCAGCCAGAAACGCGCCTTCACGTATATCGATGACGGCATCGACGCGCTGGTACGCATCATCGCCAACGAGAACGGCGTGGCCTCGGGCAAGATTTACAACATCGGCAACCCGTCGAACAACTACTCGGTGCGCGAACTGGCCAACATGATGTTGGAACAAGCCGCCAACATCGACGAGTACAAAGACACCGCCAAGCAGGTTCAGCTGGTGGAAACGACCTCCGGCGCCTACTACGGCAACGGCTACCAGGACGTGCAGAACCGCGTGCCGAAGATCGCCAACACCATGGAAGACCTCGGCTGGAAGCCGACCACCGTGATGAAGGACGCGCTGGCGAACATCTTCGAAGCGTATCGGACGCACGTGGCCGAAGCCCGCAGCCTGGTCGAAGACGGCAACGGCAACAAGTAAAAGCCGCATCTCAGTCGCACCTTCCGCGCAGGTTCATGGCCCTCATCGTCCTCAAGATCGACGTCGACACCCTGCGCGGCACCCGCGAAGGTGTGCCCAACCTCGCGCGCATGTTGCGCGAGCACGAGGCTGGCGCGACCTTCCTCTTCAGTCTCGGCCCGGATCACACCGGCTGGGCGCTGCGCCGGGCCTTCCGCCCCGGTTTCCTGAAAAAGGTTTCCCGCACGTCGGTCGTCGAGCATTACGGCTTTCGTACGCTGATGTACGGCGTGCTGCTGCCCGGACCCGACATCGGCCGCAAAGCCGCTGCCGAAATGCGCGCCATTGGCGAGGCAGGTTTCGAGACTGGCATCCACACGTGGGACCACGTTCTCTGGCAAGACAACGTGCGTCAGCGCGATGCCGACTGGACCGCGCGCCAAATGACCGCGGCTCACGCGCGTTTCATTCAGGTATTCGGCAAGCCGCCCGTGACGCACGGCGCTGCGGGCTGGCAGATGAACGACCACGCCTTCCGCCAGATCGACAACTGGGGCATGGCCTACGCCTCCGACGGCCGGGGCACGCATCCGTACATCCCGAGCATCGACGGCAAAGCGCTGAACCATGTGCAATTGCCGACCACGCTGCCCACGCTGGACGAACTGATTGGCGTTGAAGACATCACCCTCGACAACGTCGCCCGGCACATCCTGAAGATGACCGAGTCCGACCGCGACCAGATATTTACCTTGCATGCGGAACTTGAAGGGCAGAAACTCGCCCCGATCTTCCGCGAGTTGCTGCGAGGCTGGCGCGCGCAGGGCCATCGGCTGGGGTCGATGGGCGATTACTACGCAACGCTGGATCGCAGTACCCTGCCCGTGCAGCCCGTCACGTGGGGCGAAGTTGCTGGGCGCAGCGGCAGCCTGATCGTCCAACCGGCCTGATCCTCACGATCTGCGGTCGGGCGGCGGGCGCAGTGCCTGAGCATTGCCCGTCCACAAGCTTCCCGTCTCTTCCCTGCGGTTTTCCGGAACACACCATGCCCGTCACGATCGACAAGCCTCTTCCCGATTTCTCCGCACCGGCAACCAGCGGCATCACGTTCTCACCGGCATCGCAGCGCGGCAAGATCGTCGTGCTGTATTTCTATCCGAAGGACAACACGCCCGGCTGCACCACCGAGGCGATGAACTTCCGCGACCAATACGACGCCTTTGAAGCCGCCGGCGCCGTGGTGTTCGGCATTTCGCGCGACAGCTTGAAATCGCACGAAAACTTCAAAGCGAAACTGGAGATGCCGTTCGAGCTGATCTCCGATGCCGACGAAGCCGTCTGCAATATCTTCGACACGATCAAGATGAAGAAGATGTACGGCAAGGACGTGCGCGGCATCGAGCGCAGCACATTCCTGATCGATAGCAAGGGCGTGTTGCGCAAGGAATGGCGTGGCGTGAAGGTCCCCAACCATGTGGACGATGTTCTCGCGGCGGTGCGCGCGCTGTAACTGCAGGTAGCGCCAGCTCTTGGCGAAGCGCCCCCCAACCCATCCGGGCGGTAGCTTCCCGCCGATTTCGCAACACCCGTCGTGACCAGTTTGCGCCGCACCACACGTCACATGTGACCGATTGCAAATCACAAACGCTTCCGATACAGTCGGAACCGATGAGTACAAAATCCGGATGCCATTCCGATAGCCCACGACGGTACCGGCGGCCAAGTTGGCCTGATACCGCTTCTGCGTTTTTCCCGGCAAACAGGCCGGGCAGGACGTCCGAATCGTGCAGCTTGTCGTGGCGTTCACCTAGGCCGCCCCACCTCTCGCAGGTCATGGCGGCTTTTTTGTGGCCGTCGTCCGTGCATCAAACTTTGCGACGCGCCCATCCGTTTTCCTGCGCTTTCCGCCAGCACCGTCTCGCCATGTGCGCGGGCGGTGTTTCGTCGTTGTTCCACCCAGAGAGGTAATCGAAGCATGCCGCTGCCGACCATGCCCACCCAGCCAGCCCAATTGCTTGACCCGGCTGAATTCAAGCCTTTCGGCAAAGCCGGAAAGCCGAAGGCGGGTCAGGAACCTCGAAAACCGGTGCCAGCGCTCGAGCGCGAGGCGTTATCAGAAACCGGCCGTGCGCAACCTAAACGCAATGCAGCCACCCCGGCCCGCGCCCGCTCGGGCGAAGCTTCCCCCATGGCGAAAGAGGGCACACGCGAACACGCCGGCATCCTCGCCAAGGCGGTTGACAAGGTGAGCGCAGCCGGCAAATCGACCGAAACCGCTGCCCGCCGCCGCACCCGCCGGGATGAGGGCCCCACCAAGCTATTCGTGCTCGACACCAACGTGCTGATGCACGATCCGACCTCCCTCTTCCGTTTTGAAGAACACGACGTCTATCTGCCGATGATGACGTTGGAAGAGCTGGACAACCACAAGAAGGGCATGAGCGAAGTCGCGCGCAATGCCCGCACGGTGAGCCGCACGCTCGACCAGCTTGTGGCGGGCACCGATGGCGTCATGGACGACGGCCTGCCGCTCGCCAAGCTCGGCAACCGCGATGCGCAGGGGCGCCTGTTCTTCCAGACGCGTCTGAATGACATCAAGCTGCCCGACGGTCTGCCGCAGGGCAAGGCCGACAATCAGATCCTGGGCGTGGTGGCCGCATTGCAGCAGCAACGTCCGGATCGATCCGTCGTGCTGGTGTCCAAGGACATCAATATGCGGATCAAGGCGCGCGCCCTCGGCCTGCCGGCGGAGGACTACTTCAACGACCGCGTGCTGGAAGACACCGACCTGCTCTACAGCGGCATCATGGCCCTGCCGGCCGACTTCTGGCAAAAGCACGGCAAGAACATCGAGAGCTGGCAGGACCCCAAGACGGGCACGACGTTCTACCGCTTGTCGGGCCCGCTGGTGCCGTCGTTCCTGGTCAACCAGTTTGTCTTCCTTGAACCGAATGACGGCAGCCTGCCGCTGTATGCGCAAGTCAAGGAGTTGAACGGCAAAACTGCGGTGTTGCAGACGCTCAAGGACTACACGCACCAGAAGAACAACGTCTGGGGCGTGACCGCGCGCAACCGCGAGCAGAACTTCGCGCTGAACTTGCTGATGCATCCCGAGGTGGACTTCGTTTCGCTGCTCGGTCAGGCCGGCACGGGCAAGACGCTGCTGGCACTGGCAGCGGGCCTTGAGCAAGTTCTGGATCAGAAGCTTTATAACGAGATCATCATCACGCGCGCCACGGTGCCCGTGGGTGAAGACATCGGCTTCCTGCCCGGCACGGAAGAAGAAAAGATGCAGCCCTGGATGGGCGCCTTCGATGACAACCTCGAAGTGCTGCAGAAATCCGACGACAATGCCGGCGAATGGGGCCGCGCGGCCACGCAGGAGCTGATCCGCTCGCGCATCAAGGTCAAGAGCATGAACTTCATGCGGGGCCGCACCTTCGTCAACAAATTCCTGATCATCGACGAAGCGCAGAACCTGACGCCCAAGCAGATGAAGACGCTCGTCACGCGCGCGGGCCCGGGCACCAAGATCGTCTGCCTGGGGAACATCGCGCAGATCGACACGCCGTACTTGACTGAAGGCTCGTCGGGCCTGACCTATGTAGTCGATCGCTTCAAGGGTTGGAGCCACAGCGGGCATATCACGCTCGCGCGCGGCGAACGCTCGCGGCTGGCAGACCACGCATCCGACGTGCTGTAAAAATCACGCGGCGACACAGCTGTCTGCCGCAAACCGTTGTGCCATCAGGCCACGCGATTGCGTGGCCTTTTTTTTGCTGCACGTCTCGCACCTCTCTTTTTCTACCCTGATGGAGGCCAATGATGCCCATGCAGCAAAACCTGCAGCCCCGATCGCGCTTGACCCTGAAGTCGGCCGCGCTGGCCATGATGCTGACCGCCGGCGCATCCATTGCGCTCGCCGCCGACCTCACGCCAAAGACCGCCGGCCAGATCAGCTACATCTGCGGCGGCGTTGCACAGGACGAACAGCAAGCGCTGAACAGTGAGGCGCACAACTACAACCTCTCTCTGCTGTTCACCCAAGGCGCGCGCGGCGAGTATCTCGCCGACGTTGACGTCCAGCTCACGCGACACGGCAAGGAGGTCGCAAGCTTTCGCGCCGACGGCCCCCGCTGTCTGATCAAGGCACCCCCTGCCAGCTATAACGTCATCGCCACGTACCAGGGCGCCACCAAGCGGGCGACGGTGCAGACCGGCAGCACGCGCAACGTCCAGCTGCGCTGGTAAAACTGCCCGCTAAACGCGACGCCATCTAGGCAAAATCCGCAGACCCGCGCCCTGCTTGGCGTTGCGCCTCGCCAACACGAAATTTGGCATTCTGACGCGGCGCGCATAGCATGCTCGCTATCCGGACTCTCCCGATGGCGCATGCTGACGCGGCACAGCTTTTCCCCCACCAATACCCGACTGGCAGGTCCTGCCCTGCTTGCGCTGGTGTGCCTGCTGTCTGCCTGTTCGTCCACGCCGACCCGCTCCACCGCCTCGCGAGACGCGGGCCTGCGCACACGTGGCGTACCGATTCAGGATCCGAGCGCCGGTCTGGAAGAAATCTCCATCGAAGCCATGGCGCTGGTCGGCACGCCCTACCGCTACGGCGGCAATACGCCCGACAGCGGCTTCGATTGCAGCGGACTGGTGCGCTACGTCGTGCAGCGCGCCGCTGCCGTGAACCTGCCGCGCACCGCCGCCGAAATGGGTCGCCGCGGCACGTCATTGGACCGCCGCGACGTTGCATCGGGCGACCTCGTCTTCTTCAACACGACGGGCCAACCCAATTCGCACGTGGGCATCTACGTTGGCCAGAACCGGTTTGTTCATGCACCAGCGACCGGCGGCACAGTGCGACTGGAAGACATGACCAAGTCGTACTGGGCCAGCCGCTATGTGGGCGCACGACGCGTCGTCGCCGTGAGCAACCTGCCCGACTCACCAGCGCCGACCGCACCGATGACGCCGGCACCGGCCAGCCCCGCTCGCCCGATCGATGATGATCCGCTCGGTACCCTTGCCCGCGCGCGCGATGCTCAAGCCGATAGCCTGATGTCGACGCGTGGGCCAGCCACTGCAACGACTCCCGCAGAAGACGACCCCATCGCTCGCTTCGCCACGCAATAGCTCACTCCGCGCTCGCGCGAACGCAAAACGCAAAACGCCCACCGATCTGGTGGGCGTTTCGCTTTGTCGGCGTCGATCTGCCGCCGGCTTACAGCACGTGGCGGCCAATCCACCAAGCGATTGCGGCCATGAACGCCGACGCGGGAATCGTCAACACCCATGCCCAGACGATGTTGCCTGCCACCCCCCAACGCACGGCGGAAGCTTTTTGCGCCGCACCGACACCGACGATGGCGCCCGTGATGGTATGCGTGGTCGACACCGGCACGCCCAACGCCGACGCGAAGAACAGCGTCATGGCGCCTCCGGTTTCAGCACAGAAACCGCCGACCGGCTTGAGCTTGGTGATCTTCTGACCCATCGTGCGCACGATCCGCCAGCCGCCCAGCAGCGTACCCAAGCCGATCGCCACATAGCAGCAGACGATGACCCAGATCGGCGGTTCGGTCGCAGTGGCCGACGCGTAGCCGCCCGCAATCAGCAGCATCCAGATGATGCCGATGGTCTTCTGCGCATCGTTGCCGCCGTGGCCCAGGCTGTACAGCGAGGCCGAAAGCAACTGCAAACGCCGGAACCATCGGTCGACCTTGGATGGCGGCGTTCGGAAGAAGAGCCAGGACACCGCCACCATCAACAGCGAGCCGAGAATAAAGCCCAGCAACGGGGAAATCAGGATGAACGCCACGGTCTTGAGCAAACCGCTTGCCACCAGCGATCCCGTGCCGGACTTGGCCACAGCCGCACCCACCAAGCCACCGATCAGCGCATGCGACGAGCTGGACGGAATGCCGTAGTACCACGTGATGATGTTCCACGCGATCGCGCCGACCAACGCTCCGAAGATGACGTAGTGATCAACGATGGACGGATCGATCGTGTCCCGTCCCACCGTGGTTGCCACCTTGAGGTGGAAGATGAAAATGGCGATCACGTTGCAGGCTGCGGCCATGGCCACTGCCTGCTGCGGCTTGAGCACGCCGGTCGACACCACCGTCGCAATGGAGTTGGCCGCGTCGTGAAAGCCATTCATGAAGTCGAATACGATGGCCAGCGCCACCAGCAGGACGACCACCCAGAGACTGATCTGAAGCGTATGCATGAGGCGTCGTCTCGTCAGGCGTTCTCGAGCACGATGCCTTCGATGATGTTGGCGACATCCTCGCAACGGTCGGTGATGCTTTCCAGTTGCTCGTAAATCGCCTTCAGCTTGATCAGCAGCTTGATGTCGTTTTCGGTGCGGAACAGCTTTGCCATGGCGGCGCGCATCACGCGATCGGCATCCGACTCAAGACGGTCGATTTCGTGGGCAATGGTGAGGATCTGGCGGCCGTTGTTCATGTCGCTGAGCAGCGCCACGGCCTTGCGGACTTCCTCGCAGCAAGCCACGCAGATGGTCGCGAGCTGGCGCGCCTCGTCTGTCACGTTGGTCACGTCGTACAACGAGATGGTGAGCGACACGTCTTCCATCAGGTCGAGGATGTCGTCCATCGTCGTGATCAACTTGTGGATCTCGTCGCGATCAAGCGGGGTGATGAAAATCTTATGCAACAGTTCGATCGTGTCATGCGTGATGCGATCGGCCTTCTTTTCAAAATTCTGCACGTTGCGTGCATGCATTTCGGCATTGGGCAAATCGTTGACCAACTCCTTCAGCGCATGGGCCGCCTTGACGGCGCACTCGGCGTGCTGGTTGAAGTACTCAAAAAACTTGCCTTCGGTGGGCATGAAGCGACCGAACATGATGATCCTCGGGAACGGAAAAAAAGCAGGAGGCATAAAAACAACGCCGGACGGGATCACCGCCGGCGCTGTCATTAAAACGCAATATTTTACCGGAACCAGCCTCGCGACATGCGTGGCACGTTGTGGCAGGCCGACACGAATTACACGTTACGTGTCGTTGTCAAAGAAGGCATTGCCCCCGGTGAAGTTGTCGAACTTCGTGTATTCACCCAGGAACGTAAGGCGAACGGTACCAATCGGGCCGTTACGCTGCTTACCAATAATGATTTCGGCCGTACCCTTGTCCGGAGAATCGGGGTTGTAGACCTGATCGCGATAGATGAACAGGATCACGTCGGCGTCCTGTTCGATAGCACCGGATTCGCGCAAGTCCGACATCACAGGACGCTTGTTCGGGCGCTGCTCCAAGCTTCGGTTCAACTGCGACAACGCGATCACGGGACAGTTGAGTTCCTTCGCCAGACCCTTGAGCGATCGCGAGATTTCCGAAATTTCGGTCGCACGGTTCTCACCGCTGCCCGAGCCCGACATCAGCTGCAGGTAGTCGATCACGATCAGGCCGAGCTGTCCACACTGGCGTGCAAGCCGGCGCGAACGTGCACGCAACTCCATCGGGTTCAACGCAGGGGTTTCGTCGATGAAGAGCTGCGCGTCGTTCATCTTCTGGATGGCATGCGTCAGGCGCGGCCAATCCTCGTCGAGCAGTCGGCCGGTGCGCAGGCGGTGTTGATCCAATCGACCGACCGAACCCAGCATACGCATGGCGAGCTGCGTACCCGCCATTTCCATCGAAAACACGGCTACCGGCAGGCCTTGCTCTACCGCAACGTGTTCGCCGATGTTCAGGGAGAATGCCGTCTTACCCATCGATGGGCGACCGGCCACGATGATCAGGTCACCGCCCTGCATACCGCTGGTCATGCGGTCGAGGTCAACGAAACCCGTCGGCACACCGGTAATGTCGCTCTGGTTATCGCGGTGGTACAGCTCATCAATGCGCTCGACCACCTGCGTCAGCAGCGGCTGGATTTCCAGGAAGCCTTTCTGCCCGCGCGAGCCCTCTTCGGCAATGGCGAACACCTTGGATTCGGCTTCGTCCAGCAGTTGGCGCACGTCGCGCCCCTGCGGGTTGAAGGCACCAGCGGAAATCTCGTCGGCAATCGTCACGAGTTGGCGCAGCACGCCGCGGTCGCGAACGATCTCCGCATAGCGACGGATATTGGCGGCGCTCGGCGTGTTCTGCGCCAGCGCGTTCAGGTACGCCAGGCCACCCACCTCTTCCGCCTTGCCAGCGGCCTGCAGTTGCTCGAACACCGTGATCACGTCAGCCGGCTTGGCCTGCGAGATCAGCTTGCCGATATTGTGGAAGATCAGCCTGTGGTCGTAGCGGTAGAAATCGTGCTCGTTGATGAAATCGGCAATGCGATCCCAGGCGGCGTTATCCAACAGCAACCCGCCGAGCACCGACTGTTCGGCCTCGATGGAATGCGGGGGCACCTTGAGGGAATCGAGCTGGGGATCGGAGGGCGCGTTCATGGCGGGATTATAACGGCGCTGCTCAGTCTTCAATTTGAACCCCTGACACAAAGAACAACAAAAAAGGCAGAGACTTTCGTCCCTGCCTTCTTGACTCGCGCCGGCCGGCTGCCCAGGCGCCGCGAGGTGCAGCTTGCGAGCTTAGGCTGCGTCGCCCTGCACCGACACCGTCACGTCGACTGCGACATCGGTGTGCAGCGACACGACGACCGGGTGGTCGCCAACGGTCTTCAGCGGGCCATTCGGCATACGCACTTGCGCCTTCTCGACCTTGAAGCCTTGTGCAACCAGTGCGTCAGCGATGTCGTGGTTGGTGACGGAGCCGAACAGACGGCCATCCACACCAGCCTTTTGCGACAGTTGCAGCGTCAGGCCGTTTAGCTTCTCGCCTTCGGCTTGTGCAGCTGCCAGCTTTTCAGCAGCCAGCTTTTCCAGCTCAGCGCGGCGGGCTTCGAATTCCTTGATGGCGGAATCCGTAGCGCGGCGAGCTTGCTTGTTCGGGATCAGGAAGTTACGAGCGTAACCGTCCTTCACACGCACCACGTCACCCAGGTTACCCAGGTTGACGACCTTCTCGAGCAGAATAATTTGCATTGTCAGTTCTCCTTATCCCGCTGATTAGTGCTTGTGCTGATCGGTGTACGGCATCAGCGCGAGGAAACGTGCGCGCTTGATGGCCGTGTCCAGCTGGCGCTGATAGATCGCGCGCGTGCCGGTCAGGCGGGCCGGGGTGATCTTGCCGTTCTCGCCGATGAAGTCCTTGAGCGTGTCCAGATCCTTGTAGTCGATCTGCTCGACGCCGGCCACGGTGAAGCGGCAGAACTTCTTGCGCTTGAACAACGGGTTTTGCTGCTGGAAGCGCTTCTTGTTCTTCGCGTCGCGCTGCTTCTTGTTCATGAATGCCATGATTCAATCCTTTACGAATACGTTACATCCGGAGATGTGAAAGACCAGTGCCTTACTGCTGCGGTGCTTGCGAGCCAGGAATCCCACGCAATCCAGGACGGTGCCCGGAGCGATGCGATCTAGAACGGAAGCCATCTTGCCGGCTGCCAGTGCCTCCATCGAGAACTCGATCTGCCGCACTGTCTGCGCTTCTACCGCCTGCCCGCTGTATGCCAGCAGACAATTGACGATCGGCACGCCGGCTGGGGTGTATCGCATCACCTCGCGCTCGACCAGAGTGGCGACGAGCTGCAGGCGGTTGATGGCGTTGTCCCCGAGGGTTTCGTTCATGCTGGTGATGCGCGATCAGGCTTGCGCAGCACCGCGCGGCATTAGGCGGCCTGTTCGGTCTGGGCGGCGGCCTTCTTGGCCTCTTCGCGTGCGACTTCCTTCATCATCGGCGACGGCGCCGTTTCAGCCTTTTTGGTCTGAACGATGAGGTGACGCAGCACGGCGTCGTTGAACTTGAAGGCGTGCTCGAGCTCAGCCAGGGTTTCCTTGCCGCACTCGATGTTCAGGCACACGTAGTGAGCCTTCGCGAGCTTCTGGATCATGTAGGCCAGTTGACGACGGCCCCAGTCCTCGACGCGGTGCACTTGGCCGCCTTGCGAGGTGACCGTGCTCTTGTAGCGCTCGATCATCGCGGGCACTTGCTCGCTCTGGTCCGGATGGACGATGAATACGATTTCGTAATGACGCATTGACGCTCCTTGTGGATTAAGCCGCCCGGGCGTCACACTCCGGTGCAGCAAGGTTGGTTAGCCTGCCATTATACGCAGGCTTTGGCGATTTTTTCAATATCGATCAATGACTTGCTGCAGGGAGGCAACTTCTGCCTGGGCGCGACCCGATGACAGAAGCAACGTAAGCAGCACACGGGCCTTATACGGATTGAGCGAGCCGCTTGCCGCCCAGCGTTCCGCACCCGGCTGCGCGGGCACCACGCCGGCACCGGTGCGCGTGGAGCGCAGCACGAACACGCCCTGCTGACTCGCGCGGTTCAGCGCCGCTTCAAGATTGGCGTGGATGGAGCCGGCGCCCGTTGCGGCAATCACCAGCCCCTTCACCCCGGCAGCAACCAACGCATCGACGACACGCGCATCCGGCTGCGCATAGCTCGCCAGCACTTCAACCCACGGCCATTGGCCCGCTGGCGGCATCGGCAAGACATCTTCCGCAGCCACACGTTGCGCTGCCCGCTGGAACTGCACCTGAGCGTCGAGCACGAAACCGACCGGCCCTGCATCCGGCGAAATAAACGCCTCGACCGCGTAAGTGTGACCCTTCTGGACATCGCGGGCGGCATGCACGCGCTGGTTGAGCGCCACCAGCACCCCACGCCCGCGCGCAGACGGACTGGCCGCGAGCCGTACCGCGTTCAGCAGATTCAACGGGCCATCCGCCGACAGCGACGTTGACGGCCGCATCGCCGCCGTCAGGACGATCGGCGTATCGGTCTGCTGCGTAAGGTGCAGCAGCATCGCGGTTTCTTCCAGCGTGTCAGTGCCGTGCGTGATGACCACACCGTCCACACGCTCGACGTCGATCCAGTGACGGATGCGCGCAACCAGCCTTTCCCATACGTCAAACGTCAGGTCCTTGCTGTCGATCTGGGCGACCTGTTCAGCGCGCACGTTGGCGAGGCGCTCCAGACCAAGCTTGCTGGCCGCGAGCAGTTGATCGATGGGGACGGCGCCAGCGCGATAGCGTGCGGCGGAGCCAGCGTCGTCAGCAGAGCCGGCGATCGTGCCGCCGGTGGCGAGGATGGCGATGGTAGGCAAGGACATCGTTGCAGACATGCGTGGTGGGCAAGGCGCGCATTGTATCCGCCCGCATCGCCTTTGCCGACGCGGGATTGCCCGGGGCGCCGGCAAAAACAAAACGCCGGCACCCAGGCCGGCGTTTGCAACAGAAGCCGTATCGATTATTTCTCGACGAAGGCGCGCTCGATCACGTAGTCACCCGCTTCGCCCATGCGCGGCGAGATCTTGAAACCGCGGGCGTCGAGCAGCTTGCAGGTGTCTTCCAGCATGGCCGGGCTGCCACAGATCATGGCGCGGTCGACTGCCGGATCCATCGGGGGCAGGCCGATATCGACAGACAGCTTGCCGCTGTCGACGAGGTCCGTCAGGCGGCCCATGTTGCGGAACGGCTCGCGCGTAACCGTGGGGTAATAGATCAGCTTTTCGCGCACCTGATCGCCAAAGAACTCGTTGTTCGGCAATTCCCGGGTGATGAAGTCGGCATAAGCCAACTCGCTCACTTGGCGCACGCCGTGCAGCAGCACGACCTTCTCGAAGCGCTCATAGGTGTCCGGGTCCTGAATGATGCTCATGAACGGCGCGAGGCCGGTGCCGGTGCCGAACAAATACAGGTTCTTACCGGGTAGCAGGTCATCCAGTACGAGCGTGCCGACCGGCTTCTTGCTCACCAGCAGCTTGTCGCCCACCTTCAGATGCTGCAGTCGCGACGTCAGGGGGCCGTTCTGCACCTTGATGCTGAAGAACTCGAGGTGCTCTTCGTAGTTCGGGCTCGCGATGCTGTAGGCGCGCATCAGCGGCTTGCCTTCGACCTCCAGCCCGATCATGACGAAGTGGCCGTTGTGGAAGCGCAGCGCCTGGTCGCGCGTGGTCTTGAAGCTGAACAGCGAGTCATTCCAGTGATGGACGCTCAGAACGGTCTCTTGATTGAAGGCGGACATGGTGACATTCGGGCCAACCCAATGAAGCTCAATCGGGCTATGTGGCAATGCAAAAATCGGTCAAGGTCTTGATTTTATGCGATTCGCCGCGGCCGCGCCTGCATGGATTGCGCATAAGCTTCTAACCAGTCGCATGGGTTTTGACGCCGGTCATAAGGACTGGGCGCCTGCGCAACAGGTCACAACAAAATCACTTGCGCTTCCTGCGTCACTGTATAAAATCACAGCACCTGTTCAAATATACAGTACGCCGATGGCCACCCTCACCCCCCGCCAGCAGCAGATTTATGACCTCATCCGCCAGACGATCCAGCGCACGGGCTTTCCGCCCACGCGCGCCGAGATTGCCGCGGAGTTTGGCTTCTCGTCGCCCAATGCGGCTGAGGAACACCTCCGCGCGCTGGCACGCAAGGGCGTGATCGAACTGACGCCGGGCGCCTCACGTGGCATTCGGCTGCGGGCGGCAGGCGAGACGGCGCAGCATCAGTTCTCGCTGCCGTCGATGGGGCTGATGCAATTGACTCTTCCGCTGGTGGGCCGTGTGGCCGCCGGTAGTCCGATCCTGGCTGCGGAGCACATTGATCGCCAGTATCAGGTTGATCCATCGCTGTTTTCTGCGCAGCCCGATTTTCTGCTGAAGGTGCGTGGTATGAGCATGCGCGACGCCGGCATTCTCGATGGCGATCTGCTGGCCGTGCAGCGCGCCAGTGAAGCCACCAACGGCAAGATCGTCGTGGCTCGACTGGGCGACGACGTCACGGTCAAGCGCTTCCAGCGCAAGGGCCGCCATGTCGAACTGATTGCCGAGAATCCCGATTTCGAACCGATCCACGTTGATCTGGATCGTGATGAGTTTCACCTGGAGGGCTTGGCCGTCGGTCTGATCCGGCCTGCTGCTCCGTAAGTCCCCGGCGCATCTCAGCGCCAAACCTTCGCTGTTTGATTCCACCTGGAGGTGAGCCAGCGGCTCGCCAGGGCGGAGTCTTGCCGCTCGCTTTTCCACCCGAACTCACGAGGTCTGCCATGCGACTCGGATCGATGTCTTCCCACCGCCGCCCGGTACAGCCGGTGCCCTTCCGCCAAACCCAGGGCGTGCGCATCTACCAGGGGGAGCAGCGCCGTACGATGGTCGGCAGCATGGCCGCCATCTGCCGCATGCTGGACGCGATCCCGGTGGCCTCGCGTACCGCTGGCGCCGAAAGCTGCTGAGGAAAAGAAGGACGAGCAAGGGCCGCAAACCTCGTTGCGGCGCCCGATCAGGGCATACCCCAATGCTGCCGCCGCAACTGATTTCATACACTTGCCGTGCCCTGAGGACAGGGCTTTCTTCAACTGATTTTCGGCCCGCCGCTTGAGCGGGCTGTTTTTTCTGTTCGCACGTTGCTGGAACGGCACATTTAACGATGTTCCGTCGGTGACACAGACGTTTACCCCGATGTTGTTTGGCGTACGTGACAGTAGTATTGCGAATGCCCTCAGGGGCAATGAGATCGCTGAATTCGAAGCCCGCACATTGCGGGCTTTTTTTTGCGCCGCGACCGGCAGGCGAGCCGCTAAACACTCCCGGCTTTCTCGACGACGAGAATCCTTGCCTCGCCGCGCGGGTGCGCCACATGCTCGCAGCCGACCCCGGCGAAGAAGATATCGCCGGGTTCCAGCGTCGCGACTTTCTCCTCGCCGGCTTCGCGGTAATGCATGTCGACCGTGCCGTCGAGCACCACGAACACCTCCTCGCCGTCGTTGACGTGCCAGCGGTATGGCTGGTCTGTCCAGTGCAGGCGCGTGGTGATGCCGCCCATATTGGCAATATCGAGCGCGCCCCAGGCACGCTCGGCAGTGAACGATTTGGCGCGGATGATGTTCATGGCGATCGTGGGTCGGTGTCGGTTATTGCATCGACTGCAGATTGCCAATGCGCACGAGCATCTCGGTGAACATCTGCATATCGAGGTCGAGGTCCGGTACTTCCTTGTACTCGTTGGCGTTGTGCGCGGTGTACTTCTTGCCAGGCATCGCAGGGCCGAAATTAATGGCGTTTGGCATCAGCTTGGCCGTCGTGCTGCCGGCCGTCGGAACGGGCTTGGCATCGAGGCCCGTGGTGTCACCAAAAATGTTGAGCAGCGTCGACAGCCACGCGCCCTTCGGATCGCGCGCCATCCAGTTGCCCTGGTCGTGGTTGATTTCAAGGGCGACATGGTTGGCGTTGGCCCATGCGTTGATCTTGCCGGCGATCTCGCCGCGCAGCGCGTCGGGCGTTTTGCCGCGCGGCATGCGCACGTTGGCGGTCACCTCCACGCGGCCATTCTTGTCGCCGATCACCGTAGGCGAAATGGTGAGCGGCCCCATGAAGTCGTCCTTGTAGGCGACGCCCATGGTACTGCCGAGGTAGTCGGTGCCGTAAAGTTCGGTGAGGTAGCGCACGGCATGGGCGTAGGCGTTGTCCGCCAGACCGAGATCGGCTGCACGTAGGAACAGCGCGAGGCGCGGCAGCGGGTTGACGCCCTCTTCCGGACGCGAGCCGTGTGCAGACGTGCCGGTGACCTTCACGACGATGCTGTCAGCCGTGCGTGCGATGTCGATCGAGAACTTGCCCTGCGCAGCCAAGCTGTTCACAAACGCATCGCGCTTGGCTTCGAGCGCGGCGGCGGCCACGCCCAGATCACCGCCCTTGAGCGTGGCGGTGGCCGTTTGTGGGATCGAGCTGGCCGACGCCGCGCCCGTCATCGAAACGATGGCCGTATGCGAAGCATCGCCAGCTTGCGCAGGGAAGAACACCTTCAATGCGCCCGAGCCTTTCTCTGCAACCACGGCCGGGTACTTGCTGTCGAGCACGATGTTGTACGCGGGCAATTGCGTGTGCTCACGGTAATACTTCATGCCGTCGCCACCGGTTTCTTCGGTGGTTTCGATCATCAGGCGGATTGTGCGGGCGAGCGGCACGCCGCTGTCCTTGACCGTTTTCATGGCGTACATCGCAGCGGCAATCGAGCCCTTGTCGTCAATCGTGCCACGGCCGTACAGCAGATTGCCGACGCGCGTGACCTTGAACGGATCGAGCTTGGTGCCGTCGCCGAGCACCCACTCCTCGGCCTTGGCGGGTACGACGTCGGCGTGCGTCAGGATGCCGAACTCGTCCGAGCCGGTGCCGGGCAGCGTAACTTCAAAGACGCGGTTGTCGACGTTGCGGTATTTCAAGCCGAAATCTCGCGCCATGCCCTCGATCAGCTTGCCAAACGCGACGATGGCGGGGTTTTCGTACTGCGGAATCTTGTCGTCGCGCACCGTGGGCAGCGCGACCATCTTTTCGATCGAACCAATCACGGCCTGCTGGTTGTGCAGGCGGTTGTACAGACCCAGCAGGCGCCCGATGTTGACGAGGTCATCGCCGGCCACCGGAGCCTTCTTCTGGTACGCGGCGATACTGCCCGCGACTTGCGGATCGGCCTTCGCGGCTTCCGCAAGAAAGCTGTTCAGATCGGCCGCTGCCTTCGATTGTTCGGCGGCGAGCAGCGCGTCGAGTTGCGGTTTCTGAATCGTGGCGGCAAAGGCGCCGGTGCCGCAAGCCAGCGACAGTGCGATCGTCAGCGAAGACAGGCCAATACGGGCAGTGCGTTGCATCGAAGTGGTTTCCGAAAAAGGCGAAGGCGCCATCATAGGGGCGAAGCGCAAGCCACGCATTGTGCAGCGCGAAAACGCTAAGGCACGCCCGCTGCGCGGTATGCTTGGAGCTTTCCCAGGAGGCTTGCCGCATGGAACCGTCTCTGGACACCGCCCCCGGTCTGTTGAGCGTGCTGGAAGAACTGCGCCGGCGCGAACCCATTTTCCATCGCCCGGAATTCGGCACGCGCCGCGAAGACTTCGAGCGTATGACCACGGAAGACTTCTGGGAAACCGGAGCCTCGGGTCAGCGTTACAGCCGTAGCTATGTGCTCGGTGTTCTCGATGCGCGCCACGGCCACATCGGCGAGGATTTTTGGCAAACGCGGGACTTCCGCTGCCAGGAGATTGCGCCGGATAACTACTTGCTGACCTACACGCTGGTGCAGTCGAACCGGACGACGCGCCGGGCGACGCTGTGGCGACGGACGCCGGATGGCTGGAAGATTGTGTACCACCAGGGAACCATCGTGGCGGAGGGCCGTTGAACTCCGTTGCGAAACCCTCTAGGCAAGGCGAAAGAATGTTTGTATAATCGCTGTTTCCTTGAACGGCGACACGCTGGTCAGGTAACAACGGTGGCTGTAGCTCAGTTGGTAGAGTCCCAGATTGTGATTCTGGTTGTCGTGGGTTCGAATCCCATCAGTCACCCCAAGTTTCAAGAAAAAGCCCGCATTCGCGGGCTTTTTTGCATTCAGCGATCGGGGCAACGCCCCTTTCCCCGCATCAAACCGCTACCGCCTCCTCATTCGATTCTTCGCCACGCCGCAGGTGGGCACGCGCCTCGTCGAACAGTGCATGGGCGTCGGCCAGCATCTTGACGCGGCTCAGCGCCTTGGAGTCCGACAGCACGCGCCGCCAGCCGCGCGCGCCCGCCACACCGCGATACAGCCCCAGCATGTGCCGCACCGCCGCACCTGCGTAGCCGCCACGCTCTACCCAGCGGCCGACGTAGCCGATCATCGCGTCTTCCACCTCGGCGCGCGTGGGGGCCTCGGTGCCTGCGCCGTAGTAGCGCGCATCGAACGCTGCCATCAGATGCGGATGGTGATACGCCTCACGGCCGATCATGACGCCATCAACGTGCGCCAGGTGCGCGTCGATCTGCTCGAGCGTCTGCACCCCACCGTTGAGCAAAATCTCCAGATGCGGGAAATCGCGCTTGAGTTGGTAGACGACTTCGTAGCGCAGCGGCGGAATCTCGCGGTTTTCCTTTGGGCTCAGGCCTTTCAGGATGGCATTGCGCGCGTGCACGATGAACGTCTCGCAACCTGCCTCGGCGATGGTGCCGACGAAATCGCGCACGAAATCGTAGGTCTCGATCGCGTCGATGCCGATACGGTGCTTGACCGTGACCGGAATCGACACCGCATCGCGCATCGCCTTGACGCCCTGGGCGACGAGCTTCGGTTCGGCCATGAGGCACGCGCCGAACGCACCGCGCTGCACGCGCTCCGACGGGCAGCCGCAGTTGAGGTTGATTTCCTTGTAGCCCCACTGCTGTCCGAGGCGCGCGGCCTGGGCCAGATCGTCCGGTTCACTGCCGCCGAGCTGGAGAGCCACGGGATGCTCGAACTCGTCAAAATCGAGGTGGCGGGGGACGTCGCCGTGCAGCAGCGCGCCCGTGGTCACCATTTCGGTGTAGAGCCACGTGTGGCGCGAGATCTGGCGATGGAAGAACCGGCAATGTCGGTCAGTCCAGTCCATCATCGGAGCCACGCTCAGCCGCCTAGGCGTTGATTTCATTGGAATACGGTTTGAATTCAAGCGCTTACACCCTACTGTTTTCTGCGCGATTTCATGTGATTTGTGGCGGTTTCCGCTCATTTTTTCGGCCCGATGCTACGGCGTGGCACCGAGGAAAAATGGGCTCGATCAGCGAGCGAAAACGCAGGGACGGGAGTATAGGGTACACGGCCCAAATCCGCCGGAAGGAAGGCGGCGTTGTCGTACATACAGAGACCAAGACGTTCGACCGTGCGCCGGCTGCGCAGGCCTGGCTCGTGAAGCGCGAAAAGGAGCTCGACCAGCCAGGCGCCCTGAAGACCGCCAAGCAGGAAGATCCGCTGCTCTCGGAGGTCATCGATCGGTACATCTGCGAATCTGTCCAGCCGCTCAGGCGCACCAAACAATTTACAAGGACCGGTTGGCGGCACCTGAGATCACCACCGAAGTAAATAACGCGGTCAAGCTATGGCTCGCACGCGGGTAGTTGTTTGCGCTTGGCTTGTCGCCGTCACCGCTCATTTTTTGACGTACACGCTGTCTGCCCAGTCCGAACCCGCCCAGTGGTACGCCTCACTCCCGAGCTACCGAGCGGCGATCTTCGGACTTACACGTTTGCCGCTGTGGCTGGCTGGCCTGTGCGTACTACTGGCATTGGCGAGCTGGATCCGCCGGCAGCGGTGATCGGTCATCCCCCGCCCCCCCCCTCTCTGCCGACTAAGAGTGCACTGCGCGGGATGGGCAATTGATCTATCATCCAACCCCCCCTTCCCCGTCACGTGAGCGAAGTTAGCTCGCGTCGATCCCTACTGGCGCTGTACTGCACTTCGAGTGAAGTCAACGTCGCACAAGCCTGCTTGGCAGGAGTGTGCAGTATTCAACGACCACGCCCCGACCAGGCGTGAAGCCGTTGCCCAAAATCCTTTACTCGTTTTGCCAAGATGATTCAGATCCATAGCGCAAGCCAACCATCGGCACCCAACAGGCGCTGCTCCGGATGCAACTCCAATGATGGCACCTCTATCGAGATGGCCTTCGCATTTCAGCCGATCGTGGATCTGCGCACGGGCGACGCTTACGCACACGAAGCGCTGGTACGCGGACCCAACGGAGAGCCTGCCGCATCGGTGCTGACGCAAGTGGACGAAGCAAGCCGTTACCGGTTTGACCAACGGTGCCGCACCACCGCAATTGAGCAGGCGGCCGGGATCGGAATGGACACCTTCCTATCCATCAATTTCATGCCGAACGCGGTGTATCAGCCTGCCGCATGTATCCGCACGACGTTTGAGGCGGCCGAAAAATTCGGCTTTCCCATCAATCGGATCATCTTCGAAACCATCGAAGGCGAAGACATCATCAACCGCCCCCACCTCCTCGAAATCTTTCGGGCGTATCAGTCGTTCGGCTTCCAAACCGCGATTGATGACTTCGGTGCCGGCCACTCGGGGCTCACCCTACTCGCCGATTTCCAGCCGGACCTGATCAAGTTGGATATGGCACTTATCCGAGGAATCGATTCAGATCTGGTGCGTCAACGCATTGTTTGCGGCGTGCTCAGCATCTGCAACGACCTCGGGATCCGGGTCATTGCCGAAGGCGTTGAAACGGCGTCGGAACGCGACTTCCTGGCTGCCGCGGGTATCACGCTCATGCAAGGCTATCTGTTCGCAAAGCCTGCGTTCAGAGCAATGCCACCGATATCAAACAGTCGCTGAGCGTCACACGGACTTTAGCCGGACCGGCCGCGGGCACACCGGCTATCCAGCTTCGGGCCGATCCGTCCGAGCTGGCGGACGGCTGATTCCCATCAACCCCGTTCGATTGGACAACCGAGCCCGGTAACCTATGAGCACACCACTGCTAAAACTATTCGAGGCGGCCATCACGCAGGCATGGAATGCCATCGTGATCACCGATGCCGACATCGCTGTCGGTTGCCGAGTGCAATTTGCCAATCCAGCGTTCACAGCCATGACGGGCTATTCTCTGGACGAGCTACGCGGCCACTCCCTTAGGATTCTTCAAGGTCCTGACACCGATCCGGCGTTGATTGATGAACTTCGCATTTGCCTGGAAGAGGCGCGACTCTTCGAGGGCACCGCAACGAACTATCGAAAGGACGGCTCAAGCTACACCGTCCGCTGGAGCATTTCGCCAGTTCGCGACGACAGCGGGTCGGTCACCAATTTTGTCTCGGTGCAACAGGATATTTCCGACTACGAACAGGCAGAGCAGACAAACAGACTGCTCGCACGCGCGCTTGATGCAACAAGTGACCCGGTCATGCTGACGGATGCAAAAGCTCGGATCATCTTCGCAAATGCTGCCTTCGCCAAATCAACGGGCTACACGGTCGACGAAATCCAAGGCAGCACGCCCGCCATGTTCAAGTCAGGCAAACATGACGAGGCTTTTTATGCGGCGATGCGCCGCTCGCTTGCCAGCGGACAAAACTTTCGCGCCACCTTCATCAATCGGCGCCGTGACGGCTCGCTCTACCATGCAGAACAAAGCATCTCGCCGATATTCGGCGAGAAAGGGCGTATAAGCCACTACGTTAGTGTGAGCAAAGACATTACCAAACGCGTAGAGCGGGAACGGGCACTGTTACGTGCAGCCACCAAAGACAAGCTCACCGGCCTGCACAATCGTCACCATGGCGAGCAGCTCCTTGCGGAGCGGTACAGGACCGCCAGGACGCTGCAGCGCCCTCTTACCCTCGCCATGTGCGACATCGACCACTTCAAGAGGATCAATGACGAGTTCGGTCATCCCACCGGAGACCGCGTACTGGCCGAGGTGGCCGACATGCTCCGGCAAGCGGTCCGCAGTCGCGACGCTGTCATTCGTTGGGGTGGAGAAGAATTCATGATCGTGCTCAACGAATGCTCACAGACGGATGCCGTCGACCTGGCCAAGCGCATTCTCGATCGCGTCAACGCTTATGAAGATGAGGAAATCCCCACGCTGACCCTTTCGCTCGGGCTCGCGACGCTGGCTCCCAACGAGGCGATCGATGAGCTCATCGCACGTGCTGACTCGGCTCTTTACGAAGCGAAACGCACCGGGCGTAACCGGCTATCAATCGCGACTTGATTGTCCCCATCGCAAGCCGAAGAGCACCGCGACAACGAAACCGTCACGCGGCTCCTCTGGGAGATCCGCGCGCTCCACAACGTCGGCTACCACGCCTGGCGCCTAGAAGCCGAACAGTATTTCGTCTATCCCGACAATCCGCTCGGCGCCGCGCTTTTGGTCCTGCGGGCAGTACTGCAACAAGAGAGCTGGCTGTCAGAGATGATCGTCAAGATCGGAGGCAAGCGCGATCCTGGCGACGGCTGGTAAGCCGCCACGCGGCGTATGATCAGACACCCACCGCCAGGGAGTGCCCATGTGCTACTCCGCTCAGATCGAAGCCGACTATCGACGGTTCGTACATGAGTACGGCGCCATCATGTCACTCGACGACTTCACGCGGATGGTGATGGAGTACTTCGCCAACCCGAAGATGCGCGTGCCGCGGGCAATGACCGCGCACTTCCTCGAATCGCCCGAGACGGACGAAGAAAAGAAAATCGCCGAGGTCATCCGCGCGCGCATGGCCGCAGACGAGATCGCGCTGCTGCAGGAGCTGGCCAAGCAGACCGAACGGCTGGAGAAAGCCCAGCAGTCCCTTGCCGCCAAGGCCACCAAGAAAGCCGCTGATGACATCCGCATCGCCACCAACAAGATCGAAGCGGCAAAGGGCAAACTCGAAGAACTCAAGAGCACCGAGCTCAAGCCGCGCGACTCGCGCATCTACCCTGGCTGGTACGCGCCCGTGATGGTCATGGAGAACGGCCGGCGCGTCGTCAAACCGATGCGGTATCAGTGCCGCCCCGCCGGCAAACCTGCCTTCTACGACGAGCAATATCCCGGCACCTACAACGCCCGCCGCGACAATCTGCGCGGCTTCTGGAAAGGCCAGTACGGCCACACGCACGGCCTGATCCTGGTCGACGCGTTCTATGAATACGTTGCGCAGCCAGACGGCACAAACGCCATCCTCGAATTCCGCCCCGACCCGCCGCAGACGCTGCTCGTCGCCTGCGTGTGGTCACACTGGCGCGCGACCAGGCCCGGCGAGAAGGATCTGCTGTCGTTCGCCATCATCACCGACGATCCGCCGCCGGAGATTGCCGAGGCCGGGCACGACCGCTGCCCGATTCCAATCAAGCCGGAGAACATTGATGCGTGGCTGAACCCGGAAGCGCGCGGCCTCGATGCGGTAGACGCGATTCTTGAGGACAAGCTGTTGCCGTTCTACACGCATCGGCAAGCACCTTTGTGAGTGTTCTCACAACGCTTGGCTTCGCTCCTCGATGGCCATAGAAAACCACCGCTCGGCGATTGCACGGCCCTCGCGCATGCCCGCCGAAATTGCAGCGTCAAAGGAATCAAAGTCAGCGGATGTATGGTGGAACCGCTGCATCTGCGGATATGCCGTGCCTCCCTTCTTCGGAGCGCAGACAAATCCAGTGTATGCGTACCTGAATTGGGTGCCCCGGCCCAGCACAGCAAGAACATGAACGGAGCAGCCTTTGAACTCCTGAATTGACCAACCTTGCATGACGTTCCCCGCACGCTATCCCCTTGCGGGCATTTTGTGCATGGGCGGCTCACAAATCAACAACGAAGCGGTTAATCCACATCTGTGACAATTTCATGTCCATGTGAGATTTTCCGTTCCTACCTGCACGGCACTATCGAGTAGACGTGATAGAGGCCGCCGCTGCGTAACGCCGGGCAAAGAAAAAAGCGCAGGCAAGCTGCGCTAGAAGACGATGCGGGAGACGTGGAGAGAGAGTGCGAGATTGCATCGTCACGGGCAAGCCTACAGGTCGTGACCCGAGCGCTCCATAGAGTGATATTACTAATATTGAATTCTGTTGTTAATTAAAACAGAACCCCTCTCTGTCATCGTGCCGTCATTTCATGCGAGGGACTCTGGCCCATCTCAACATCCGCTTTCAAAGCTCACACAGCTGCCTCTAAGACATGCCCTTGCGATCCCAAGGCGGGTCATCCCCGAACGTCTCGACGAGGTAGTCGACAAACCGACGCACCTTCAACGGAATGCGTCGCGTACTGGGGTAGACCGCGTGAATCGTCAGCTCCGCGGGGCGATAGGCTGGCAGCAGCTCCACGAGCTCGCCGCGCCGGATGTGCCCGCCGAACACGAAGGTCGGGCCGTACGCGATACCGGCTCCCGCAACAGCGGCAGCGAGCAGCATCTGTGTGTTGTTGGCCGCCATCCGGCAAGGTCCGTCGATGACGTGCGCGCGATTCTCGTGGTCGCGCAATGTCCAATCTCCGGCCGACACGGCCTCGCTGAACACCAGTCGTTGCGCGCTCAGCAATTCTTCCGGCCTGCGGGGCGTTCCGTGGCGCTCGAGATAGGCGGGCGAGGCACACACGACCATTCGGCAGGGGGCGAGCCTGCGCGTCGCAAGCCCAGGCGCCCCCAACCGTCCGATCCGGATCGCCACGTCAACGCCCGCATCGATGAGATCGACATAGCGGTCACCCAGCTGCGCCTCCACAGTGACGTTCGGGTGGTCCTCCATGTAGCGCGCCACGACCTCACCCAGGTGCATCGCGCCGAACGTGACGGGCGCCGCGATGCGCAACACACCGCGGGCCGCGCCTTGGGAATCGCTCGCTTCCCGCCTCGCTTCATCGAAGGCTTCGAGAATCCGCTTGCAGCGTTCGTAGTAGGTCTGGCCTGTATCGGTCAGGCTCAAGCGCCGTGTGGTGCGGTGGAGCAGCCGCGCATTCAGATCGGCCTCGATGGCACTCACGTGCTTGCCGGCCATCGCTGCCGACAGTCCAAAGCGGCGCGCCGCCGCGGCCAGACTGCCCTCCTCCACAGCGGCGACGAATACGCCGAGGCTTGTAAGCCGGTCCATGTTGCCCTCCGATTCGATAACAGCATTATCGGCTGAATAGTCGGATCGACAGATTATCAAACGAGAAAATCGAATCTACGATGCGTGCATCAACGAACGGACAGGGGCACAAACATGGTGATCGATTCGAACGGCACGCACATTCACGTCAAACAGCGGGGCAACGGCGAGCTGGCCCTGGTGTTCCTGCACTACTACGGTGGCTCGGCGCGAACATGGGATGCGGTAGCAGACGAACTGGCTGACCGGTACAGGATCGTTGCAACCGATCACCGCGGCTGGGGCGACTCCGAGGCGCCCGCCGACCACTACGGCATTGCTGATCTCGCCGCCGACGCCGAAGGCGTTATCGAAGCCCTAGGTCTACGCCGCTATGTTCTGATCGGTCATTCGATGGGGGGAAAGGTTGCCCAACTGATGGCATCGCGCCGGCCGAACGGCCTGGAAGGTCTCGTACTGGTCGCGCCGTCGCCGCCGTCGCCGATGCTGCTTTCCGACGCCCAGCGGGCGACATTGACGGGCGCCTATCAAACGCGCGAGTCAGTGGAATTCGTGATCGATCACGTGTTGACCGCGAAACCGCTCAGCGCCGCTTACCGCGAGCAAGTCATCGAAGACAGTCTGAGGGGCGCGCCGCAGGCAAAATCGGCTTGGCCCGAGCTGGCCATGCGCGAAGACATTACTGCGGCAACAACGTCTATCGACGCACCGACAATCGTCATCTCTGGCGAGCTCGACCAGGTCGATCGCATCGCAACACTCCAGGCAGAACTGTTGCCGCGCATTCCGCATGCGGCGATGCACGTCCTGCCCGGAACGGGACACTTGTCGCCGCTGGAAGCCCCGGCTGAGGTGGCGCGGATCATTGGGCAATTTGTCGCGGCGATCGAAAACAAGTCGGTCGCATGCCGCTCGCCCGATGAGGTTCCGGCCGCTTTCGATGCCGCGTTGAACGCCGGCGATCTCGATGCCGTGCTCGGCTTGTTCAGCAATCAAGCCACGATGCGGATGACGAATGGCGAGGTGGTGCAGGAAAGCCCCGGCGGTTTGCGCGCCGGCCTGGCGCAGTTGCTGCCACTACGCCCGCGTATCCGTAACGAAGTGCGCCGCGTCTTGACGAGCGGCGACATAGCCCTCGTCCTGCTCGACTGGACCCTGAACGTGACGCTACCGGACGGCCGCGATCACGAAGAGCGCGGGACCGCGACGCAAGTGATGGAAAAGGGCCGCGACGGTGGGTGGAGGCTGCGCATCTCCAACCCGGCCGGGTTGAACTGAAGGGCGTCGGAGGGGGTGGCGCGCGGAGAATCCGGGCGCGATCAGCAGGCGCGGCTGCAGATTGAAGCGGGATTTGGCATCGAGCATCGACTGCAGACCGGTGCGTAGCCCGGCATGACGCCACCGATGATGCCGGAAGTAAGCACGTTGGCGTCATCCGTCTTCGCCACACCCATCCCTACGATGACAGCCGAGGTACGGGCATAGATGGCGTTGATGGTTCGGGGGATGGCGCTGTTCTGGCCGAAGGCCTGCGCGGCCTCGCGCGGGTTGGTGATCTGCACCGGCACATCGGGCTGGGCGAGATCCGCGCCGGGGGTGTAGGTGTCTACCAGGCCGATCATGGACGACGAGGGCACGGCAATTGGCCGTGGACCGCTATCGATGATCGTGGTGGTGATGCCGTGGAAGAATGAAGATGCCATGCGGCTCCTCGACGGGAAGAAGAAAAAAAACGCCCCGCGCGGTGGCGGGGCTTGCTTGCTGCGGGGTGTGGCGCTGGGGGCGTCCAGGCGCTGTCTTCAGTGCTAGTCGACGCTGATGTTTAACGTCACAGGGCCATTTGCCGGCACAGTGACCTCTTTGGTCCGATAGACCTTCCCATCGCTGTAGATCGTCGCGGTGTATGTTTTGGCAGGCACTTCCTGCTCCTTGCCGAACTCCGTATATCCGTTGTGCCCCCACCGCGCCTTGTCGATTGTGACGGCCGGCGTTTTCAGATTCTCTTTATCCCCTACCAGATTGACGATGACTTTTGTCATGATGGCTCCACGGTTGATGAGCGTTGAATGGGTCGTCATGCGCGCATGTGCGTGACATGCGCGCCGATGACTCTTGCTACGGTAGGGAGCGCAGCGTCGGTTTCCTATGGGGCTTGCGTCATGTGTCCGTGGTCTGGGTCTTGGTGTTTTGGTCGTTGGAAGGCGCCGGATCCGACAGCGCATCCGGGATGTCCGGCCAAGTGAAATTGGCGGGGAAGCGCGGTTGCTCCGGCACCTCGCGAAGCGCCTGTCGGTATTGGCCGACCTGCTGGGCTTTGGGGGCATCACCGGAGTCCATGGCCTTGGAGAACAACGCGTCTGCTGCCATAAGGCGACGATCGCGCTCCTCGCGGGCGCACTGGCCCAGCACGTGCGGCCGTGCTGCTTCGAGCTGCTTGCCGGTGTCGCGGCACATGTTCTGGCCAACCCGGAAATCGACGCCGTGAACAAGATTGGGGGACTTCTGCGGCACGCAGAAAATCAGTTCGTCATGTGTGATCACAAGGCTGATCCTCATGGGCGCAAGCGACAAGCGGCGCGGGTTCGGCGAGGGGCGTTCAGCGGTCACAGCAAGTCAACGGTTCAAAATCCAGGCGCGCAGTTGCCTGGTTCTAGTCCGACAGCCCCAGCAGCGGATGCTGCTCACGGCGCCAAGGCGAAACAAAGAAGGCGGCCACTTCATCGTCACGCACGGCGTCGATGCTGGCGTGCTTCCACTTGGGCGCATGATCCTTGTCGACCGCGAGGGCGCGAATGCCTTCGATACCGTCGCCTTCGGCAAACACGTGCGTCATCATGTCCAGCTCGCGGCGCAGCTCATCGGCCAACGTGGTGCGGCGGCCGCGGCGGATCAACTCCAGCGTCACCGCCATCATCAACGGCGAGCGCTTGACCATGTGCGCGGCGGTCTGCGCGGCCCATTCGGCATCCGTGCTGCCAGCCAGATCGGCCAAGATGCCTTGCACGCTGCTCTGGCTGAAGCAGGCATCGATGGCCTCGCGGTGAGGCGCGATGATGGCCTTGGCATCATCGGGCGCCGATGCGGCTTCGGTAAAGCAGGCGGTGATCTGCTCGGCGCTGCCCCAGGTGCCGTCGCGCAGGCGCTGAACGATAGCCGCCTGCGCCTCCGTGGTGACGTGGCAATCGGCAAGGCCGACCGACAACGCATCGGCCGCTTCAATCATCTGGCCGGTCACGCCCAGGTATTCGCCCACATGACCCGGCACGCGCGCCAGGAACCACCCGCCGCCCACGTCCGGAAACAGGCCGATGTTGGTTTCGGGCATGGCCATCTTCGTGCGTTCGGTCACCACGCGCAGCGATGCGCCTTGCGAGATGCCCATGCCACCGCCCATGACGACGCCGTCCATCAGCGCAATGTAGGGCTTGGCGTAGCTGAAGATGAGGTGGTTGAGGCGGTATTCCTCCGTGAAAAAGGTGATGAGTTGCGGGTCGCCGGCCGTCGCGGCGCGGTGGAAGAAGCGGATGTCGCCGCCTGCGCACAGGGCTTTGCCGCCCTCGCCACGCAGGATGACAGCGTGGACTTCCGGATCGTGCTGCCACGCCAGCAGCGCATGCGACATCGCGCGAATCATCTCCAGCGACAGCGCGTTCAGCGCCTGCGGCCGGTTCAACGTCAGCCAGCCGATGCCGCCGCGTACTTCGGCGATCACGTTGGGTTGAACTTCAGCCTGGGGAGCGGGGGAAGCGGTGGATTGCATGTCTCGAATGTTGTTGTGGGAATAACGGCTCGCACTGTACACGACAGCATATTGAAGCGAGGAATGGCTCTAGCCTGCCCCCTTTCGCAGCTCCGGTGTTGGGCGTATACCTGCCGGTTGGAGACGACACACATCACAACAATCCAATGACCCCTGCCAACGCCGCCCCGGGCGCGTCGAGTTTCGACCCCGGCCTGATCCTGCTGGCCTTTGCGCCGGTTTTCCTGCTCACCATCGGCGCCGAAGCGTGGTACTGGCGCAAGCGCGACCCGTCCGTCTACAGCTTCAAAGACACCGTTTCAAACGCCTGCCTCGCGCTCATGCACCAGGCGTCGGATGCGTTCTTCCTGTGGCTGATGATCAAGACGGTGTATTCGTGGACGTACAGCCACGGCCTGCGCACAGTGCCCGAGACGTGGTGGTCATTCGTGCTGCTCCTGCTGTTGCAGGATTTTCTGTACTACTTCTTCCACCGCGCCAGCCATCGCGTGCGCTGGATGTGGGCCTCGCATGTGACGCACCACTCGTCGGAAGGCATGAATTTTTCGACGGCATTCCGCCAGAGCCTGACCTATCCGATTTCCGGCATGTGGCTGTTCTGGATTCCGCTTGCATGGATCGGCTTTACGCCGGACTGGGTGATCCTCGCCGTGGGCTTGAATCTCGCGTTCCAGTTTTTCGTCCATACACGGCTGGGGGCGCTGGATTCGCGCTACGCCGGCTTCTGGCGCTGGCTGGGGCAATACGTGAATACGCCGTCGGTGCATCGCGTGCACCACGCCAAGAACCCGCAGTACATCGACCACAACTATGCCGGCGTACTGACCATCTGGGATCGCATGTTCGGCAGCTTCGTGCCGGAGGAGGACGCCCCAGTTTTCGGCATCACGCGGCAGGTTCACACGCACAACCCGATCACCCTCACGTTCCACGAATGGCGCGACATGTGGGCTGATGTGTTCCGCGATCGGGACATTCGCTACCTGTGGAAACCGCCCGAGTGGCGCAGCCCGCGCGCGGCGGTCACGGCCGAGGCGATGCCGCTCACATGAAGGGCGGCCCGAACCGGGTGGCGATGCGATCGGTGGAGTCAAACAGATCGCGCAGCACGGCGCTGGTGCACGTCGGCTGCACGTACAGGTAGAACGCCACTTCCGGCAGGCGCGGCAGGCCATCGGCTTCTGTCAGCACACGCATATTGGCATCGAGCAACTCGGTCGTGCGCGCCGTCACGCCGAGCCCCGCGCTGATCGCAGCCTTGATGCCCGTCAGCGTGGGCGACAGGTAACTCGTGCGCCACGGAATGTGGTGCGCGTCCAGGCATTCGATCGACAACTGGCGGAACAGACTCAACTCGTCGGCCAGGACCAGTGGCACCGGCGCGGCGGGATTGAAGATGAAGTCTTCCGCGCAGATCCACACCATCGGCGACGTGCGCAGCTTGATGCCGGGAAACGCATCGTCATAGCGGGTGGAGATCGCCAGATCGAGCGTTTTATCGCGCAACGCGTCCATCAGGAACGGGCTGCGGCCAACGTTGATTTCCATCTGCAATTCCGGCGACAGCTTGGACAACCGCCGCAGCAGATTGGGCAGGATCGAATCGGCCACATCGTGGGGTGAGCCAATCCGGATTTTCTCGATCGGGCCGCCGGTCTGGATGACCTGCACGGCCTGGTCGTTCAGCGCCAGGATCTTGTGCGCATAGGCGACGAGCCGCACGCCATCGGGCGTCATCGTCTTGTGGCGGCCGCGTTTTTCGAACAGCGCGCAGCCCATTTCCTCCTCCAGCCGCTGCATCTGCTGCGTAACCGCCGACTGCGTGCGTCCCACCCGCGCCGCTGCCGCGGCAAATGTTTCGTACTGTGCGATCGCCACGAAGGTGCGCAGCAGATCGATGTCCAGATTTCGCATCCTGATCCCGTTACTTCAGAGTTTCTAATCGATTTCCGCTAAAAATTAAATTGTGCGGCCCAATTCTGGCCGATAACCTGCCGGACACACAAATAACACTGAAGAAACACTACGTTCGGGCCGATACCGAGCCGCAGGAAAATCACAGTCCGACCCTGAATCGGTTTCAGGCGCAACCCGCATCGCGTTGCCTGCAATTCGCGCTGCTTGCGCGGAGGGGCGTCGCTAACCCCTTTTGATTCGTTTCGCATCGAGATGACATCGTCCGTTACCGCCCAGACCCTGAAAGCGTGGCTGCACGACGGCGCAGAGATCGCGCTGTTCGACGTGCGCGAGCACGGCCAGTACGGCGAAGCCCACCTCTTCTACGCCGTCCCGCTGCCGTACAGCCGACTTGAGATTGACGCCCCGCGCCTTGCGCCACGCCGCGCGGTTCGCATGGTCGTTTATGACGACGACGATGGCGTTGCCGATCGCGCGGCCGATCGCCTGAGCACCATCGGCTACACCAACGTGCACGTACTGCAAGGCGGCGCACAAGCCTGGGCGCAGGCAGGCTTTACGCTGTTTGCCGGCGTTAACGTGCCATCCAAAACTTTCGGAGAACTCGTGGAGAGGGCGTACCACACGCCGCGCGTCACCGCACGCGAACTAGCGGCCATGCGGGAACGAAGCGACGACGTCGTCATCGTCGACGGCCGCCCCGTCTGCGAATATCTGAAGATGACGATCCCGTCGTCGATCTGCTGCCCGAACGGCGAACTGGGGCTGCGCATCCGCGAGCTTGTCCCCGATGCAACCACCCCAATCGTCGTCAACTGCGCGGGCCGCACGCGCAGCATCATCGGTGCGCAGACGCTGATCAGCCTCGGCATCCCGAACCCCGTGATGGCGCTGGAGAACGGCACGCAAGGCTGGTATCTGGAAGACCTTCCACTGGAACACGGCAGCACCCGCCGCTATCCCGATGTCGTTGCGCCCGCTACCGTCAAGGACATGCGCGAGGCCAGTCAGCAACTTGCCGTGCGCTTTGCCGTGCCCGAGGTGGATGCGGCAACGCTCGCACGCTGGGTTGCACAAGGCGAACACAGCCTCTACCTGTGCGATGTCCGCACACCTGAGGAATTCGCCTCTGGCAGCCTACAAGGCGCCCAGCATGCGCCGGGCGGCCAGTTGATCCAGGCAACTGATCAGTACGTCGGCGTGCGCAACGCGCGCCTCGTGCTGTTCGATGCCGACGGCGTCCGCGCGCCCATCGTTGCCAGCTGGCTGCGGCAACTTGGTCACGATGCCTATGTGCTGCGCGACGGCCTAGCCAGCCATGCGAGCCTGCCGGCAACCACAACAGCGTTGCCGCAGCCGTTGCCCGAGTTCAGCGCGCAAGCACTCGCCACTGCGCTCGCGGCCGGCACCGCACATGTGATCGACCTGCGCCCCAGCATGAGCTTTCGCCGCGCCCACGTGCCCGGTGCCACATGGGCCATTCGTCCACGCTTGCCAGCCCTGGCCCCGGACCGCGATACCGTGCTGATCGCCGACGACCCGCGCATCGCAGCACTCGCAGCGGCAGATTGGAGCGCCAGAGCACCTGAGGCAGCATCGCGACTGAACTTGCTCGCGGGCGGCATTGCCGCGTGGACTGCTGCCGGCTACGCCACCGAAGGTTCCGAGAACGTCCCGCCCGACACCGCTTGCATCGACTATCTCTTCTTCGTGCATGATCGGCATGACGGCAATAAAGCTGCGGCAAGGCAATATCTGGCCTGGGAAACCGGCCTGCTCGCCCAGCTCGACGCGCAGGAACTTGGCGCTTTTCGCCTGGGCGCCGCTGCCACGCAGCCATGACGCTCACATCTTTGAGACCCACGCACCATGCGCCCCCCCGAAACGCTTCGTCGATGCGCTGACGCCGTTCGGCATCGGCGCCTCGTGGGGCGGATATGAAAGCCTGGCAACGATCAGCAATGTGGCGGGGCACGCCTACTAGTGCGGATTAGTCTGTAGCTGGCCCGCCCGATCGGGCACCCGCACATCGGATTGGAATATGCGCAAGACCTGGTCGAAGATCCGGCACGAGCTTCGCGCGCATTCGGGCATAACGCCAGCGTTATCGCCGAGCAAAAAAAACGCCCCGGAATCTCGGGGCGTTTTTCTGGCAGATCGATGTCGATCAGACCGCCTCTTCGCGCGATGCGCGCTTGCGCTCGTGCTCCTTCAGGTGACGCTTGCGCAGGCGGATGCTCTTCGGCGTGACTTCCACCAGCTCGTCGTCGGCGATGAATTCCACCGCGTATTCCAGCGACATCTGAATCGGCGGGACCAGGCGCACGGCTTCGTCGGTACCCGACGCACGCACGTTGGTCAGCTGCTTGCCCTTGATCGGGTTGACGACCAGATCGTTATCGCGGCTGTGGATGCCGATGATCATGCCTTCGTACAGCGCGTCGCCCGGCGACACGAACATGCGGCCGCGATCCTGCAGCTTCCACAGCGCGTAGGCCACGGCAGCGCCGTCGTCCTGCGAGATCAACACGCCGTTGTGACGCTCGCCCAGGTCGCCTTCCTTGACCGGGGAGTAGTCGTCGAAGATGTGGCTGATCAGGCCCGTGCCGCGCGTGAGCGTCAGGAATTCGCCCTGGAAGCCGATCAGGCCACGGGCCGGAATGCGGTATTCCAGACGCGTGCGGCCCTTGCCATCCGACGCCATGTCGAGCAGTTCGCCCTTGCGGCGGCCCAGCTCTTCCATCACGCCGCCCTGGTGGCCGTCTTCCACGTCCACGGTCAGGCGCTCGAACGGCTCGCACTTCACACCGTCGATTTCCTTGAACACCACGCGCGGGCGCGACACGGCCAGCTCGTAGCCTTCACGGCGCATGTTTTCCACCAGAATCGTCAGGTGCAGTTCGCCACGGCCCGACACTTCGAAAACCGTGTCGTCGCCGGTGTCCTTCACGCGCAGTGCCACGTTCGACTTCAGCTCACGGTCCAGACGGTCGCGCAGCTGGCGGCTCGTCACGAACTTGCCTTCACGGCCTGCCAGCGGCGAGGTGTTGACGCAGAAGTTCATCGTCAGCGTCGGCTCGTCCACCTTCAGCATCGGCAGGGCTTCCTGGGCGTCCGGCGCACACACGGTGCAGCCGATGCCCAGTTCTTCAATACCGTTGATCAGCACGATGTCGCCAGCTTCGGCTTCCTGCACCAGTTCGCGCTCCAGACCGCGGAACTTCAGCACCTGATTGATACGACCCTTGATCGGGTTGCCTTCCGGGCCGAACTTGACCACCACGTCCTGCAGCGGACGCACGCGGCCACGCGTAATGCGGCCAACGCCGATCTTGCCGACGTAGCTCGAGTAGTCCAGCGAGATGATCTGCAGTTGGAACGGACCGTTCGGGTCGTCGTTACGCTGCGGCACCTTGTCGAGAATGGTCTCGAACAGCGGCTTCATGTCGCCTTCGCGCACGTCGTCGGTCAGGCCGGCGTAGCCGTTCAGGCCCGATGCATACACCACCGGGAAATCGAGTTGGTCATCATTGGCGCCCAGCTTGTCGAACAGGTCGAAGGTCTGGTTGATCACCCACTCCGGACGCGCGCCCGGGCGGTCCACCTTGTTGATCACGACGATCGGTTTCAGGCCCAGGGCCAGCGCCTTGCGCGTCACAAAACGCGTTTGCGGCATCGGGCCTTCCACGGCATCCACCAGCAGCAGCACACCATCGACCATCGAGAGCACACGCTCCACTTCACCACCGAAGTCCGCGTGCCCCGGCGTGTCGACGATGTTGATGTGCGTGCCGTTGTATTCGACCGCGCAGTTCTTGGCCAGGATCGTGATGCCGCGCTCTTTTTCGATGTCGTTCGAATCCATCACGCGCTCGGCGATCTGTTCGTTCTCGCGGAACGTGCCGGCTTGGCGAAGGAGCTGGTCGACCAGTGTGGTTTTGCCGTGGTCAACGTGGGCAATGATGGCGATGTTGCGAAGCGCGCGCATGGAATGTGAACTCGAAAAGACGTGACACGAGCCCGGGACAGCACCCAAATTCAGCTCGCGGAATAACCTGACATTCTAGCATGCTGCGATGCGCAAGACATGACACTCGTTGACGAATCGGTGAAGGAACGTGGATCGGGTGAATATAGGATCACTCATTATTTCTAAAACTGGAATCACACATTCAGTACCTTGCCGTTTGCTGCGTCAATTCGTATATTTGTCCGGACAATGATTGTGCATACATAAGATGTCCAAACAGACAAGACCCGCCACCGAAGTTGCTGCCGGAACGCTCTTCCGGGTGGAGGACTACCGCATGTGCGAAAGCGTGGGCTACCTCGTGGGGCGCGCCAAGACAGCGCTGTCCATGGCCATCGAGCAGGAAGTTGCCGCGATGGACGTGACCCATTCCCAGGCCAGTTGCCTGGTGCTGCTCGCTAACGGCCGATGCCAGACCGCGACCGACCTCGGCCGCGAACTGAACACCGACATCGGTTCGCTTACACGCATGCTCAGCCGCATGGAAAAGCGCGGCTTGATCGAGCGCGTGCGCAGCGAATCCGACCGCCGCGTCGTGCATCTGGAGGTGACCGAAGCCGGCCGGGACTTGGCCGACCGCATGCCGGCCATCTATACGCACGTGCTGAACCGTTTCTTTGCCGGCTTCACGCCGGGCGACGTCGATACGCTGCGCGGACTTCTCAAGCGCATTCTCGACAACGGTGCCGCCACGGAGGGCCACCGCATGCGCCCCGCCGATCACTGACACTGACGCCACCTTGTCCGAAATGGACACGCAGCACCAAACGCTTCTTGCTCTCCCCGACCGCTTGATACATCGAACAACATGAACGCCTTGAACTCCGCCCCTCAGGCACCTTCGCCCCTAAGCCGCGCTGGCAACACGCGCGCGCAATGGCCGGCACGCCTGGGCGTGGCGCTTTCCGCCGTGACGCTGGCCGTGCTGGCTGGTTGCGCGAACCTCGGCAATTCGCATAGCACGCAGACGCTGACATCACCGGGGCAGCTGGCGAGCGCGCAATCGTTGCCCTCAGAAGGCGGCCAGTGGCCTTCGCAGAACTGGGTCGATCAGTTCAACGATCCGCAATTGCGCGCGCTGGTGGATGAGGCCATCAAGGACAACCCGAACCTGCAAGTCGCCTTTGCCCGCGTCCGAGCTTCGCGTGCGATGGCCGATGTCGTGCGCGGCAATCTGTATCCGAGCGTCGGGCTCGATGCCGACATGACGCGCCAGCGTCTATCGGAATACGACATGTTTGAAGGCACGCCGCTGGCCGGCCGCTGGTTCACAGAATCGAAGATCCAGCTAGGCGTGAGTTACGACCTGGATTTCTGGGGCAAGAATCGCTCCGCATTGGAAGCCGCGCTGTCCGACGACAAGTCGATCGAAGCGGAAAGCCAGGCTTCGCGACTGATGCTGTCGACCACGGTGGCACGCACCTACGCCAAGCTGGCTGCACTCTACGCGCAGCGCGACGTGGCCGAACGGTCCATCGCGCAGCGCAAGGATTTGACCAACCTTGCCGGCCAACGCTTGCGTGCCGGCCTGGATACGCAAGTCGAGACCACGCAGGCGCGCGCCAACGTGGCTGCCGCGCAGACGGAACTGGAGCAGGTTGACGAGCAGATCACGCTGGCACGCAACCAGCTGGCTGCGCTGCTGGGCAAGGGCCCGGACCGCGGCTTGACGATTGCGCGCCCGACGCTACTCGCACAAGCCACGCCCAAGCTGCCGAACAATCTGACCATCGATCTGATCGGCCGCCGCCCGGATCTCGTGGCTGCACGCTGGCGAGTGGAAGCAGCGTCGAAGGACATCGACGTGGCCAAGGCACAGTTCCTGCCGGATATCAGCCTGACTGCATTCCTGGGGCTGGCTTCGATCGCGCCGGAAAACCTGCTGCTCGGCGCATCGCGTCAGCTCGGCATCGGTCCGGCGCTCAAGCTGCCGATCTTCGAGGGCGGCAAGCTGCGCGCCAACCTGCGGGGCAAGTACGCCAACTATGACGCCGCCGTCGCCAGCTACAACCAGACGCTGACCGAAGCCCTGCACGACACCGCTGACCAGATCACCGCGCTGCACAGCATCGATGCTCAGATCGCGATCCAGCGTACCGCCCTGAGCGAGGCCGAGCGCGCCTACAGCCTGGCCCGTACGCGCTACAGCGCAGGCCTCGGCACCCAGCTGGTGGTGCTGAATGCCGAGACGACCGTGCTGCAGCAACGCAAGCTCGCGACCGACCTGCAGGCACGCCGACTCGACGCACAGATGGCCCTCATCAAGGCCCTCGGCGGCGGCTATACGGCAGAAGACCTGCCGGGCGCCAAGCCTGAGGCCGCCGCCTCGCATGGCTGACCTGTACTGAATTGAACTGAACCGACCGTTCCAACGCATTCTTTCGAGCCAACATCATGAGTGACAACAAGCCCCAAGCCGCACCGTCCGCTGCTCCCGCGCCCGCAGCCCCCGCGGCAACGCCTACCGGCAACGGCAACGGCAACGGCAACGGCAACGGCAAGCGCAAGCGCATGCTGACCACGCTGGCCGCCGCACTGGTGGTTGCCGGCGTCGGCTACGGCCTCTACTGGGGCCTGTACGGCCGCTGGTTCGAGTCCACCGACGATGCATACGTGCAAGGCAACGTGGTCCAGGTGACGCCGCAGGTGGCGGGCACCGTGATCGCCATTCGCGCCGATGACACGCAGCTTGTGACCTCCGGCCAGCCCGTGATCGAACTGGACCGTGCCGATGCGCGCGTCGCACTAGAGCAGGCCGAAGCCGCGCTAGCGCAGACGGTGCGCCAGGTACGCACGCTCTATTCGAACACCAGCGCCTACACCGCCACGCTCGCCATGCGCGAGAGCGATCTCGCCAAGGCCAAGGATGATCTGGCGCGCCGCAAGCAGATCGCCGGTACGGGCGCCGTCTCGCAGGAAGAAATCTCGCACGCACAAACCGCTGTGCAGGCTGCGCAGTCCGCCCTGGAAGCCGCCAAGGAACAACTGCAGGGCAACCGCGTGCTGACCGAGCAGACCACGCTGGAGCGTCACCCGAACGTGTTGCAAGCCGCGGCGAAGGTCCGCGAGGCTTATCTCGCCTATGCGCGTACGAGCCTGCCCGCCTCTGTCACGGGCTATGTAGCCAAGCGTTCGGTGCAGGTCGGCCAGCGCGTCGCGCCTGGCACGCCGCTGATGGCCATCGTGCCGCTGGATCAGCTCTGGGTGGACGCCAACTTCAAGGAAGTGCAGGTGCGCCATATGCGCGTGGGCCAGCCGGTTGAACTGGTGGCCGACGTGTATGGCAGCAGCGTGACGTACCACGGCAAGGTGGTCGGCTTCTCGGCGGGTACGGGCTCGGCGTTTTCGCTGCTGCCGGCACAGAACGCCACCGGCAACTGGATCAAGGTGGTGCAACGCCTGCCGGTGCGCGTGTCGCTCGACCCGAAGGAGCTGAAGGACCATCCGCTGCGTGTGGGTCTGTCGATGGAAGCCAAGGTCGACATCCATGATGAAGGCGGCCAGAGCCTGGCCACCGCACCGGCTGCATCGCCGTTGCAAACCACCGTCTACGATCAGGCCGGCAAGGACGCCGATCAGGTCATCGCGAGCATCATCAGCGCCAACGCAGGTCGCGGCGGTGCAACGGCGCCGGCCGCTTCCAACGTGCCGGCCGTATCGGCTCCGCGCACTTCGCAACCCGCACCCAAGGTCTGACGCATGGCTACCGCCGCGCCCAAGCCGCTACCGCCACTGACCGGCGCCAAACTGGCGATCGGCACAGTTGCGCTGTCGCTGGCCACCTTCATGAACGTGCTGGATTCGTCCATCGCCAACGTGTCGATCCCGGCCATTTCGGGCGACCTCGGCGTGGCCCCGAACCAGGGCACGTGGGTCATCACCTCGTTTGCGGTGGCCAATGCCATCTCGGTGCCGCTTACGGGGTGGTTGACGCAGCGTTTCGGGCAAGTGCGCCTGTTCGTCACGTCGATCCTGCTGTTCGTGTTGTCGTCTTGGGCGTGCGGGCTGGCGCCCAATATGGGCATGCTGATCGCCGCCCGGATCATCCAGGGCGCTGTGGCGGGCCCAATGATTCCGCTGTCGCAATCGTTGCTGCTGTCGACCTATCCGCCCGCCAAAAGCTCAATGGCGTTGGCGCTGTGGGGTATGACGACGCTGGTCGCGCCAATCATGGGCCCGATCTTCGGCGGCTGGATCTCCGACAACATGAGCTGGCCCTGGATCTTCTACATCAACATCCCGGTGGGCATCCTGGCTGCTTATGCGACGTGGGTCATCTACAAGGACCGTGAATCGCCGACACGTTCGCTGCCCATCGACAAGATCGGCCTGGCGCTGTTGATCCTGTGGGTCGGCTCGCTTCAGTTGATGCTCGATCGCGGCAAGGAACTCGACTGGTTCAACTCGACCGAAGTCGTGGTGCTGACGGTCGTCGCCATCGTGGGCTTCGCGTTCTTCCTCATATGGGAGCTGACCGAAGATCACCCCGTGGTGGATCTGACGCTGTTCAAGGGCCGCAACTTCAGCGCGGGTGTCGTCGCCATCTCCGTGGCGTACGGCCTGTTCTTCGGCAACCTCGTGATCCTGCCGCTATGGCTGCAGACCATCGTCGGCTACACCGCCACCGATGCGGGCCTGATCATGGCACCGGTGGGCATCTTCGCCATCATTCTCTCGCCCGTGATCGGCAAGAACCTGCCGAAGATGGATGCACGCTGGGTCGCGACCACGGCGTTTATGACCTTCGCGCTGGTGTTCTGGATGCGCTCGCGCTTTACCGTGCAAGTGGATACCTGGACGCTGATGATCCCGACGCTGATCCAGGGCGCGGCCATGGCGATGTTCTTCATCCCGCTCACGTCGATCATCCTGTCGGGCCTGTCGCCTGAGCGGATTCCGGCCGCATCGGGTCTGTCGAACTTCGTACGGATCATGTTCGGCGGTATCGGTGCATCGATCTCGACCACGGTGTGGGACAACCGCTCCGCCCTGCACCACGCGCAACTGGTTGAACACGTGAATCCGTACAACCCGGCCTATGCGTCGTCGATCAACCAGTACACGCAATTGGGCATGCCCAACCTGCAGGCCAATGGCGTGATCGAACGCGTGATCTCGCAGCAGGCCGCCATGCTGGGTGCCAACGATATCTTCTGGATTTCGGCCGTGCTGTTTATCGTGCTGATCGTCTTCATCTGGTTGACCAAGCCAGCGAAGTCTGCCGCCGGTGCGGAAGCGGCAGCCGGCGCCCACTGATCCAAGATCGCGCGAACAAAAAAGCCACGCAGCTACGCGTGGCTTTTTTTGGTCAACCGATCGGCTCAAAGATGCACGAGCCGCTCCGGCCGGAGCACACCGCCTTGCCAGGCAGCCACTCCGAGCAGCGACGCAGTGGCATCCGCCGCGATCGCGTCACGCACGCCGTAGACGCGCACCTGGTCAGCATTCGGCAACGCCAATTGCAACGGCAAGCGCTGGCCATGCAGGAAGCGACGGCTCTCTTGCGCATCCAGCTCCACGCGCGGCAATGTCTGCAACAGCGCATCGACCGGCGCCAGCAATGCACCACGTGCATCTTCAGCAGCAGCGTCCAACGCTTCGAGCGTCACGGCGCCGTCCAGCGTGAGGTTGCCCACCTGGGTGCGACGCAGCGCAACCAGATGCCCGCCGCAGCCCAGCGCCTCCCCAATGTCTTCACCCAACGTACGGATGTAGGTGCCTTTGCTGCATGACACGCGTAACGTGATCGTCGGTTCGGCCGATTGCAGGTCGGTTGCCAGCAGATCAATCCCGTAGATCGTTACCCGACGCGCAGCACGTTCCACCGTTTGCCCCGCACGGGCGTACTCGTACAGCGGCTTGCCGTCCTTCTTCAGCGCCGAGTGCATCGGCGGCACCTGGTCGATCTCGCCGACGAAGCGCGCGATGGCTGCCTGCAGTCGCTCGGGCGTGACCGATACCGGGCGCTCGCTCAGCACCTCGCCTTCCGCGTCTGCGGTACTCGTCCTGATCCCGAGGCGCACGACGGTTTCGTACGTCTTGTCCGCATCGAGCAGATCCTGCGAAAACTTGGTCGCCTCGCCAAAACACAGGGGCAACAGGCCCGTAGCAAGCGGATCGAGCGTGCCGGTGTGCCCCGCCTTCTTGGCCCACAGCAGGCGTTTGGCGCGGATCAGCGCATCGTTGCTCGACCAGCCGATCGGCTTGTCTAGGAGCAGCACGCCATGCACATCACGCCGCGGCGGCTTTTGGGGCCTGGGCACTTGGTGCTCAGCCATCTCAATCGTCTTTGGCACGCGTGGCGTTGGCCTCATCGATCAGGCGCGACATCTCGATACCGCGCTCGACCGAACCGTCGAAGTGGAAATGCAGTGTCGGCACCGTATGGATGTGCAGGCGCTTGAACAACAGCGAATGCAGGTAGCCCGCCTTCTCGTTCAGGATGGCGCCGGCGACTTCCGGCTCGGCACCCAGCACCGTGAAGTAGATCTTGGCGTGCGCGTAGTCTGGCGTGAGCGTCACGGATTGCAGCGTCACCAGGCCCATTGCCGGGTTCTTGATTTCGCGCTGGATCAACTCGGCCAGATCGCGCTGGATCTGATCGGCGATGCGCACGTTGCGGCCAGCGGCCGATCCGGATTTCTTCGGCATAGAGTATTCCTCACATGGGCGCCGACAGCATGCGCCGGCTGGCCCAAAAAGACAAAACGGTGGCGCGGGACGCGCCCGGGCCACCGTCGCAAAGTCGAGCCGGACACCGCAGCGCCCGGCCAACGTATTACAGCGTACGCGCCACCTCAGTGATCTCGTAGACCTCGAGCTGATCGCCTTCCTGAACGTCGTTGAAGTTCTTGATCGACAGGCCGCACTCGAAGCCTTGCTTCACTTCCTTCACGTCGTCCTTGAAGCGCTTGAGCGAATCGAGTTCGCCCGAGAAGATGACCACGTTCGCACGCAGTACCCGCACCAGCGAATTGCGCTTGACGAAGCCGTCCAGCACCATACAGCCAGCCACTGCGCCAACCTTCGGCACGTGGAAGACCTGGCGCACCTCGACAAGGCCCGTCGTCTCTTCGCGCTTCTCCGGCGACAGCATGCCCGACATCGCCGCCTTCACCTCATCCACAGCGTCATAGATGATGTTGTAGTAGCGGATGTCGATGCCGTGGTTTTCCGCCAGCTTGCGCGCACCGGCGTCGGCCCGCGTGTTGAAGCCGATGATGACGGCCTTCGACGCGGTTGCCAGATTGACGTCCGACTCGGTGATACCGCCCACGGCAGCGTGCACAATCTGCACACGCACTTCGTCGGTCGACAGCTTCTTGAGCGAATGCACCAGCGCTTCCTGCGAGCCCTGCACGTCGGCCTTGATGATCAGCGGCAGCGACTTCACGTCGCCTTCGCTCATCTGTTCCAGCATGTTTTCCAGCTTGGCAGCCTGTTGGCGTGCCAGCTTCACATCGCGGAACTTGCCTTGGCGGAACAGCGCGATTTCGCGTGCCTTACGTTCGTCCGGCAGCACCAGCACTTCTTCACCGGCACCCGGCACTTCCGACAGACCCTGAATTTCCACCGGGATCGACGGACCAGCTTCCTTGGCCGGCTTGCCGTTTTCGTCCAGCATGGCGCGCACGCGGCCATAGGCGGTGCCCGCAAGCACCACGTCGCCGCGCTTGAGCGTACCGCTCTGCACGAGCACCGTAGCGATCGGACCCTTGCCCTTATCCAACTGCGCTTCCACCACCAGACCCTTGGCCGGCGCGTTGACCGGCGCCTTGAGTTCCAGCACTTCGGCTTGCAGCAGCACGTTTTCCAGCAGGCTGTCGATACCTTCGCCAGTCTTGGCGGATACCGGCACGAACGGCACATCGCCGCCGTACTCTTCCGGAATCACGCTCTCAGCCACCAGTTCCTGCTTGACACGGTCGGGGTTGGCTTCGGGCTTGTCGACCTTGGTGATCGCAACCACAATGGGCACCCCGGCCGCCTTCGCGTGCGCGATGGCTTCCTTCGTCTGCGGCATGACGCCATCGTCGGCCGCCACTACCAGAATCACAATATCGGTCGCCTTCGCACCGCGTGCACGCATGGCCGTGAAGGCCTCGTGGCCCGGGGTGTCCAGGAACGTAATGACGCCGCGATCGGTTTCGACGTGATACGCGCCGATGTGCTGCGTGATGCCACCGGCCTCGCCCGCCGCAACCTTGGCGCGACGAATGTAGTCCAGCAGCGAGGTCTTGCCGTGGTCGACGTGGCCCATGACGGTGACAACCGGCGGACGGGTTTCGGCTTCGGCGTTGGTTTGCTCCTGCACGTCCCCAACCAGCATCGCTTCCGGATCGTCCAGCTTGGCTGCGACCGCCTGGTGGCCCATTTCTTCGACCACGATCATCGCGGTCTCTTGGTCCAGTACCTGGTTGATCGTGACCATCTGGCCGAGCTTCATCATCTGCTTGATGACTTCAGCGGCCTTGACCGACATCTTGTGCGCCAGATCGGCAACGGAGATGGTTTCCGGCACGTGCACTTCACGCACGACCGGCTCGGTCGGTGCCTGGAAGGCATTGCGGTTGTCGTCGCCATGACGGTTGCGGCCGCCCTTGGAGCCGGAGCGCCAGCCGTCGGCACCGCCGCCCGTGTCGCCGCGCGTCTTCAGGCCGCCGCGCTTTCCGGTACGGTTGTCGTCTTGCCAACCCGACTTGCCGCGACCGCCCTTCTTGTCACCCGACGGCGAGCTCGGTGCAGCAGCGGCAGGTGCCGGGGCAGCCGGCTTCTTGGCAGCCGCAGCCGGGCGTGCTTCGCCGGCCGGCTTCACAGGCTTATGCAGCGTGCCCGATTGCTCTGCCTTCTTGACCTCTTCAGCCTTCCGCTCGGCGGGCGTCTTCAGCACGCGAGCCGGGGCGCTCATCATCTCGCGGATCGCGCGGGCTTCTGCTTCGGCAGCTTCGCGGCGCTTACGCGCGGCGTCTTCCTCGGCCTTGATCTTGTCGGCAGCGACGCGCGCCTCGTCAGCAGCCTTCTGCGCGGCTTCGCGCTCGGTTGCCAGACGCGCGGCGTCTTCCTCGGCCTTGCGGCGCGGGGCTTCGTCCGACGCTTCAGCAGCAGCGCGGGCAGCAACGGCCTCCTCTTCCGCTTTCTTGGCAGCGAGTTCAGCCTGACGCTTCTGCTCGGCCTCGGCGGCCTCCTGACGGGCGCGCCGCTCAGCTTCCTCGCGCTCCATCGCTTCCTGGCGCGCCTTGAGTTCGGCTTCTTGACGAGCCAGCAATTCGGCCTGGCGACGATGTTCTTCCTCGCGACGCGCGACTTCCTCGGCATCGACCACCGGCGCAGCCTCAGCCGCTTCCGATTCAGCCTGTGCCGCGTTCGGCTCATCACGCTTGACCAGCACGCGCTTCTTCTTGACTTCCACTTGCACGGTACGCGTCTTACCCGTGGCATCCGCCTGGCGGATTTCGCTGGTTTCGCGCTTGGTGATCGTGATCTTCTTGCGCGCGCCATCCTCGGCGCTGCCGTGTGCTCGCTTGAGATAGTCGAGCAAACGGGTCTTGTCCGATTCGGTGATGACGTCTTCCGGCGTCGCCTTTTGCACGCCCGCGGCCTGCAATTGTTCCAGCAGTGCTGATGCACTACGGTTCAATTCGCCAGCGAGCTGGGCAACTGTTGTGCTTGCCATTCAAACCCTTTCGATGCTTGGTTTCAGTGAGGATTGCGATAAACGATCAACGTTTATGCGACTCACGAAAACCAGTGTTCACGCGCCTTCATGATCAGCGCCTTGGCTTGTTCTTCGTCGACGCCGGTCATCTCGACCAATTCGTCCACGGCCAGCTCGGCCAAGTCGTCGCGCGTCTGGATGTTCCCCTCGGCCAGCTTGCCGATCAGCTCCGGGGTCAGCCCCTCGAGGTCGCGCAGGTCTTGCGACACCTTCTCGACCCTTTCTTCCTTCGCCAGCTCCATCGTCAACAGCACGTCGCGAGCGCGATTACGCAGCTCGTTGACGGTGTCTTCGTCGAACGCTTCGATTTCCAGCATTTCCTGCAGCGGCACGTAGGCCACTTCCTCGAGCGAGCTGAAGCCCTCTTCGATCAGGATGTCGGCAACCTCTTCGTCCACGTCCAGCTTCGCCATGAACAACTGACGAACGACGGAGCTTTCTTCCGCCTGCTTCTGCGCAGATTCTGCCGGCGTCATGATGTTGATCTGCCAGCCGGTCAATTCCGACGCCAGGCGAACGTTCTGGCCGCTACGGCCGATGGCCACGGCGAGATTTTCCTCGTCGACCACCACGTCCATGCTGTGCTTTTCCTCGTCCACGACGATGGACTGCACTTGTGCCGGCGCCAGCGCACCAATCACGAACTGCGCCGGGTCTTCCGACCACAGCACGATGTCTACAGCTTCGCCACCAACTTCGTTACGCACGGCGGTCACACGGGTGCCGCGCACGCCGACGCAGGTGCCAATCGGGTCGATGCGCTTGTCATGTGCAACGACTGCGATTTTCGCACGCACGCCCGGATCGCGCGCGGCGGCCTTGATCTCCAGCAGGCCCTGTTCCATTTCCGGCACTTCGTTTTCGAAGAGCTTGATCAGGAACTCCGGGCAGGTGCGGGACAGCTCGATCTGCGGGCCGCGTGCGGTACGGTCGACATTCAGGATGTATGCGCGGACGCGGTCGCCCGTACGCAGGTTTTCCTTCGGGATCATCTGGTCGCGGGCCAGCAGCGCCTCGACGCGACCGGTTTCTACGATCAGGCCCTTCTTGTCGGCGCGCTTGATCGTGCCGGTCATGACCTTCTCGCCACGATCCAGGTAATCGTTCAGGATCTGCTCGCGCTCGGCATCGCGGATGCGCTGCAGGATCACCTGCTTGGCAGCCTGCGCGCCGATGCGGCCAAACTCGACCGATTCGATCTGCTCTTCGACAAAATCGTCGACGTCGAGGTCAGGGTTCTGCTCCTTGGCTTCGAACAGCAGAATCTGCTTGTCCGGCTCCTGCAGGCCTGCATCGTCGGGAACGACGAGCCAGCGACGGAAGGTTTCGTGTTCGCCCGACTCACGGTCGATCGCCACGCGCACATCCACGTCTTCTTCAAAGCGCTTCTTGGTCGCCGAAGCCAGTGCAGCTTCCAGCGCCCCGAACACCACATCCTTGTCGACGTTTTTTTCGCGCGCAAGCGCATCGACGAGCAACAGAACTTCGCGGCTCATTGCTTGTTCCCTTTGTTTCGATTTCCTTTGAAGTCCAGCACGGGCACCAGCCGGGCGCGGTCGAGTTCCGACAGCGTGAATTCCAGCAGCGCAGGGCCTTCCTTGCCCTCAAACTCAAGGCCGATCCGTTCCTGGCCTGGCTCGCCCGTCGGAGCCTGAATGATTCCCGTGAAATTCTTCTGTCCATTCACCGGCAAGCGCAGCGTCACCTTGGCCTCAAGGCCGGCGAAGCGCGTGAAGTCGGCGAGCGTGCGTAGCGGGCGGTCCAGCCCAGGCGACGACACTTCCAGCCGTTCGTAGTTGACGTTTTCAACTTCGAACACGCGCGTGAGTTGATGACTCACTTTTTCGCAATCTTCAATGACGACGCCGTTCTCTGCCTGATCGATATACACGCGCAGCAGCCCGGCAGGCGCGCGCTCCACTTCCACCAGCTCATACCCCATGGCGGTGAGGGTTTTCTCAATCAGATCAGTCAGATGCACGTTTTTCCTGAAGAATTTCCCGGTATGGCCAACCTGCTGAAGCAAAAAAAAATGGGCGCAACGCCCATATCATTCGCCCATCTTCTGCAGGATGACTTTTGATTAGACTCACATTGTAATACGCTTCGAGGCAAAACGCAAAAATTGCCCCAAAGCCGCCACAAAATGGGGCGTTGCGACGAATGCCGCACACAACGCCCGCATTTTTAACGCTTACCGCCGCGTTTGCCACCACCGCGTGGCGCCTTGTTGCCGTTCGGCATGCCGCCAGCGCTCTTTCCGGGGCGCTTGTTGCCGGGTATGCGATTGCCATCACGCATGCCACCACCCGTCCCCGCACCGCCACGGCCGTTCGCACGATCGCCCATACGAGTCCGCGCTGTGAGCGTGGTCGGGCCTCCCACATTGATGTAGCCCATGGACGTCTGCATCGGATCCGGCTGACGCGGGCTGGACGGACGGCGCTGCGCGGGTTGCGCGCGATTCCCGTTCTCGATGCCCATACCGCGTGACTGGAAGTTCGCTTCCCCAGCAAAACCGGACGACATCGGGCCCATTAGTACCGGCGCGGGCCCACGGCGACGGTTGCCCTGGCGATCTTGGCCGCCGCCAGAACTCGCCGTCGGCACCTTCATGCCCAGCGTGCCCATCAGCGTACGCACGTCCTCTGCCGACACCTCCTGCCAGCGGCCGCGCTTGAGGCCACGCGGCAGCACGAAGCTGCCATAGCGCGTACGGATCAGGCGCGACACGGTCAGATTGACCGCCTCGAACATACGTCGGACTTCACGGTTCCGGCCTTCGGTCAGGGCCACGTGGTACCAGTGGTTGACACCCTCGCCGCCGCCGTCGACGCAGCGCAGGAAGTTGGCCTCGCCGTCCTGGAGCGGGATACCGTGCAGCAGCTTCTGGCGGTCGGTCTCAGCCAATTCGCCCAGCGTACGCACCGCATATTCACGTTCAACGCCATAGCGCGGATGCATGAAACGGTTGGCGATGTCGCCAGAGGTCGTGAAGATCAGCAGGCCCTCGGTGTTGAAGTCGAGGCGACCCACGGCGACCCACTTGCCAGTCTTCATGCGCGGCAATGCATCGAACACGGTCGGACGGCCTTCCGGATCGGACTGGCTGACGATTTCACCGGCCGGCTTGTGATATAGCAGCACGCGCGGCGGCTTGTTCGGCAGCTTGCGCTGGATAAGCTTGCCATTCACGCGCACCTGGTCGGTCGCGAGAATGCGTTGGCCAATGTGGGCCGGCAGACCATTCACGGAGACGCGACCCTGCAGGATCAGATCCTCCATGTCACGGCGCGAACCCAGTCCAGCATCAGCCAGGATCTTGTGCAGCTTGGGCGCGTCATCATCGGAAGTCAGTTCGCGCGTCTTGGGAGGCTGCGATGCGCCGCCGGTGTCGGCCTCCGAGTCATACGCACCGGAAATCACGTATTGGAAGACATCTTCTGAGCCCTTGCCGCCCTTCGGCCCCTTGCTGCCGCGATTCTGATTCTGGCCGCCCGCCTTGCCTTGCGGTTTGCCGTTGCGGTTCTGCTGCTTGCCACGACCGCCCGCGTTCTTGCCAACTGCACCTTCCGTGCGCTCGCTGCGCTCCGCGCGTTCTGCCGGCTGGCCTTCGCCCTGGCGACGGCGATTCTTGCCGAAACGGCCGCGCGGGCCACGTCGCTCGCCCTGCCCTTCGGCGGGCGCCTGTTCCGTAGGAACTGCGCCTTCCGCGGCAACGACCGCCGGCTCTCCCACTGCCTCTTTCGGCTTGCGTGCCCGGGGGGCGCGGCTCTTGCGCGGTTGCGCAGCTTGGCCGGCGTCTGCGGCACCCGCCTCAGCCACTTCGCCTTCGGGTCGACCCTCCTGCTGCTGGCGGCGCGAAGCCACGAGGTTGCGCAAGCCTCGGCGCAATCCCTTGCGGCGAGGGGTGGCCTCAGTCCCATCACCGCCGTCTTGTCGCGGCGGCTGAGCGTCGGCGTCGGCCGGCATACGTGTATCCATGGAGTCTGGCTGAGTGCTCACAACGTCTTTCAAATCTAGGGGTTCAAGCCATCCGCGGACTGCGCGGCGGGCATGGCGTTACGAATGTTCATTGGCGGCAGCCGCGGGCGGCTCGACCGGTGTTTTGTGTTCTGGCCCTGACGCAACCTCGGCCGCACTCACCGCTTGAGGCTCGGTTTCCAGGGCCGGCTCGTCGCGCGGCGCCATCTCAGGTTGCGCTAGTGTTTCAGCAGCCGCCTCAACGGAAGCCTCGGCAACCGGCGATCCGGCCGCTTCCGCCACCGAAGCCTCTGCACCTTCCGGCACGTCGTTGACCAGCGCTGTCAGTTCTTCCACCGCAATTGCGCCGCCCTCGAATTCGATGGCGCCCTGCTCCAGCAGGCTCGCCTGCGCCTGGGCGCGGGCATCTTCGAGCGGCGGCAACTCGTCCAGCGAGCGCAAGCCAAGGTCATCGAGAAACTGCTTGGTCGTTGCATACAGCGCAGGGCGGCCGGGCACGTCGCGATGACCGATGACTTCGATCCAGCCGCGGTCTTCAATCTGCTTGATGACCTGCGTGTTGACCGTAACACCGCGAATGTCTTCAATATCGCCGCGCGTGACCGGCTGGCGGTAAGCGATGATCGCAAGCGTCTCCATCACGGCGCGCGAGTACTTGGGCGGCTTTTCCGGATGCAGGCGGTCGAGATACACACGCATCTCGGGGCGGCTCTGCAGACGCCAGCCGGAGGCCAGCGCAACCAGTTCGACACCGCGATTCAGCCAGTCCTGGCGCAGCTCCTCGAGCAGCACACGGATGGTGTCTGCGGAAACATCTTCGTCGAATAGCTTGCGCAAGTCATTGACTCGCAACGGGTCCTGCGCGCAGATCAGCGCGGTTTCGAGGACGATCTTCGCCTCTTGGGTATTCATCGGGTTGAGCGGCTCGTCATTGCTCGCGCGCGGCGAATTGCCGTCACGCTTGAGGTTTGTCGTCCCGCCGCGACGCACGCGGCATTTCTGGTTGCTGTTGCCCGCCCGGGCCCGGAGCGCAAAGGCCAATCGATTCAATTGGACCCTGCACCGAAACGCAGTGGCTGTGCCCGCAAAGTAAGGGCCGGAGGAGCGAGTTGATCCGGTGCCGGTCAGGCACCACAAGGGCAATTTCTTCCGCCGCCATGTGGACGGATACTGCACCGGACGACTACCAAGAAGAATGGCAGTCCACCCGAATCGACTGTCCAGGGTGACACTACCGCTGGAGGGCATCGCTTGGCGCCGCGCTTGGGATTGTTGATTTGCGCGGGTGGCGAATCGAATTGTTAGCGATTGTAGGGCAATTTCCAGCGGCGCCGCAACCGGGAAGATGATCTAGCCTTCCTATCCCAGGTCGGATGGCAATTTACGCGTGCTTTAAACGCCTACAGTACCAGACAGAATCCGTGTGCGTTGAGCATCTCTGGCAGCCAGATCGCGTGCACCAGCCCCCATATGCCGAACCCGGCGATGGCGACGCCGGCCGCGCCACGCGCCCACCGGCGGCGCGACAAGCCGCGCAGCCACCCAGCGAAGCCAGACATCATCAACAGGTTGGGCAGCGTACCCGCACCAAAGGCGAGCATGACCACCGCCCCGGAGGCAGCGTTGCCTGCCAGCAACGCCACAGCCAATGCGCCGTAGACCATGCCGCACGGCACCAGTCCCCAGGCCATACCCGTGATATAGCGGCGTAGGAACGGCGGCTGACGTTGCAGCGTGCCGCCCAGTGTGGCAGCCCCCCGAGACAGGCCGCCAGCGACGCGGCCGAGCAAGCGCTCGAGCCACACACTGCGCCACGCATCTCCGGCGGAACGCACGAGCAGCATGGTCCCATAGGCGAGTAGCAATACACTGGCGAAGGCAAACAAGCCGCGTTGAATCGGCAGCCATTGCTGGCGCCAGAAGGTCGCGCCCATCGCACCCATGATTGCGCCAAGCAGCGCGTAGGTGGTCAACCGGCCGGCATGCATGACGACCTGCTCGAACCATAGCCGGCGGCGCGACACGACCCGTACCGCCACAGTTCCACGTTCGGCCGCGAGCGCGATCCCGCTGCACATCGCCAGACAATGCACACCGCCGAGCAATGCAATCAGAAAAACGCTGAGAAGCGCTGCAGCACTCATCTTTTTGACGCTCTTTTGATATGGGCCAAGGTTTTCGTTTTGCTGTTGCGAACTAAGCGTAATTGACGCGTTTTGCCGCATCGGAAATGTCCGAGGACAAGAAGGTCGCCGTTATAATAAGCTGAGTTGCATCACAAGAATTACTCATTTCACTTTCCCGAAATTCAGTCGCCCCGCCCGTGCTCACTCGAATCGCACTTACCGACCACGCCTCGCGTTGCTCCACCTGTGTACTCGGGCAAATCTGCCTGCCGGTGGGAATGAACTCGGACGACGTGCGCAAGATGGACGATTTGGTCAGCGAGCGCATCCGCATTAAGAAGGGGCAATCGCTCTATTCCCTGGGGGAGCCGCTCGAAGCGGTTTACGGCATTCGTTTCGGTACGCTCAAAACCCATCTGACGCTGGAAGACGGTCGGCACCAGATCACGGGGTTCCACCTGCCGGGTGAGATCGTCGGGCTCGATGGCATTGGCGATATGCGCCATGTGTCGGATGCAACCGCGCTCGAAGATACCGAAGTCTGCGTGGTGCGCTACGACGAGCTGCAACACCTTTCGCGCCGGCTGCCTTCGCTGCAGCATCAGTTCCTGCGCATCATGAGCAAGGAGATTTCGCAGGATCACCTGATGCTGCTCACGCTGGGTTCCATGCGTGCGGAGGAGCGTCTCGCAGCGTTCCTGCTTAACCTCTCGAAGCGTTCGGCCCAGCGGGGATATTCGTCAACAGAGTTTGTGCTGCGCATGAGCCGCGAAGAGCTGGGCAGCTATCTGGGTCTCAAGCTCGAAACCGTCAGCCGCCTGTTCTCGCGCTTTGCCGAAGCGGGCCTCATTCAGATCCGCCAACGCCATGTCAAGCTGATCGACCTGGCCGGCCTGCGCCAGGTCATGAGCGGTCAAGCCGCTTGAAGCTCCTTCCATGGCGCCCGCTCACACGAGCGGGTGTTCATGCGCTTCCAGTTTGCCGATGCCCGGGGACACGTAGAGCGTCAGCGCGCTCGACAATCCGCACAGCAACCAGAACACAAAGAACGATACCGTGTAGACCGCCTGGGCCGACACGGTGATCTGTTCGCCGAAGAAACGCAGGTCGGCGGGGTCCACCACTGCAAAGACCACCAGTTCAGCCAGCGCGGCCGACAGAAATGCCGGCCACAGAATCCACATTAGCAGTCGACGCTTCATCGGGCCTCCGCGTGAATACCATGTGTCGGCGTGACGGTCGTCTTTTCAACGACCAAACCGTGGCGCACGACGTTGTCGTGAATAGCGACATCGGGATGCGATATCGCCAGCCAGATGGTGACGCCGCAGCCGATCATGGCGACAAACGGCCCTGCCATCAGCAGCCACGGCCAGGGCTCGCACCACCACGGACGGGCCTGCGCGGAAGATTGCGTTGCGTGCATCGTTGCCTCCTGTTGGGGATGCCGCATCAGCGCGGCACGATGAAGCTAGACGGTTCGCGCAGTACGAGGCTGGCGCTACCGCTGTCTGCGTGGATGACGAAACGGATTTTGTGCGAGCCGGGGGCGGCATCATCGGCTGGCCGGCGTACGCGCACTGGCAGCAGTCGGTTGGCCGCCGGTGGCAGCTCCAGTGTGGTCGACTCGCCACGACCGCCCTGCACATCCAGTTCCGGCATGCCCTCTGCTGTGATGGTCACGCGCATGGGGAGCTCGGACGCGTTCATCAACTGCAGGCGGTAAACGTTCTCGATCTTGCCCCCGTCCACTTCGCGCGCCAGTGCACCACGATCACGAATCACATCAACCTTGAGCGGCTGGCGCATGGCCAATGCCATGATGAAGCCGGTGATGAGCACGAGCATGATCCCGGTATAGATCAGCACGCGCGGGCGCAGCAGATGTCGCCGGGCGTCCTTCGGGCTGAGCCGATCGCGCATTGCGCGTTCGGACGTATAGCGGATCAGACCGCGCGGGTAGCGCATCTTGTCCATGACCTGATCACAGGCATCAATGCAGGCGCCGCAACCAATGCATTCGTATTGCAGCCCTTGGCGGATGTCGATGCCGGTCGGGCACACTTGTACACAGATGCTGCAGTCGACGCAGGAACCCAGACCTTGCGCTTCGAAATCGGCGTTGCGCGAACGACTGCCGCGCGGCTCGCCGCGCAGGGTGTCATAAGTCAGGACGTAGGTATCGGGATCGACCATCACGCTCTGGAAACGAGCGTAGGGACACATGTAGCGGCACACCTGCTCGCGCATGAAACCGGCGTTCCCCCATGTCGCGAATGCATAGAAGAGCATCCAGAAAGTCTGCCAAGGGCCAAGCGACAGCGTCCAGGTCTCCATGCCCAGGTCGCGAATCGGCGTGAAGAAGCCAACGAAAGTGAAGCCCGTCCACAGCGCGATCAGCACCCAAGCCGAATGCTTGGTGACCTTGAGACGCAGCTTGCGCAGGCTCCAACGCTCACCGTCGAGCCGGATGCGGGCAAAGCGGTCGCCTTCGACATGGCGCTCGATCCACATGAAGATTTCGGTGTAGACCGTCTGCGGGCAGGCATAGCCGCAAAAGAGTCGGCCCGCCACCGCCGTGAACAGGAACAGCGCCAGCGCCGATAGCACCAGCAGCACTGCCAGATAGATGACATCCTGCGGCCACAACACGAGGCCAAAGAGGTAGAACTTGCGGGCGCCCAGGTCGAACAGCACTGCTTGGCGACCATTCCACTGAAACCACGGCAAGCCATAAAAGATGGCTTGCGTGGCCAACACCAGCCAGACGCGCCAACGCGCAAAGGCGCCTGTTACGGCGCGCGGATAGATCTTGCGCCGGACCTCATAGAGCATCTGCTCGGTCGGTGCGTCCTCGGCGCCCGCCGCCGCAGTGGCGGGCGTCATCGGGCGCCAGGCTGGTTCTTTGTCGCTCATTGCGCGTGACTCGTGTTGCTGTTCGACAGACCCCAGACATAGGCCGCCAGCATGCGGATCTTCTCCGGCGAGAGCAGGTTCTCGTGTGCCGGCATCGTGTTGTCACGGCCTTTGAGGATGGTCTCGACGATGGTCGCTTCCGAACTGCCGTACAGCCAGACGCGGTCGGTCAGGTTGGGGGCGCCGAGCGCCTGATTGCCCTTGCCGGTTGCCATGTGGCAGGCCGCGCAAACCGACTTGAACGTCGGTTCACCGCGCGCTGCCTTGATCGGGTCGTAAGCCAGGCCCGACAGCGAGCGCACGTAGTTGGCCACGTTGACAGCCTGATTGCCGTCCACCACCGCTGCCAGCGATGGCATGACTCCGTGACGCCCCTTGGTGATGCTGGTCAGGATCGTCTCCGGTTCGCCGCCATACAGCCAGTCGTTGTCGGTCAGGTTCGGGAAGCCTTTCGAGCCGCCGGCGTCTGAGCCATGACACTGCGCACAGTTGTTCAGGAACAGGCGCTGGCCGATCTCATGGGCTTGCGGGTCGGCGGCGATCTGCTTGATGTCCATGCCCGCATAGCGCTCATAGAGCGGGCGGACCTGCGCGTCGGCAGCCGCACGCTGCGAGGCCAGCTCGCCGCGTGTCGAGAAACCAAGCACACCGCCATATGCACCCAGGCCCGGGTACAGGATCAGGTACCCCAACGCAAAGATGCACGACAGCAGGAACATCCACATCCACCAGCGCGGCAGCGGATTGTTCAGTTCACGCAGATCGCCATCCCAGACATGGCCGGTATCTTCGCCAGCGCTGTGCCCCGGTGCCACTTGAATACGCCGCTGTGAGAACAGCAGCCAGATGCACCACACGATGCCGACCAGAGCGATCGCCGCGATGTAGTACCCCCAGAACTCCGAAATGAAGTCGCTCATGATTCTGTGTCCTTATTGATGCGGGCGCGACGCGTCTGCGCGCGCACCGGCGACCTCGGCCTCATCGGGCAGCAGGAAGGGCAGCATGGCCGATTCCGCATTCGCAGCGCGGCGATGCGCGGAAAATGCCCACCAGGTAATACAGACGAACAGCACGAGGAAGACGGCAGTCGCAATTGCACTCAGCATGGCCATGGCTTACTCCTTGGCGGCAACGGTGGCAGGTGCAGCAGCCGGCGCGGCAGCCACGTCCCGGACGTTGCGCAGTTCAACGCCCAGCCCTTGCAGATAGGCGACCACGGCGTCTTCTTCCGTCTTGCCGGCCAGTTGCTCGCGCGCACCGGCGATCTGTGCATCCGTGTACGGCACACCAAGCTGGCGCAGGACGTGCATCTTCTTTTCGATGTCGCTGTTGTCGAGCGGCGTCTTCGACAGCCACGCATATGCAGGCATGTTCGACTCGGGCACCACTTCACGCGGGTCGCGCAGGTGGATGCGATGCCAGTCGTCCGAATAGCGTTGCCCCACGCGCGCCAAGTCCGGACCGGTGCGCTTGGAACCCCACAGGAACGGGTGATCGAACACCGATTCACCTGCCAGCGAATAGTGGCCATAGCGCTCGGTCTCGGCGCGCAACGTACGCACTTGCTGCGAGTGGCAGCCAACACAGCCTTCGCGGATGTAGATGTCGCGCCCCGCCAGCCGCAGTGGCGAATAGGGAGCGATGCCCTTGACCGGTTCAGTGGTCGAGTGCTGGAAGAAGAGCGGCAAAATCTGCACCAAGCCCGCAATGCTGACGACGACGAGCGTCATCGCAATCAGCAAGCCGATGTTCTTTTCCAGCGTCTCGTGCGAGAAAAACTTGTTGGATTGGTTGCTCATGTTCCCCTCCTCACTGAGCCGCGACCATCGGGGTCTGGGCCGATTGAGGAATCGGCGCATCGATTGCCTTGCTGCCCTGAATGGTCTTGAACACGTTGAATGCCATCAGCAGCATGCCGCCCAGGAAGCACAGACCACCAGCCAAGCGAATCAGGTAGAACGGGTACGTTGCCTTGACCGCCTCGACAAAGCTGTAGGTCAGCGTGCCGTCGGCCTCGGTGGCACGCCACATCAGGCCTTGCATCACGCCAGCAACCCACATGGCGGCGATGTAGAGCACCACGCCAATGGTCGCCACCCAGAAGTGCACCTCGATCAGGCGCGTGCTGTACATCTTCTGTTGACCGAACAGGCGCGGAATCATGTAGTACATCGAGCCGATGGTGATCATCGCCACCCAGCCCAGGGCGCCGGAGTGCACGTGGCCAATCGTCCAATCGGTGTAGTGCGACAGCGCGTTGACGGTCTTGATGGACATCATCGAGCCCTCGAACGTCGCCATGCCGTAGAAGGACAGCGCCACCACGAGGAACTTCAGGATCGGATCCGTGCGCAGCTTGTGCCAGGCACCCGAGAGGGTCATGATCCCGTTGATCATGCCGCCCCACGACGGCGCCAGCAGAATCAGCGAGAACACCATGCCGAGCGACTGTGCCCAGTCCGGCAGCGCGGTGTATTGCAAGTGGTGCGGGCCCGCCCACATGTAGGTGAAGTTCAGCGCCCAGAAGTGCACGATCGACAGGCGGTAGGAATAGATCGGTCGCTCAGCCTGCTTGGGCACGAAGTAATACATCATGCCCAGGAAGCTGGTGGTCAGGAAGAAGCCCACCGCGTTGTGGCCGTACCACCATTGCACCATCGCATCCTGCACGCCGGCATATGCCGAGTACGACTTCCAGAGCGACACCGGCAGCTCGGCGTTGTTGACGATATGCAGCAGCGCGATGGTGATGATGTAAGCGCCGAAGAACCAGTTGGCCACGTAGATGTGCCGGGTCTTGCGCTTGATGATGGTGCCGAAAAACACGATCGCATAAACCACCCACACCACGGTGATCAGAATGTCGATCGGCCATTCCAGCTCAGCGTATTCCTTCGAGCTCGTGTACCCGAGCGGCAAGGTGATCGCAGCCGCCACAATCACGGCCTGCCACCCCCAGAAAGTGAATGCGGCCAGCGTGTCGGAAAGCAGGCGCACCTGGCAGGTGCGCTGCACGATGTAATACGACGTCGCAAACAGCGCACTGCCGCCAAACGCAAAGATGACGGCATTTGTGTGCAGAGGACGCAGCCGGCCGTAGGTCAACCACGGCACCCCAAAATTCAATTGCGGCCAGATCAACTGGGCCGCGATCAGCGCACCGACCGCCATACCGACAATGCCCCAGACGATCGTCATGATCGAGAACTGGCGGACAACGCGGTAGTTGAAGGTCTGGGTGGGCTGCAACGCGCTGGACGATTGCATGCTTGCTCCCCAAGATAGTTGGTGTGATGTGGTCATGTTAAGAACCAGGCCGCTGGAGAGCCTTGACGTGCATCAAGGCAACCCAGGCAACGTGGTCAGGCAGTTCCGTCCCGCGACACTGCGTCGCGCGTGGGCGTATCGGGGTCCAACAGAATCGATTCGGCCGGCGCTTTAAGATCGTCGTACTGCCCAGAGCCGACGGCCCACCAAAGGGCGCCTACGATCGCCACCACGAGCATCAGCGACAGTGGAATCAGCAGGAACAGCGTTTCCATGGCCCCTCCTTTTAAGTCGCGCGCGAAAGACGCCATGCGTTGAGCGCCACGAGCAGCGATGACAACGACATGCCGATGCCCGCCGCCAGCGGGGACAGCCACCCGAGCGTGGCCAGCGGAATGCTGATCGCGTTGTAAGCGAACGCCCAGCCCAGGTTTTGGCGCACAACACGCAATGCGCGGCGACCGATCGACACGGCTTCGCTGATGGCCAGCAGCCGCGGCTCTGTGAAAATGGCGTCCGCGCCGGCCTGCGCCAATGGCGCACCGGATCCGATGGCGATGGAAACCTGCGCCTGCGCAAGCAATGGGGCGTCGTTGATGCCATCTCCGACGGCCAGCACATGTGCACCGTTTGCCTGCAACTTGTGCACGTAGGCACGTTTATCTTCGGGACTGGCGCCGCCCACCGCGTGATCGATACCGAGTCGGTTGGCCCACCAGTGAACGGTCTCCGGCGCATCGCCGGAAACAAGATGCAAGCGCAGGCCTTGCCCACGCAACGCGCTCAGGCAGACAGGCGCATCGCCACGCGGCGTATCGGCCAGCGTGAAGCGGGCAAGCGGCTCGCCATTGCGGCCGAGCCAGACGCAGGTGCACGCGGCCGCCGGCGGCACCTCCTCCATTGGCGCTTCCGTGTCGTAACGGATGGAGGTGATCGCGTGATTTGCGTATTGCGTCGCCGCGAACGACTGCGTGCCCAGCCGCATCACATGACGGTCGGCCAAGGCATACACGCCCTGCCCCGGCACGTTCGTCACCGGCCCCAACGTTGGCAACGGCATTGCATCTGAAGTGGCGCCACGCAACGACTGGGCGATCGGATGGCTCTCGGCCTGCTCCATCGCGCAAGCCAGTGCGAGGCAATTCTCTGCATCGAGATCGGAGAAGGTCTCGATGCTCAACAAGCGCAAACGCCCTTCGGTGAGCGTACCGGTCTTGTCGAGCAGCACATCCGTAGCGGCCGCCAGGCTCTCGATAGCGTGACCGCGCGTAACCAGCACACCACGCCTGGCCAGCGCACCGCTGGCAGCAGCCAGCGCAGACGGCGTGGCCAGCGACAACGCACATGGGCAGCTCACCACCAGCACCGCCACGGTGACGGCAAACATCCGTGTCGGGTCGATCCACCACCACGCGATCGCCGTCAGCAGCGCCCAGCCGAGCAACACTGCAACAAAGCGCCCGGCCACACGATCGGCGAGCTCCGCCATGCGGGGCTTGTCCGTCAAGGCACGCTCCAGCAGTTCGACGATGGCGGCAAGGCGCGTTTGGGCGCCCACGCGGTACACACGCACGCGAATGGCGCTGACAACGTTGTAACTGCCTGCCAGCACGGTCGCGCCCACGTCGCGCGGACGCGGCACGCTTTCACCGGAGAGAAGCGATTCGTCGATCTCGGTGGTGCCGTGTTCGATGGAGCCGTCTGCAGGCAGTACTTCACCGGCTCGCACCTCCACGCAATCCCCTGGCTGCAAGGTCGCGACTGGGATGGTTTCCAGCGCACCGCTTTCGGCATCGATGCGCCGGCAGGTGGCCGGCAGCTGACGCACCAACGCCTCGGCGCCCGACGCTGCGCTTTGCCGCGCACGCAGCTCCAGATAACGCGCCGCGAGCAGGAAAGCGACGAACATCGTCACTGAATCGAAATACGTTTCACCATGGCCGCGCAGGGTGGCGACTACGCTGGCAACGAATGCTGCGCCAATGCCCAGCGCCACGGGCACGTCCATGCCGACGTGCGCATGCCGTATCTGCCGCCACGCGTTGATGAAAATGGGCCGCGCAGAGATCAACACCACCGGCGCCGTCAGCAACAGGCTCGCCCACTGCATCAGGCGCGTCTGGCTCACGGGGATGTCGCTGCCGTGCAGGTACACCGGCCATGCGTACATCATCACCTGCATCATCCCGAGCATCGCCAGCCCCAAGCGGATCAGCAGGCTGCGGCGTTCGCGCGCCTCGGCAGTGCGGCGGGCGGATGGCTGGTCCGGCCACGCTTCATATCCGACGTCGGCAATGGCTGCAAATACGGCGGACAGCCTCAGCGCGCCAGCATCGCCGACGATGCGCGCGCGTTCCGTGGCGTAATTGACGGTGGCTTCACGCATGCCCGGCACCCGCGAAAGCGCGCGCTCGATCAGCCACACACAGGCGGCGCAACGCATGCCGCTGATGGCAAGCGAAAGCTCTTCCGAGCCATCCGCGCGCGGGCGTACAAAGCGCTCACGCATCACAGGCAGATCGTAGGTCGCCCAAACCGCTTCAGCTTCGGTGCGGCGGTCGCCTTCGATGGGCTTGGCAAAGGCGATCGGGCCGTCATAGATGTGGCCCATGCCCGAGGCGTGCAGCGTTTGCGCGACAGCCTGGCAGCCGGCACAGCAAAATTCCCGGGACTTCCCGCCGATATCCGCGTGGAGTGCGATGGCACCGTCAAGCGGCGATGCGCAGTGATAGCAGGTGATGCGCGACGCGGCTGTCCCGCTCGAACCAATAGGCGAGCCTGTTCCGGCAACCGGTGCGGCTGGATGGGTGGGGGCGAATGTCGTCGTCATTATGAGGACGATGCTAGCCAGCCTCCCCCGGCCGGCCCTTGACGCGCATCAAGCGCCTGGCAATCAGAATGAGGTGGAAATTGAGGTGGAAATGCGACCCGCAGAGCACCCGGCGCAGCCACCCCTCCCATAAAAAAATAAGCCGCCTATAGTGGATAGCTGCACCAGGCAAACAGGAGGGCGCGACATGGCAACCGAATTCAGCCTGTACAACATCCACTGCGAATGGGGCGAGCACGGCGCGTCCGCGCTGGCGCCGCATTGCGACGCCGTCATCGTGGTGGACGTCTTGTCCTTCTGCACCTGTGTGGATGTGGCCGTGGCGCGCGGGGCACGCATCTATCCGTATCCATGGCGCGACGCCAGCGCTGAAACCTTCGCGCGCCGCGCGGGGGCGATGCTGGCGGGCTACAACCGCAGTCAGGCAGGCTACACGCTCTCGCCGACGTCGCTGCGGGAACTGCCGGTCGGCAGCAGCCTGGTCCTACCCTCGCCTAATGGGGCGACGCTCGCACTCGCCACTGGATCAACGCCGACGTTTGCTGGCTGCCTGCGCAACGCGCGCGCGGTCGCGGAAGCTGCCTCGCGGCTGGGCCGACGGGTGGCCGTGGTGGCATCAGGGGAACGCTGGGCCGACGGCACCTTGCGCCCAGCGCTGGAAGACTGGCTGGCCGCCGGTGCGATCGTGCATCACCTGTCGGAAACGGTGGCTGGGTTCCTGCCGCAGGCGCTGTCGCCGGAAGCGCTCGCGGCTCGCGCGGTCTACCGTGAGGCGTCGCAGACCGGCATGATGAAAGCGTGGTTGCTCGATTCTGTATCGGGCCGCGAGCTGTGCGAACGGGGCTTTACAGAAGACGTGACCATGGCCTCGCAAACGGATGTAAGCAACGTCGCCCCCATGCTAGTGGAAGGCGCGTTCCGCAACGTCAACCGCAAGACCGAGCGCCTGCCGCAAGACTTCTTTGGGGCAAGCCTGCGGCCTTCGCAGGCACCGCCCTCACACCGCAACGCGCCGCCAACGTCACACTAGGCTGTCGCTACCGGAAGCAATCACGTCAACGACGTGTCCACCTCGCGGCGAGGTGCTTCGAGGTATTCGCGTGACTGCATCTCGACGATGCGCGACACGGTGCGCTGGAATTCGTTGGCCATTTGGCCTTCGGTGTACAGCTCCTCCGCCGGCACCTCGGCCGACATCAGCAGCTTGACCTTGTGGTCGTAGAACACGTCGATCAGCCACGTGAAGCGCCGCGCCTCGGATGCCATGCGCGGCGTCATCTTGGGCACATCGGCCAGGATGACTGTGTGAAAGCGCGAGGCGATTTCCAGGTAGTCGTTCTGTGAGCGCGGCCCCCCGCATAGCGTGGCGAAGTCGAACCACACCACACCGCCGGCCTTGCGCGCTGCCCGAATCTCACGGTGCTCGATGCGCAGCACCGGCGACTCGTCCGGCACCCCGGCCACCGCCGTAAATGCATCCCGCAACGCCGAGTTGGCCTTCGCGCCCAGCGGCGTGTAATACGCCTGCACCTGCTCCATCGCCCGCTTGCGGTAATCGACACCCGCGTCGACGTTGAGGATGTCGAGCTTCTCCTGCAGCAGCGCGATGGCCGGCAGCACGCGGTCGCGATGCAGGCCGTCCGGATACAGCAAGTCGGGCCGATAGTTGGACGTCATCACGAACTGCACGCCGTTGGCAAACAACTGATCGAGCAAGCGGTGCAGGATCATCGCGTCGGCAACGTCGCTGACGTGAAATTCGTCAAAGCAGATCAGGCGGTAGCGCTTGGCAATGCGTCGGGCCAACTCGTCCAGCGGATCAGCGCGGCCACGCAATTCTTCCAGCTGGCGATGCACTTCGCGCATGAACTCGTGAAAGTGCAGACGCGTTTTGCGCACCAATGGCACGCAGCCATAGAACGCATCCATCAGGAACGACTTGCCGCGCCCCACCCCGCCCCACATGTAGACGCCACGCGGCAAATCGGGGCGCACGAGCATCTTGCGCAGCGCATTCGAACGACGGGCCTTGTAGGCGACCCACTCGTCGTAGCACCGCTGCAGGCGGTCGACGGCGCGTTGCTGCGCTTCGTCCGGCTGGTAGCCGCGCGCCTTCAGTTCCTGTAGGTAGGTTTCCTGGACGTTCATCTGCTTGATCTGCTTGGGGCACCATTTACGGGCCCAAATGGACCGATGCCCGGCAATCTTGTGGATTCACCGGGCATCGTGCTTGCCTTGCGGCTTGCGATTTACATATTGAGCTGACGCTTGTCGACGGCCAGCGCAGCTTCGCGCATCACTTCCGACATCGACGGGTGCGGGTGGCAGATACGGCCGATGTCTTCGGCTGCAGCCTTGAATTCCATCGCCACCACGGCTTCGGCAACCAGGTCCGAGGCGTTGGCTGCGACGATGTGCACGCCCAGGATTTCATCGGTCTTCGCATCGGCGATGACCTTCACGAAACCGTCGGATGCACCCATGCCCAGCGCACGGCCGTTGGCCAGGAACGGGAACTGGCCGGCCTTGGTCTCGCGGCCTTCGGCCTTGAGCTGCTGCTCGGTCTTGCCGACCCATGCAATTTCCGGGTAGGTGTAGATGACCCACGGAATGCAGTTGTAATCGATGTGCGGCTTCTGGCCGACGATGCGCTCGGCCACAGCCACGCCTTCGTCTTCTGCCTTGTGCGCCAGCATCGGGCCACGCACCACGTCGCCGATCGCCCACAGGTTCGGCAGCTTTGTCGCGCAGTGGTCGTCCACTTCGATAAAGCCACGCTGATCCGCCGCCAGGCCGATCGCTTCCAGGCCCAGGTTGTCGGTGTTCGGCACGCGGCCGATCGACACGATCAGCTTGTCGCACTCCAGCACTTGCGCAGCGCCGGCAGCGTCGGTGTAGTTGACCTTCACGCCCTTGGCCGACGATTCGATCTCGCCAACCTTCACGCCGACGTTGATCTTCAGGCCCTGCTTGGTCAGCAGCTTGTTGGCTTCCTTGGCAACCGATTCGTCCGCCGCACCGAGGAAGCTCGGCAGCGCTTCGAGAATCGTCACTTCGGCACCCAGACGGCGCCACACCGAGCCTAGTTCCAGGCCGATCACGCCAGCGCCGATCACGCCCAGCTTCTTCGGCACTTCGGCAAACTTCAGTGCGCCTTCGTTGTCGGCAATGGTCACGTTGTCGACCTTCACGCCCGGCAGATGGCGAGCCTTCGAGCCCGTGGCAATGATCACGTGCTTGGCAGTCACGACTTCCGTGCCGGCCTTGCCTGCGATCTCGACCTGATAGCCGGCGTCGGTCTTGCCGACGAACTTGCCGTGGCCCTTGAGCAGCGTCACCTTGTTCTTGCGGAACAGGAACTCGATGCCCTTCGTCATCTTGCCGACGATGTCGTCCTTGCGCTTGAGCATCTTGGCCACGTCGACCTTGACGCCATCCACCGTGATGCCGTGGTCGGCCAGGTGGTGGTTCACGTTCTCGAACTCTTCCGACGAGGCGAGCAGCGCCTTCGAAGGAATGCAGCCGACGTTCAGGCAGGTGCCACCCAGGCGCGGCTCGCCCTTCGGATCATCGTAGGGGTTGTCTTCGCAGCAGGCCACGTTCAGGCCCAGCTGACCCGCGCGGATGGCGGCGATATAACCGCCGGGGCCGGCGCCGATCACCAGCACGTCAAATTCTTTGCTCATGGAGAAATCCTCGATTCGGACGCCGCCGCACAGCGCGGGCGGCGTCTCGTGTCATCAACGCGGTCGATTAGAGATCCAGCAGCAGGCGGGCCGGATCTTCCAGCGCTTCCTTCATCGCCACCAGACCCAGCACGGCTTCGCGGCCGTCGATGATGCGGTGGTCATAGGACATGGCCAGGTAGTTCATCGGGCGGACCACGACTTGGCCGTTCTCCACCACGGCACGGTCCTTGGTGGCGTGCACGCCCAGGATGGCCGATTGCGGCGGGTTGATGATCGGGGTCGACAGCATCGAGCCGAACGTGCCGCCGTTCGAGATCGAGAACGTACCGCCGGTCAGGTCGTCCAGCGTCAGCTTGCCGTCCTTGGCCTTCTGGCCGAATTCAGCAATCTTCTTCTCGATATCGGCCAGGCTCATCTGGTCGGCATTGCGCAGGATGGGCACCACCAGGCCGCGCGGCGAGCCAACAGCGATACCGATGTCGAAGTAGCCGTGGTAGACGATGTCGTTGCCGTCAACCGATGCGTTGATGATCGGGTACTTCTTCAGCGCGTGGACAGCCGCCTTCACGAAGAACGACATGAAGCCCAGCTTCACGCCGTGAGTCTTCTCGAACTGGTCTTTGAACTTGGCGCGCAAGTCCATCACCGGCTTCATGTTGACTTCGTTGAAGGTGGTGAGGATAGCGTTGGTCGATTGCGACTGCACCAGACGCTCGGCGATACGGGCACGCAGGCGGCTCATCGGCACGCGCTCTTCCGGACGGTCGCCCAGGGCGGCGAAGTCCACCGGAGCAGCCACTTGCTGCAGCGCCGGACGTGCGGCTTGCGGAGCGGCAGCAGCAGCCGGCTTGGCGCCACCGGCCACGGCACCCAGCACGTCGCCTTTGGTGATGCGGCCATCGCGGCCCGTGCCGGCCACTTGGCCAGCCGACAGGTTGTTCTCGGCCATCAGCTTGGCAGCCGACGGCATCGCCACGCCACCCGCTGCAGCGGCGGCCGGAGCGGCAGCAGCCGGTGCCGGTGCAGCAGCCACGGGGGCCGGTGCAGCAGCTGCCGGAGCCGCGGCGCCTGCCTTCCCTTCGGTGTCGATCTTGGCCAGCAGCTGTTCCGACGTCACGGTTGCGCCGTCGGCGACCAGCACTTCAGCCAGCACGCCAGCCGACGGGGCCGGCACTTCCAGCACAACCTTGTCGGTCTCGACTTCAATGAGGATTTCGTCCTGGGCCACGGCTTCGCCCGGCTTCTTCTTCCAGGAGATCAGCGTGCCCTCTTCAACGGACTCGGAAAACTGCGGGACCTTGACTTCAACGATAGCCATTTCGGTGCTTCCTTGGATTCATGTGCACGTGCCCCTCTCGTTCGGGAGCCGCGCTAATTCGATATATGGTGGAATTCGGTAGCGGAGATGCGTCAAGGCGACAGCCGAAGCTGCCGCCTTGGAGCGAATGTCGCTTACTTGTTCAGCACGAAGCCTTTGAGCTTGCTAAACGCGGCATCGATCAGTGCCTTCTGCTGCTCGTTGTGCTTGGCGTAGTAGCCCACGGCCGGCGATGCCGATGCCGGGCGGCCTGCGTAGCCCAGCTTCTGGCCCTCGGTCATGTTCTCGAGGATGTAGTGCTGCACGAAGAACCAGGCACCCTGGTTCTGCGGCTCGTCCTGGCACCACACCACTTCAGCGAGGTTCGGATACTTCTTGAGCTCGGCTGCGAACGACTTGTGCGGGAACGGATAGAGCTGTTCCACACGGATGATCGCCGTGTCGGTCAGGCCACGTTCCTTACGAGCGTTGACCAGGTCGTAGTAGACCTTGCCCGAGCAAGCCACGACGCGCTTGACCTTGGCGGCGTTCAGATCTTCGGCCGTATCGGCAATCACGGTCTCGAAATGGCCCTTGGCCAGATCCGACAGCGGCGACACAGCATCCTTGCTGCGCAGCAGCGACTTGGGCGTGAGAATGATCAGCGGCTTGCGGAACATCCGGATCATCTGGCGACGCAGCAGGTGGAAGATCTGCGCCGGCGTGGTGGGCTGCACCACTTGCATGTTGTGGTCTGCGCAGAGCTGCAGGTAGCGCTCCAGGCGTGCCGAGCTGTGCTCCGGACCTTGGCCTTCGTAGCCGTGCGGCAGCATCAGCGTCAGACCCGAGGCGCGGCCCCACTTCACTTCGCCCGACGAGATGAACTGGTCGATCACGACCTGTGCGCCGTTGGCGAAGTCACCGAACTGGGCTTCCCAGATCACCAGGGTGTTCGGCTCTGCCGACGAATAGCCGTACTCGAAGCCCATCACGGCCTCTTCCGACAGCACCGAGTCGATCACGGTAAACGGAGCCTGGCTTTCCGACACGTTCTGCAGCGGGATGTAGCTGCCGGCGTCCCAACGTTCGCGGTTCTGATCGTGCAGCACGGCGTGGCGGTGCGTGAACGTACCGCGGCCTGCGTCCTGGCCGGTGATACGAACCGGGTAGCCAGATGCCACCAGCGATGCGAAGGCCAGGTGCTCGCCCATGCCCCAGTCCAGCGGCACTTCGCCCTTGCCCATCTTGGCGCGGTTGTTGACGACGTTCTCAACAAGCGGATGCAGCTTGAAGTGATCGGGGATGACGGTGATGCGCTCGGCCAGACGCTTCAGTTCGGCCATCGGCACCGCCGTGTCGGCCGAATCCGTCCACTTGCGGTTCAGGAACGGCAGCCAATCCACCGCGAACTTGTTCTTGAAGTTGGACAGCACCGGATCGACCGTGTGCTTGCCCGCATCCATGGCGGCACGGAATTCCTGCACCAGGGCGTCCGGCTCCTCGGGCTTCAGCGTCTTCTGCGTGACCAGCTTGTCGGCGTAGAGCTTGCGCGTGCCGGGGTGCGTGCCGATCTTCTTGTACATCAGCGGCTGCGTCATCGCAGGCGTGTCTTGCTCGTTGTGGCCGAGCTTACGGAAGCAGATGATGTCGACCGCGATGTCCTTCTGGAACTCGGTACGGAAATCCACGGCCAGTTGCATGGCCAGCACGACGGCTTCGGGATCGTCACCGTTCACGTGCAGGACCGGCGCTTCGATCATCTTGACCACGTCGGTACAGTACAGCGTCGAGCGCGAGTCGCGCGGGTCCGACGTCGTGAAGCCGATCTGGTTGTTGATGACGATGTGGATCGTGCCACCCGTGCCGTAACCACGCGTTTGCGCGAGGTTCAGCGTTTCCATCACGACGCCCTGGCCTGCGAAGGCCGCATCGCCGTGGACTTGCACAGCCAGCACCTGCGCGCCGTGCTTGTCGCCGCGACGCTCCTGACGTGCCTTGACCGAGCCTTCCACGACCGGGTTGACGATTTCCAGGTGCGACGGGTTGAACGCCAGCGACAGGTGGACGGGGCCACCCGGGGTCGTCACGTCGCTCGAGAAGCCCTTGTGGTACTTCACGTCGCCGGCCGGTAGGTCGTCCACGTGCTTGCCTTCGAATTCGGCGAACAGGTCAGCGGGCATCTTGCCCAGCGTGTTGACCAGCACGTTCAGACGGCCGCGGTGGGCCATGCCGATCACGATTTCCTGCACGCCCTTGGCGCCGGAATGCTGGATCAGTTCGTCCATCGCCGCGATGAAGCTTTCGCCGCCTTCCAGCGAGAAACGCTTCTGACCGACGTACTTCGTATGCAGGAAGCGCTCGAGGCCTTCAGCGGCCGTCAGGCGTTCGAGGATGTGCTTTTTCTTTTCAGCCGAGAACGTCGGCTTGGAACGAATGGTTTCCAGACGCTCCTGCCACCAGCGCTTTTGCGCCTGGTCGCTGATGTACATGAACTCAGCGCCGATCGAGCCGCAGTACGTTTCGCGCAGGTTGTTGACCAGCTCGCGCAGGCTCATCGACTCCTTGCCGAAATACGTGTTGCTGGCGTTGAAAACGATGTCCTGATCGGCTTCGGTGAACCCGTAGAAAGCCGGGTCCAGATCCGGAACGGGCGGGCGCTCCTGACGCTTGAGCGGATCGAGATCGGCCCAACGCAGGCCCACGTTGCGGTAGGCAGCCACCAGCTGCGTCGCCGCCACGCGCTTGCGACCCATATCGGAATCGGCAGACGCGACGATCGTGCGGATCGGGCCATGCTTGGCGCGCTCGGCGAACGAGGTGACGATGGGGGCGTGGGGGATATCCCGGGCGTTGGAACCGTCGACGGCGGGGACGTTCTGCAGCGCATCGAAGTACGCGCGCAGTGCCTCGCTAACGGACGTGGGATCTTGAAGGTACGCTTCGTACTGATCTTCAACGTAGGCGGCGTTACCGCCGGACAGGTACGAAGTGTCCAGGTACTGCTTATACAGCTCTGTCATGGGGCGCTCACTTTTCTCCGGGTCTGCCGGAGTTCAGCGGGTTCATCAACCTTCCGCGACACGGCTTGACCGGTTAGCGGATCGCAAACTAAATCGCCTGAAATCACCTGGTCGGACCGGATCGCGCATGGCAGAAAGGGGGTACCGAGACAGCTTTTACAGACAAGTTGTGCGGGAAGGACCTAAGTCTTCACGAGGCAGAAGCATAGCATGTTTATAAGCAATATTCTGATTCTTTGACGTGACAAACGACCCTTGTTATGCCACATCAAAACCATGCTTCCATCACATTCAGGCGGGCGAAATACGATCTACCCAATCGGTGATCAAACCATCCAGTCCTGCGCTCCAAAGCAGGTGCGCGCGATCCAGGTCGTTGACGGTATAGCAGCAGACGCGAAAGCCTGCGGCGTGTGCCTGGTCAATGATCTCGGGCGTCAGTTCGCGATGGTTGGCGTCGAGCGCAACACAATCCAATGCGCGCAGGCGATCGAGCCAATCGGCCGGGAGCTTGTCGAGCAGCAACGCGCGAGGCAACTCCGGCACCGCCTCGCGCGCGGCAGCCAGCGCATCTTCGGAAAACGACGACAGCAGCGGCGGCACGGCGGCGCCGGCCCACAGTGTGCGGGCATCCAGCGCAACCGCCGCGCCGGTGCGCCACTCCGCGCCTGGCACCGGCTTGATCTCGATATTGGCAAGGAAGTTGTTGGCGCGAAGGTAGCGCGCGATGGCTGCCAGCGTGGGCACCGGCTCGCCGGCGTAGGCGGGGCTGTGCCAACTGCCTGCATCCAGCTGCGCGATCTGACCGAGCGTGAGCGCATCAAGACGGCCCGCGCCGTTCGTGGTGCGATCCAGCGTGGCGTCGTGCAACAGGACCGACGCGCCGTCGCCTGAGAGCTTCACATCAAACTCGAACATGCGATAGCCGAACGACGCACCATGGCGGAAGGCTGCCAGCGTGTTCTCCGGCGCCAGCTTGCCCGCGCCGCGGTGCGCAATAGCACGCGGATACGGCCAGGCTGGCAATGCGCGCGCGCCGGTCATGCCAGCGCCTCGATGCGGCGCGTGGTTTGCGGGTCGAACCAGTGCAGGTGCTCGGCCGACGCGGTGATGGGTAGCTTGTCGCCCGCCTTTACGCTGGCGTGCGGTTCAAGACGAACCACGACCGGATGGCCGGCCAGGGCGCCGTACGCGAATGCATCCGCGCCGAGGGCCTCCACCACGCGCACGTCGATGAAGGCGATGGCCTCATCAGCCGAGCACGGCTCGATATGTTCGGGACGCAAACCCATGAGCGCACGCTCGGGCAGATGAAGGCCCATCGGCAAGTGGCCGAGCGTGGCGGCGGCATCGCTCTCCTTCGCTCCGTCCACCCGAATCTGCGTGTCGCCGCCGGCGTTGCGCGACACGGGCACGAGGTTCATCGGCGGCGAGCCAATAAAACCGGCCACAAACGTGCTCGCCGGACGCGAGTACACCTCGAGCGGTGTGCCGATCTGCTCGACCCGGCCGCCGTTGAGCACCATCATGCGATCGGCCAGCGTCATGGCTTCGACCTGATCATGCGTGACGTACAGGCTCGTCGTGCGCAAACGGCGATGCAGATCCTTCAGCTCCAGGCGCATCTGCACGCGCAGCTTGGCATCCAGGTTGGAGAGCGGCTCGTCGAACAAAAACACAGCCGGTTCACGCACGATCGCCCGACCCATGGCCACCCGCTGGCGTTGCCCGCCCGAGAGCTGACGCGGCTTGCGATCCAGCAGCTTGCCCAGCTCGAGAATGCCCGCAGCCTGTTCCACACGCGCTTGAATATCGCTCTTGGGCAAGCCGCGAATCTTTAAGCCATAAGCCATGTTGTCGAACACGCTCATGTGCGGATACAGCGCGTAGTTCTGGAACACCATCGCGATGTCGCGCTCGGCCGGCTCGAGTTCGTTGACGACGCGGTCGCCGATCCAAACTTCGCCGCCGGTGATGGGCTCGAGGCCCGCCACCATGCGCAGCAGCGTGGACTTGCCGCAGCCCGAGGGGCCGACGATGACGATGAACTCCCCGTCGCCGATTTCCATGTCGATGCCGTGCACGACCTGGAGGTTGGCGTAGTGCTTCTGAACGTTGCGTAGCGAAAGTTTTGCCATCTTGCTTCTTTTACTTTTCGGTTTCGACGAGGCCCTTCACGAACCACCGCTGCATCCCGATCACGATTGCCGCTGGCGGCAACATGGCCAGCATCACGGTGGCCATCAGCAGGTTCCAGTCGGTGGCGGAATCGCCGGAGCGGGAGATCATTTGCGTCACGCCCAGCACAATGGGCGTCATGTTCTTTTCCGTCGTGATCAGCAGCGGCCAGAGATACTGGTTCCAGCCGTAGATGAACTGGATCACGAACAATGCCGCGATGCTGGTGCGCGAGAGCGGCAGCACCACGTCCCAGAAGAACTTGAGCGGGCCGGCGCCATCGATGCGCACAGCTTCCGCCAATTCATCGGGAATCGTCAGGAAAAACTGCCGAAACAGGAACGTGGCCGTGGCCGACGCAATGATCGGAATCGTCAGGCCCGCGTAGCTGTTCAGCATGCCAAGGTCCGACACCACCTTGTACGTGGGCAGGATCCGAACTTCCACCGGCAGCATCAGCGTGACGAAGATGAGCCAGAAGAACGTCTTGCGCAGCGGGAACTTGAAATAGACGATCGCAAACGCCGAGATGATGGAGATGGCGATCTTCCCGAGCGAGATGCCCAGTGCCATGATCAGGCTGTTCATGAGCATGGTGCCGACCGGCGTGGCCGAGTTGCCCATGCCCGACGTGAGCACCGTGCGGTAGTTTTCGATGAGATGCGGACCGGGGATCAGCGTCATGGGCGCCTGCAGCACGTCTTCGGCCGTCAACGACGACGCGACGAATACGACGTACACCGGAAACGCCACGACGATCACACCGAGAATCAGCACGACGTGGGTGAGGAAGTCCAGGAACGGACGGCGTTCAATCATGGTGCGTCTGCCCTCCTTTCAGTATTGGACTTTGCGTTCAACGTAACGGAACTGGACGATCGTCAGCACGATGACCAAGCCCATGAGGATCACCGACTGCGCTGCCGATCCACCGATATCCAGACCGCGCACGCCGTCTTGATAAACCTTGAACACCAGCGTCTCCGTCGCCTTGAACGGGCCGCCCTGCGTGACCGAATCGATGATGGCGAAGGTGTCGAAGAACGCATAGACGACGTTCACCACCATCAGGAAGAACGTGGTGGGCGACAGCAGCGGAAAGACGATCGACCAGAAGCGCTTCCACGGCCCGGCACCGTCAATGGCGGCCGCTTCGATCAGCGACTTCGGAATGCTTTGCAGCCCTGCCAGGAAGAAGAGGAAGTTGTAGCTGATCTGCTTCCACGCCGCGATGATGACCACCAGCGTCAGCGCCTGACCGCCGTTGAGCACGAAGTTCCAGTCCACGCCCATCTTGCGGATCACGAACGAGACGATGCCCAGTGATGGGTTGAACAGGAAGCTCCACAGCACGCCCGCGACGGCCGGCGCAATCGCGTACGGCCAGATCAGCAAGGTCTTATAGAATGTGGCGCCACGCAGCGCGCGATCGGCAAAATACGCCAGCGCCAGCGAGGTGCCAAGACCAACCAGCGCAACGCCAATGGCGAATACCGCCGTGGTCTGGAAGGAACCGAGGTAGGTCGGATCGGCAAACAGATCGTGAAAGTTCTCCAGCCCCACGAATTCGAGGTTGATGCCGAAGGCATCCTGGCGCAGCAGCGACTGGTAAAGCGCCTGCCCCGCGGGCCAGAAGAAGAACACCAGAGTGACGACGATCTGCGGGGCGACCAGCACATACGGCAGCCAGCGCGATCGGAAAACGACGCGTTTTTCCATGCGACATTCCAAAAACGCACCGCCGGCCGGTGCGAGCGCACGAGGCCGGCGGTTTAGACGAGCGCCGAATCGGCGCTTATTCCTTGACGGTCTTCTCGAAGCGGACGAGCAGCTCGTTGCCGCGTGACACTGCCGTGTCCAGCGCCTCCTTCGGCGCCTTCTTGCCGGCCCAGACGGATTCCAGCTCTTCGTCGATCACCTGACGGATCTGCGGGAAGTTGCCCAGACGGATACCGCGCGACTTGTCGGTCGTCTTGACGATCATCTGCTTGACGGCCACGTCGGCGCCCGGGTTCTTCTCATAGAAACCGGACTTCTTGGTCAGTTCATACGCTTCCAGCGTCACGGGCAGATAACCCGTCGACTGGTGCCAGTCGGCCTGCATTTCCGGACGCGACAGGAACGAGAAGAACTTCGCCACGCCCTTGTACTCCTCGGCCTTGTGGCCGCCCATCACCCACAGCGAAGCGCCGCCGATGATCGTGTTCTGCGGGGCACCCGGCACGCCGGCTTCATACGGCAGCGGTGCCGGGCTGAAGTTGAACTTGGCGTTCTTGCGGATATTCGCCAGCGCTGCCGACGAACCCGTGTGCATGGCGCACTCACCTGCGATGAACTTCGCCTTCGGCTCGTCCTTGCGGCCGGCGTAGGTGAAGTAGCCCTTCTTCTGCATGTCGAGCAGGTTCTCGATGTGCTTGATCTGCACAGGGCCGTTGAAGTTCAAGCGGGCCTTGGCCCCGCCAAAACCGTTGTTCTCGGTCGCGAACGACACGTTGTGCCATGCCGAGAAGCTCTCCAGATGCACCCACGACTGCCAGTCGGTCGTGTAACCGCAGGGCACGCCAGCCGCCTTCAGCTTGGCCGCGTCGACAGCCACTTCCTGCCACGTTGCGGGCGGCTTGTTCGGGTCAAGGCCAGCCTTCTTGAAGGCGTCCTTGTTGTAATACATGATCGTCGTCGAGCTGTTGAACGGGAAAGACAGCATCTCGCCCTTGTTCGACGTGTAGTAACCCGCCACGGCCGGCACATAGGCCTTCGGGTCAAACTTCTCGCCAGCGTCCTTCATGATCTTGGCTACCGGCACGATGGCGCCCTTGGCGTTCATCATCGTTGCGGTACCGACTTCGAAGACTTGCAGGATGGCCGGTGCATTGCCGGCGCGGAAGGCCGCGATGCCGGCGGCCAGCGATTCATCGTATTGGCCCTTGTAGACCGGCACGATCTTGTAGTCGGACTGGCTAGCGTTGAACTTGGTGGCGATCTCATTCACCTTGTCGTTCAAGGCGCCTTCCATCGAATGCCACCATTGGATTTCCGTCACTGCGTACGCGCCTTGCGCAAACGTACACGCGGCCAGTACTGCCGCCGCCCCCGCAATCTTCTTGATCGACATCATTTCTCCTTGTTTCGACCCGGCGGGCTCCCTCGCTCCGCCCACGGCGCGCCGACTGTATATGCACGGTCGGTCATTTTTATGACAGCGGGATGTTACTTGCCTTTCTGTCACAAAGAAATCGGGAAATCCCTCCAAGGTTTGGCTTGCAACGGCCGTTAGAATGGGTTGAAGACACTCTCTATTGCTCGCGCAGCATGCTCGCCCCACCCACCACTCCTGCCGCTCCGGACTCGCCTGAAACCGCGCCCCTCGTTGCCGACCGGCGCGCTCCGCTGGCCCTGAATCAGCTCTCGGATGATGCACTGCGCAATATCACCGGCATCTTCACCGACGTGGATGGAACCCTCACGACGAAGGGCAAGCTGCCCGCGCACACGTACTCGGCGCTGGAGCGCTTGCATCGCGCCGGCATCAAGGTCGTGCCCGTCACCGGCCGGTCGATTGCCTGGTGCGAAGTCATTGCGCGGTTGTGGCCCGTTGATGCGGTGATCGGCGAGAACGGCGCGTTTGCCATGCGCGTCGATTCGCGCGGGCATCTGGCCACCGATTTCGTGGACGACGCGCAGACGCGCGCACGCAACCTCGAGCGCATCCGCGAAGTGGGTGCAGAGATCCGGCGTGCCGTGCCGGGTTCAGCGCTGGCGACGGATCAAGCCTGGCACGCGGCGGATCTGGCCGTCGACCATGCCGAACAAGTCCCGCCGCTGCCGCAGCACGCCGTGCGGCACATCGTCGACATCATGCGCACGCACGGGATGCATGCCACCGTCAGCTCGATTCACGTCAACGGCTGGTTCGGCAAGCACGACAAGCTGAGCGCCAGCGTTTCGCTGGCGCGCCGCGCATTCGGCCTCGACCTGCATGCCGAGCGCGAACGCTGGGTGTTCGTGGGCGACTCCGCCAACGATGCGGCAATGTTCGAGTTCTTCCCACTCTCGGTGGGCGTGGCCAATGTGCTGGATGTGATCGACACGCTGCCCGTGCCGCCGGCGTACCTCACCGCGGCCGAAGGCGGCGGCGGTTTTGCCGAAGTCGCCGAGCGCATCCTGGAAGCGCGTTCCCTGGCCCTCCCCGCGCCGCACGACTGACGCGGCATTCCTGCACCGCAACACGCCCTGGAGAGCCAGCGTCGCTTGCCGCAAGCGGCAAGCCGCTTGCGCCGAAATTGGGCGTTGCACCGCTTTGCACCATGTGACGGCCTCATAACGGTGCATGCTGTGCCAACGCCCTTTTTAGCGCAACCGACAGGAGCCCCCATGCAACCAGAGAAACTGCGCCAGCGTTTTGAACATGCGGAAAACACCATCGCCGAACTGGCCCGGACCTGCGCCTCGCACAAGGATGTGCCTGACGCGCTGAAGCAATCGATCCAGCAACTGGACGATCAAGCCCGCCAATGCCACTCGCGCCTGGAAGGCGCTGAAGACCCGCAGACTTTCGTAGAAGCCATCGACAAGCTCGAAGCCTGTTCCGACCATGCGAAAACGGCCTGCCAGAACGCCAGCGGCAAGGTGGACCATTCCGTGGAATCTGCCGTGATGCGCGCGCATGAAGAGCTGTCGCAGCTCAAGCACAAGCTGCACTAAGCGCAGCACGCATTCTCGGCCGCCAAAAAAAGGGCGGATTCCCTTATCGGAAATCCGCCCAATCCCAATCGCCAAGCTCGACGATATCCAGTGGACTGGCCCCGCTGACGGCACGTCAGTCGAAGCCAAGCTCCTGCAATTTGCGCGTGATGGTGTTGCGGCCGATGCCCAGACGCGTTGCCGCTTCAACACGGCGCCCGCGCGTGACACCCAGCGCAGCCTCAAGAATCGCCTTCTCGAAGCGTCGCGTAAGTGCGTCCATGACGTCGGGCTGGCCCGCTTCGAGCATGGCCTTGGCCTCGCCCGCGAGCGCGCGCTCCCAACCTGCTGCGATGGATGCCCCCGCTGCAGAGCTTGAAAGCAACGTATCGACCGACGGCGTAACACCATACGGTTCGCCACCATGCGACGGCTCGCCGATGAAGGCGGGGCGAGCCGCGGCCTCGCCCATGACCGGTAGCATCTGCGCGTTGCCTCGCACCAGGTCGGCGGGCAGATCCTTGCTTTCAATGGTCTGCGCCGGCGCCATCACAGTGAGCCAGTTGCAGAGGTTTTCCAGTTGCCGCACGTTGCCGGGGAACGGCAGCGTGGCGATATGCGCCAGCGCATCGTCCGACATGCGCTTGGGCTCCACGCCCAGCTCCTTGGCACTCTTCTGCAAGAAATGGCGCGCCAGCAGCGTGATGTCTTCCGGGCGTTCGCGCAGCGCCGGCAAGCGCAGACGGATCACGTTCAGCCGGTGAAACAAGTCCTCGCGGAACAGACCGTCCTTGACGCGGGTTTCCAGATTCTGGTGCGTGGCCGCGATGACGCGCACGTTGGCCTTGAGCGGGTTGTGGCCGCCCACGCGATAGAAGTGGCCGTCCGACAGCACGCGCAGTAAGCGCGTCTGCAGATCGAACGGCATGTCGCCGATTTCATCGAGGAACAGCGTGCCGCCCTCGGCTTGCTCAAAGCGGCCGCGGCGCATGGTCTGCGCGCCCGTAAATGCGCCACGCTCGTGGCCGAACAGCTCGGATTCGAGCAGGTCTTTCGGAATCGCCGCCGTATTCAGCGCGATGAACGGGCCGCTGGCGCGTGGGCTGTGCTTATGCAGCGCCCGGGCCACCAGTTCCTTACCCGTGCCGGATTCGCCGGTGATCAGCACCGTCACGTTGGACTGTGACAGCCGCCCGATCGCGCGGAACACGTCCTGCATGGCCGGCGCCTGTCCGAGGATCTCCGGCGCATCGCTCAGGCGATCATCGATCTCCTCTTCGCGCAGGCTCTCCTCCAGCGCACGGCGGATCAGTTCGACTGCGCGATCCACGTCAAACGGCTTAGCGAGATATTCGAACGCGCCGCCCTGGAACGCCGCTACGGCACTGTCGAGATCGGAATACGCGGTCATGATGATGACCGGCAGCCCCGGGTGCTTTGCCTTGATGGCCTGCAGCAGATCCAGCCCCGAGCCGCCCGGCATACGGACGTCGGAGATCAGGACTTGCGGCGTTTCTTCGTCGAGCGCGTTGAGCGCGTCGCGCACGTTGGTAAAGCTGCGCGAGAGCAGGCTCTCGCGTGCCAGCGCCTTCTCAAGGACCCAGCGGATGGATTGATCGTCGTCGACTATCCAGATTGGCTTCATGTGTTGGTTCGTCTGCTTGACTTCGTCTCGCCTGGGCCGTCTCGCGCTGCGTTGTTGAAGCTGTGACGCTTCAGTGCAGCGGTACGAGAATGCGGAAATCCGTCTGACCTGGCCTGCTCTCGCATTCAATCAGGCCGTCATGCTGCTGCACGAACGTCTGCGCGAGTGTCAGACCCAGCCCACTTCCCCCCTCCCTTCCTGACACCAGCGGGAAAAAGATTCGCTCGCGGATGTCGTCCGGGATACCAGGACCGTTGTCCACTACATGCAAGTCCAATGCCAGCTTGTAAAGACGCTTTGCAATCGTAACTTTGCGCGCAACGCGCGTGCGCAGAATGATTTCGCCGTCGCCCTGCGCAATCCGAGCGCCAAGCGCATGCGCCGCGTTGTGCACGATGTTGAGCACCGCCTGGATGAGCTGCTCCTTGTCACCGCGAAACTCCGGCAGACTCGCGTCGTAGTCGCGCACGATATGCAAGCCCTGCGGGAACTCCGCCAGCACCACCGAGCGCACGCGCTCCAGCACCTCGTGGATGTTCACATCGCCAACGATATGCGGATGCCGGTGTGGTTCGAGCAGGCGATCGACCAGCGTCTGCAGGCGGTCGGATTCCTTGATGATGACTTGCGTGTACTCGCGCAGCGAACGTTCCGGCAGTTCGAACTCCAGCAACTGCGCCGCGCCGCGAATGCCGCCCAACGGATTCTTGATCTCGTGTGCCAGATTGCGGATCAGCTCTTTGTTGGCGGAGGTCAGGTCCAACAGGCGCTCTTCGCGCTCGCTGCGAATCTTCTGCTCGTTGGGCAGCAGCTCAAGCAGCACTGACGCAGGCGCAAAGTCGAGTGCGCCCACGACGGCGTGCGCGTGCAGCGGTTCGTGGCCCAAACGGTCGAGCGAGACGTCGCGCCGCTTGGCATCGAATTGGCGGGCTGCCACGGTGGCAATCATCTCGGCCAGTTCGGACGGGTCGGCAAACAGCTCGTACAGCGACATCTCCACCAACTGCCGGCGTGACACGGCCAGCGCGGCTTCCGCGGCGGGATTGGCGTAGAAGATTGTCAGCGCCGGATGGCGGACGAAGAGGATGGGATTGGGCGCCGCGTCGAGCCCAGGGAACAATGGCGGCGCGCCATGTGAAAACGGAATGGGTGGCGGCCCGTCGATGGGCTCGCCCGCTGCCGCCTCACGCGCGGCGGACGCTGACGGCGCAGATGGCGTCGTCTGTTCCTGTTCATCGCGGCGTGCCGCTTTGCGGATCAGTCGACGCATAGCTCACCTACTCCTTGAGATTGCCCAGCTCCCGGCGGATGGAATCGACATTGGCCTGACCTTGCCCCTGTTCCACGAATCCCATAACCGAGGGAATTAGGCAGCCCGGTGTTGCTGAGCTGCGGACCAGTTTTTCTCGAACGTCATGGGGCTGACGTAGCCCAGCGTCGAGTGGAGTCGGCTGGCATTATAAAAGCCAAGCCAGTCAATTACCTCGTCCATTGCGGCGCGGCGGGTAGCGAACTGGCGACCGTGCAGGCGAGCGACCTTCAACGACCCCCACAGACTCTCAGTCGGCGCGTTGTCCCAGCAATCGCCCCTGCGGCTCATTGACGAGCGCATGCCATACGCCTTCAGGGCGTCTTGAAACAGATGGCTGCAATACTGGCTTCCCCGGTCGGTGTGCACAATCACACCGGCTTCCGGGCGGCGCCGGAACCAGGCCATGCGCAGCGCGTCCGTGACCAATTCGGCCTTCATGTGTGGTTGCATCGACCAGCCAACCACCTGCCGGCTGAACAGGTCGATGATGACCACCAGGTAGAGCCAGCCTTCGGCGGTCGCCACATAGGTTATGTCGCTCGTCCAGACTTGATTGGGTGCTGCTGGGCTAAAGTCGCGTTGCAGCAGATTGGGGGCCACCGGCAAATCGTGGTTCGAGTTGGTTGTCGCGATGTACTTGCGCTTGTGGCGGGCACGGATGCCGTGCAGCGCCATCAGCTTGCGAACACGCTCCTTGCCCACCCGCACCCCACGCGCCAGCAGTTCCTTCCACATGCGCGGCCAGCCGTACTCCCCCTTGACCCCGGCGTGAATCGCCTTGATGTGGGCCAACAAGGCATCGTCACTGAGTCGGCCTCTATCTGGCCTGTCGGTGCTTACTGTGCGTTGCTTGCGCTGGTGATAGCCGCTGGGGCTGACCCCTAACAGCTCACACAGGACCGAGACCGGCCAGTAACGTCGGTTTCGCTCGATGAACGCATACCTCACACCGACTCCTTCGCAAAGTATGCTGCGGCTTTTTTTAAAATATCGCGCTCCATCTTCAAGCGCGCCACCTCCGCCCGAAGCCGGGCCAGCTCCATCTGCTCCGGGCTGACCGGCTTCATACCCGCACCAGTCAGCTTGCCTTCCCGCTCCGCCTTGACCCAGTTATGCAGCGTCTGCGCTCTGATGCCCAGGGTCGCGCTAACCACTGCCATGCTCTGCCCGCTCTTCACCAGCCGTACCGCTTCCAGCTTGAATTCCAGCGTGTACTGCGCCCGCTTTGTCTTGCTTGTCATCACATCTCTCCTTGCTTCAGTTTAACCTCAGCAAGGGATTCGTTTTGCGGGGGCAAGCTCAGCCTGGCTGCGTTCGATGTCGCCCTTCAACTGCGCGGTGCGGTCCAGATACTTCTGATAGTTACGTTCGTTGCCCTGGCGCTCGGGTTGACCGTTGTTATATTCGGCCTTCAACGCCTGGAGCTTGCGCTCCTCGTCTGCCAGCTCGGCCTCCAGCACCTGGCGGCGTTCGCCGTCACGCGCCTTCTGCGTGGCGTTGTCCACGCGGGGGAAGCCACCGCCTGCATTGTTTTGCGCCGGTGCGGGTGCAGCACCCGCACTGCGCGGGCTGCGCGTGCCAGGCACGGTCACCACATCGGGCAGCGTCAACTTCTTGCAGCCCTTCACGTTGCCACTGTTGCGGTACTCCGGCACGCCGTTCGGACCGGTGCACAGATAGACATCATCAGCGTACGCGGGAGCCTGCACGGACAGCGTGGCAAACACCGCCGCAGCGGCGGCAAGCAGCCCAGATGCGATGCGTGGGGAAGGACGGAACATGAATGGAACCTGGCGGATACGTCGATCGGGCGCCGGAGTCCGGCGGACGCTCATTCTAGCCACAAAACTCCGCTTCACAAAAAGGAAGGGCGACCTGCGCCGCCCCCCCTCTCACAACCGTCTCTTCGCCCCGACACATTGCCCGGGACGCTCGCACATTACAGCGAGTAGTACATCTCGAACTCGAGCGGGTGCGTCGTCATGCGGAAGCGCGTGACTTCTTCCATCTTCAGCTCGATGTAGGCGTCGAGCATGGCGTTGGAGAACACCCCACCGCGGGTCAGGAATTCGCGGTCCTTGTCCAGGTACTCGAGGGCCTGATCCAGGCTCGAGCACACGGTCGGGATCTTTGCGTCTTCTTCCGGCGGCAGGTCGTACAGGTTCTTGTCGGCAGCTTCGCCCGGGTGGATCTTGTTCTGCACGCCATCCAGACCGGCCATCAGCAGCGCCGAGAAGCCCAGGTACGGGTTCATCAGCGGATCCGGGAAGCGGGTCTCGATACGACGGCCCTTCGGGTTCGCAACGTACGGAATGCGGATCGAGGCCGAACGGTTACGTGCCGAGTAAGCCAGCTTGACCGGAGCCTCGAAGCCCGGCACCAGACGCTTGTACGAGTTCGTACCCGGGTTGGTGAGGGCATTCAGCGCGCGGGCGTGCTTGATGATGCCGCCGATGTAGTACAGCGCGAACTCCGACAGACCAGCGTAGCCGTTGCCTGCGAACAGGTTCTGGCCGTCCTTCCACACCGACTGGTGAACGTGCATGCCCGAACCGTTGTCGCCCACGACCGGCTTCGGCATGAACGTCGCCGTCTTGCCATAGGTGTGCGCGACGTTCTGGATCACGTACTTTTGCAGCTGGGTCCAGTCGGCGCGTTGCACCAGCGTGCTGAACTTCGTGCCGATTTCGTTCTGACCTTGGCCTGCCACTTCGTGGTGGTGCACTTCAACGGGAATACCCAGCGATTCCAGGATCAGGCACATTTCCGAGCGCATGTCTTGGAACGTGTCGATCGGGGCAACCGGGAAGTAGCCGCCCTTCTTGCCCGGACGGTGGCCCGAGTTGCCGTGTTCGAACTCCTTGCCCGACGACCACGGAGCTTCTTCGGAATTGATCTTCACGAAGCAACCCTGCATGTCGATGTTCCAGGTCACGCCGTCGAAGATGAAGAATTCGGGTTCCGGACCAAAGTAGGCGGTGTCGCCCAGGCCGGTGCTCTTCAGGTAGGCTTCAGCGCGCTTGGCGATCGAGCGCGGGTCGCGGTCGTAGCCCTTGCCGTCCGACGGCTCGACCACGTCGCAGGTCAGGACCAGGGTCGGCTCTTCGTAGAACGGGTCGATGTGCGCGGTGTTTGCATCCGGCACCAGCAGCATGTCCGACGCTTCGATGCCTTTCCAGCCGGCGATCGACGAGCCGTCGAATGCGTGACCGCTTTCGAACTTGTCTTCGTCGAAATGCGAAACGGGGACCGAGACGTGCTGCTCCTTACCCTTGGTATCGGTGAAGCGGAAATCGACGAACTTGACGTCGTTTTCCTTCACGAGCTTCATCACGTCTGCAATGCTTTGGGACATGCCATTCTCCTGGTAGCGCAATAACGCAAAGTATTGTGAGCCGGTTGTGTGACGGATCGCTGCGCAATCGGCCGCAACCCGCCCTCACTCCGAAACATCTTCTTTCCAGCAAGGTCGTCCGACACGGACGGACGCCCCTGAAAAAGACCGCGGGAATCTTAGCAGAAACTATGCCAATTCCGGCCCAACAACAGGCAAGCACTCCCGCAAACAGTGCAGCACTGCGTCAGCCCATGCCTGACACGGTGCGCACGCCCTGCAATCCGGCCGAACCGCCTCCCGCCGAATTCCCGCTGATAGGGCTAAGGCTGTTCAAGCAGCAGAGCCAACGCACATAAACGGTGCATGAAAATGCTATCCGCACCTCTTTTGTGCAAGTGGGTCGTGCACGCACCATCGCGGGGATTTTCGCCCGCGCTATGTGACGGCGGCGCTAAAATGATGGCTTCCTCTTTCACCCGCCCCTGATCACCATGACTGCCACCACGCTGACCCGCGAGTCCCTGCTAGAGGCTGCCGCCGCCCGCCGTGAGGCAGACCAGCTGCCGTACTTCGGCGCGCTGTCGCCGCAAGAGGCTGCCGCGTTGTTGGCCGCCGACCCGCAGGCGCGCCTGGTGGACGTGCGCACGCGCGCTGAACTCGACTGGGTTGGCACGCCCGACATTTCGCCGGGCCAGTTTGTCCATGTGGAGTGGAATCAGTATCCGGGCGGCGCGCGCAACGCCAACTTCCTGAGCGCGCTCGAGGCTGCCGTGCCGAAAGATGCGCCAGTGCTGTTCCTGTGCCGCAGCGCAGCGCGCTCCAAGCATGCAGCAACGGCCGCCGCACAGGCCGGTTACGCGGCAGCCATGGATGTGCTGGAAGGTTTTGAGGGTGCAAAAGACACCGAAGGCCATCGCAAGACCGTGGAGGGCTGGTGTTTCCGAGGCCTGCCCTGGCACGGTGCCTGAGGCGCGCCGGTGAGCGTCAGGACGCCGCGCTGGCGTCCGCCTCGAAAATCTCACCACCCAGCGCCACCGCGCCCTCTCGCAGCATCGCATAGGCGCGCGCCACGGCTTCCGGTGAGCCCTTGACGCCCAGGTCGATGTGCGAGCGGGCATAGCGCTCACCGCGCGCTGCATCCCCCACGCTGGGCAGACTGAAGACCTTCACGCCATCGAACTCCGCTTCGATGCGCTCCATCAGCGGTGTAAGCCGCGACTCCGGCAGGCCAAACACCAGGAACGAGCGCTCCTCGCGCGGCGCGCGGTGGAATTGATCGGCGTAATAGGTGTCGAGCACCCACTCCATCATCGGCCACGCCATCACCGGGAAGCCCGGCATGAAATGGTGATGCGCGACCGAGAAACCGGGGATGCGGTTATAGCTGTTGGGGATGATGCGCGCGCCCTGCGGAAACTCGCCCATCTTGAAGCGGTGCTGGTTTTCGGGCGTTGAGACGTCCGCCTTGACCGGGTCGCCGTTGGCCGACTCGATGATGCGCAGCGTGATCTGCTCGCGCGCTTCCGGATGCAGCTCCAACGGCACGCCCAGCGCAGCCGCGGCGCATTGGCGTGTGTGGTCATCGGGCGTGGCGCCGATGCCGCCGGTGCAGAACACCACGTCATCGCTGGCGAACGTCCGCTTGAGTACGTTCGTGATGCGCGCTGGCTCGTCGCCGACGTACTCGGCCCATTCCAACGCCAGGCCGCGCTCGCCCAGCACTTCGATCAGCTTGCGCAGGTGTTTGTCTTCGCGGCGGCCGGAGAGAATCTCGTCGCCGATGATGATCATGCCGAAAGCCATGTCAGTTCCGATGGTTTCTGATTATTCGCGAGGCAGTTCGATGGTCGTGACCTCGATGACGCTGGCCTCGACCATACGCGCAGGCGGCGCTTCGGCTCGCAGACGCGTCAGCGCACGCAAGCAGAAATGTCCGAACCACAGCGCCGAGAAAATAAAGATGAGCACATACAGCCAGATGACCGCGATGGCGATGATCGGAAACAGCACAATCGTCACCACCGACGATACCCACAGCAGCGTCGGCGCCGAGCCCAGCATGCCAACGGCCACGCCAATGCCAAGGAGCGGCAGCCGATAGCGCTGCATGATCGCGCGGCGCTCTTCAGCGGTAGCGTGGTCAGCGAGCGCGTCGTACGTCATCAAGCGGTATGTAAGCCAACCCCATAGCAGCGGCGGGATCAGCGCGAAGAATGGCGGGATCAGCCACAACGGCAGCGTGACGATGGCCACGAGAATGACCACCAGCGTGCACAGCAGCGCATGCGTCAGGCTGCCCAGCAACGAGCCGCCCTTGCGACGTTCGAGCTGCGGATAGCTCCGATCAAGAAAACGCATGACCACCGGCACCGACGCAACGCTGACCAGCACAAGAATCGACACAACGATCACCGGAACGAGCAAGGTGATGACGAGCAGCGGCGCGATGGCCGACCACAGCCCCGCCATGCCAATGGCGTTCAGGCCGCTCTTGATCCAGCCCATGAAAGCCCAGCCTTCCACGGCGTTACGGGCCATGCCGTTCATGGCATCCCAGCCAAAATACAGCACGCCGCCCCAAACAACGACAGCCACGACAAACGGCATGACAGTCAGGAACAGCATGCGCGGATGCAGTTGCGAAAGCAGCGCGCGGCCAAATGAGCGAATCAGGTCGTTCATGCAGAAGTCGGAAAATCCGGGAGCGGACAGCCTAGCACAGCGCGCAGAAATTACGCAGGCGCCGCCCCGCGAAGGCCTTAGGCGCGACCGAACAGGCGCTTAACGCCGAGCCACTGCTGACGCAGCACGCCGCGCCCGTAGTCGCGCGAGTGCCCGTGGGGCGCGGGAAGCTGATCGCGGATACCGGTGGCGTGGTACTCCGGCGAGAAGATGGCGGTGCCGAACAGCATGTCCCACCATGGGAACAGCACGCCAAAATTGCATCCGCCCAGCACACCAGGCTTGCCGGGCACCTCGTGCCCCAGCCCGATGGCGTGATGCAGCCGATGAAAGCGGGGCGAGATCAGCAGCCGGTCGCCGAGCCAGCCGAAATGCAGCCGCACGTTGGCATGCTGAAGACTCTGCAGCAACTGTGAAATGGCGACCAGCAGCACGTACTGCGAAGGCTCAACCCCGATGACCAGCGCCGCGATGGCAAACACCGCACCACGCAATACATCGTCGAGGATGTGGTTGCGGTCATCCGACCACAGCGTCATCTGCTGCTGACTGTGATGCAACGAATGCAGGTTCCACCACCAGTGAAACTTGTGTGACAGGCGGTGATACCAGTAGTCGAGCAGGTCGAACAACACTAGATAGATCAGAAAGCTGACGGCGGCGACGGACGTAACGCCCGGCCACCAGTCCTCCACGTTCAGATGCGCCCAGCCCCAGAAGCGCAGCTTGCCGTCGAGGTCGTCGATCAGCGGCTGCAGCGTGAAAAACATCAGCAGCGGGAAGAAACCGAGCCGGTGAAAGAGCGTGTAGAAGATGTCGGCACGCACGGCCTTGCGGTCTTGCAGCGGCTCCACCGGACGCCAGCGCTCCAGCGGACGGAAGATCAGCAGCAGCACCGCGATCTGCACCAACCCCATCAGCAGCCATTCCGTGCCGGGGTAGGCATCTTCGACGTAACCACCCAGGCCGACGGCATAGGTGATCGGCATCACGACGTGCTGGAAGAGCACATCCTGCGCTTGGGTGAAGGTGTCGGCGATCCAGTCGAACATGTCAGCGTGCCGCTGTGTGTGCCGGGTGGGCGGCAAACCATGCCTGGTACTGCGGATGATCGCGCAGCGTGGCGAAGCAGAAACCCTTGCGTTCCAGACCGGCGATCAGCGGTTCCAAGTCGGCTGGCGCCCACGGATCCTTGCGCGACCAGATGCCCAGATGCGCCATGGTGATGTCGCCATCGCGCAGGTTGGACAGTGCCTTCTGCAGCAAGGCGTCGTTCGGATAACGGTCTGACGGCAACTCGTCGCCCAGGAAACCGGCGGGCGCCCAAGCCACATGCGCAAACCCGCATTGCTTGGCCCAGGCCTCGGTCGTCGCCGACAGGTGACCTCCCGGCGCCCGCCACAGCGGGTCCATCGGCTGACCGGTCATGGCTTTGAACCGCTCGGCGCTGTGTTTGAGCTCCGCGCAGAATTCAGGCTCGCCCCACACGACATTGCGGCTGCCCTGCTCGCCAAACTGCGGCCGGAAGCGGACCTTGCCCGCACCCGCCTCGCCCTTGTAGTAAACGTGATCGAAGGTGTGCGTACCGAAGGCGTGGCCGTCGGCAGCAAGCGATTTCCAATACGCTGCCCAACGGTCATCCAGCGTGCTGTCGCCGTGGATGGTCTTTTCGTTGGCGAGGAAGAACGTGGCGTGGATGCGATGGCGGCGCAGCGTGTCGGCAATCAACTCCGCTTGGCTCATGCTGCCGGTATCGAACGTCAGGTAGACGGTGCCTTTGCACGCGCCGGCATTCACCCCACCGGGGGCCGCCGTAGCCAACGCACACAACCCCAGCGCCACCGTGGCGGCGGCCTTGCGCAACATCGACAGGCCGGATTTCATCGTCGTAGAACTCAGATCAGCGGAGCGCGCGAGCGGAAGTAAATGCCGTGCGGCGAGCGCCCGACCTTGATCTCTTCCACAACCTTGCGGCTGGCAACATCGACGATCGCCACGCGCTTGGCCCAGCGGCAGGTCACCCAAAGCTGCTTGCCGTCGGCGGTCAACTCCATGTCGTCAGGGCCGGGCGGCAGACCGGTGATGTCGCCCACCTTGGTCAGCGTTTGCTGATCGATGATGCTGATCGTGCCCGACACGCGGTTCGACAGGAACAAGTGGCGCTTGTCGCCCAGCGCGCGGAAGTTATGCGCGCCCTTGCCGGTCGGAATGCGCTTGACGCTGGTGCGGTTGTGCCAATCGATCACTTCGACGTAATCGGCGCCGGTCATGCCGACCAGCAAGTATTTCTGATCGGTCGTCACCCACACGCCGGCCGGCGCAGAACCAATGGTCATGCGCCACATCACGTTCTGCGTGGGCAGGTCGATGGCCATCACCTCGTTGGAATCCTGCACGGTGACGAACGCGATCTTGCTGTCGGCGGTAAACGCAATGTGGCTGGGCGTCTTGGCCGCCGGAATCTGTTTGGCGATGGTCAGGGCGTGGCCGTCCCAGCGATAAATATCGATGCGGTCTAGACGGTTGCCCGTGGTCAGAAACCACTTCTGGTCAGGCGAAAAGCCAATCTGATACGGATCGTCAATGTGCGGCACGCGCTGCTGGATCTTGCCCGTGACAGGGTCGAGGAACACCAGATCGTTGCCGACGGCGTTCGCGACGATCAACGACTTTTCGTCGGGCGTGGCGATCAGGTGATGCGGCTCCTTGCCGATTGGGAACGTCTCCAGCACCTTGCGGGTGTCCTTGTCGATCAAAGAGACGCTTGCGTCGCCCGAATTGAGCACGGTGACGACTTCGGCACGCGCCGCATGCGCTGCCATGAGCGCAGCGGCCGACAGGACCAGCGTGGAAAACCAACGGGAGGCAAACGAGACGCGCAAGGCAGACATAACGAGAAGATTCAGCAACTTAGCTTTTCATTTTAGCGCTGGCGTTTAGGCCATCGCTGACACAAATCAAAAAAAGAAAGCGGGAACTTTCTCAGCGCCTGACAACGCATCGGCAGCTATCGCTGCATCGATTCCCACACCTTCTGCAGCCGTTTGACCGACATCGGCACCGGCGTGCGCAGTTCCTGTGCAAACAGGGCGATGCGCAACTCCTCGAGCATCCAGCGGAATTCCTCCATGCGCGGGTCATTGCCGCCCTGACCTTGCACGCGCAGCGCCTTTTCCGCGCGTTGATATTGCTGGATGAGCGGCGCCATCTCTTGCATGCGCTGCGTGTCGCGCGCCGGGTCCGCCTTGAGCTTGTCGATGCGCAGCGCGATGCCCTTCAGGTAGCGGGGGAAGTGCGTCAACTGCGCATACGGCGTTGCCTCGATAAAGCGCTTGTGCATCAGCGTCTTGAGCTGCGCGTCGATATCGGCGGTGGCCGCAGCAAACGGCTTGGCGATCTGCAGCTTGCGCGGCAGTTGCGCGTATTCGGCCAGGATGGCGCCGACCAGCCGTGCGATTTCCTGCGCCAGCAACGTCAGGCGCGCGCGGCTTTCGTCCTTGCGCGCGCCGAAACTGGCGTCATCGGTGGGCAGCGGGTCTTGCAGGCAGGCGCGCTCCAGCGTGGCATCCAGAATCTGGTCGCGCAGATCGTCCTGCGTGCCGAGGTTCATGAACTGGATGGCCATCTGCGACAAGCCTGGGATGTTCTTTTCCAGGTATTTCAACGGTTCGCGCAGCTGGATCGCAAACAGCCGTCGCAAGCCCAGGCGATGGATGCGGGTGGCTTCCGCCGGATCATCGAAGACCTCCACATCGCAGTGGTCACCGGCATCGACAAGTGCCGGGTAGCCGAACAGCGTCTGGTTGCCTTTGCGGACTTCCAGCAGTTCCGGCAACTCGCCGAAGTTCCAGGTCGTCAGGCCCGAGTACAGCGCGGCGTTGGCCGGCGCTTCCGATTTGCCGCTCTTACCTGCCTTTCCTGGCTTGGCGCCGTCGTTCTGGGCACCGGCCACGGCAGCATCCTGTGCCGCGATCGACTGGAACGTCTGCTGCGCGCGGCCGCCGAGTTCCGCCCGCAACTGGGCCAGATTGCGCCCCATGTCTAGCTGGCGACCGTGCTCGTCGATCACCTTGAAGTTCATGAAATGATGCGCGGGCAGCGTCTCGAGCTTGAAGTCGGCGCGCTTGAGGGCGATGCCAGTCTGCTCGCGCACGTCGGCAATCAAGCGGTCGAGCAGGTCGCCATCGCCCAACCGCACGCGCGACACGAATCCGGCGGCATAGTCTGGCAACGGCACGCAATGGCGGCGCAGCTTCTGCGGCAGACTCTTCAGCAACAGATGCACCTTCTCCTTGAGCATGCCCGGCACCAGCCATTCAGTGCGCTGCGCGGGCACCTGGTTGAGCGCATACAGCGGCACGGTGAGCGTCACGCCATCGCGGGGGCTGCCGGGCTCGAAGTGATACGTCAGGCCCATGTCGATGCCGGCAATCGGCAGCACCTTCGGGAACAGGTCGGTCGTGATGCCGGCCGCCTCATGCCGCATGAGGTCATCGCGATTCAGGTACAGCAGCTTCTGCCCGCTTTTGCCGCCCGCGCCGGCGGCTTCGGCGTACCAGCGCTCGAACGACACGGTGTTGTAGATGTCCGCCGGGATCTGGCTGTCGTAGAACGCGTAGATCAGTTCGTCGTCCACCAGCACGTCTTGTCGGCGTGACTTGTGTTCGAGGTTTTCGATCTCGCGCACCAAGCGCTGGTTGTGCGTGAAGAACGGCAGGCGCGTTTCGAACTCGCCATCGACCAGCGCACGGCGGATGAACATCTCGCGCGCCTCCTTCGGCTGCATCGGCCCGAAGTGCACACGGCGCTGTTGATAGATCGGCAGACCGTACAGCGTGCCCCGCTCGAAGGCCATCACTTGGCCGGCCTTCTTTTCCCAATGCGGATCGCTCCACGACACCTTCAACAGATGCGCGCCGACCTTTTCCACCCATTCCGGCTCGATGCGCGCCAGCGTGCGGCCGAACAGGCGGCTGGTCTCGACCAACTCGCCTGCCACGACCCACTTGCCGGCCTTGCGCGCGATGACCGAACCCGGCCACAGGAAGAACTTGATGCCGCGCGCGCCGAGGTATTCGCGGCCTTTTCCGTCTGCCTCCTCGATGCGCACTCCGATGTTGCCGAGCAAGCCCGTCAGCAACGCCAGGTGTAACTGCTCATACGTCGGATCGGACTCGTTGAGCTTCCAGCCCTGCTCCGCCACCGTGGTATGCAACTGCGAATGCACGTCGCGCCATTCGCGCAGCCGCACATGCGACAGGAAGTGCAAGCGGCACTGGTCCTGCAGTTGCTTGTTCGACTTCTTGTGTGCAACGGCTTCTTCAAACCACTTCCAGAGCTTGACCCAGCCGAGGAACTCGGATTTTTCATCAGCAAACTGCCGGTGCGCCTGATCGGCCTGCTGTTGCAGTTCCTGCGGGCGCTCGCGCGGGTCTTGAACGGACAAGGCGCTCGCGATGATGAGCATCTCGCGCAGACATTGGTGGTCGCGGCCTGCCAGGATCATCCGCGCCACCCGCGGGTCCAGCGGCAGCCGGGCCACCTGCCTGCCCAGCGGGGTCAGCGCGTTTTCGTCGTCGACCGCCCCGAGTTCTTGCAGCAGCTGATAGCCGTCGGCAATGGCACGGCCCAGCGGCGGCTCGATGAAGGGGAACTGCTCGACATCCGTCAGCCGCAGCGCCTTCATGCGCAGGATGACCGCCGCCAGCGACGAACGCAGTATTTCCGGATCGGTAAAACGCGGCCGCGCAATGAAATCCGCCTCGTCATACAGGCGAATGCAGACGCCGTCGGCGACCCGGCCGCAACGACCCGCGCGCTGATTGGCCGCAGCCTGCGATACCGGTTCAATCTGCAGTTGCTCGACCTTGTTGCGATACGAATAACGCTTCACGCGCGCCAGCCCCGTATCGACCACGTAGCGAATGCCCGGGACCGTCAGCGAGGTCTCGGCCACATTGGTCGCCAGCACGATGCGCCGGGCGTTGGACGGCCGGAACACACGTTCCTGCTCCTGCACAGACAGGCGCGCAAACAACGGCAGGATTTCGGTATGCGCCGGATGGTGCTTGCGCAGCGCCTCGGCCGCCTCGCGAATCTCGCGCTCGCCCGGCAGGAAGATGAGCACGTCGCCAGGGCCTTCGCGAGCGAGTTCGTCCACCGCATCGACGAGCGCCTCGTAAAGATCGCGCTCCTTGTCCTTCTCGTCGCGCTGGATCGGGCGGTAGCGCACCTCGACCGGATACAACCGGCCGCTGACTTCAATGACGGGCGCCGGCCCCTTCGGGCCAGCAAAGTGCTCGGCAAACCGCTGCGCGTCGATGGTCGCCGAGGTGATGATCACCTTCAGGTCGGGCCGGCGCGGCAAAAGCTGCTTGAGATAGCCGATCAGGAAGTCAATGTTGAGGCTGCGTTCGTGCGCCTCGTCGATGATGATCGTGTCGTAAGCGCGCAGCAGCGGATCGTTCTGCGTCTCGGCCAGCAAGATGCCGTCGGTCATGAGCTTGACCGACGCCCCCGCCGACAGCGTGTCGTTAAAGCGAACCTGGAAGCCCACGTGCTCGCCCACCGGCGTGCCGATTTCCTGCGCGATGCGCTTGGCCGTAGACGTCGCTGCGATCCGGCGCGGCTGCGTATGGCCGATCAGCCCGGTACCGCCCGCGCCAATGCCTCGCCCGATCGACAAGCAGATCTTCGGCAACTGGGTGGTTTTGCCCGAGCCGGTCTCGCCTGAGACGATCACCACTTGATTGGCGGCGATGGCCTGGGCGATCTCGTCGCGCCGGGCCGACACGGGCAGCGCTTCGGGAAACGTGATCGGCGGGACGCGGTTCGCACGTGCACGGCGCGCCTCCAGCGCCGCGGCGAGTTCTTCCGGCGTGGGCTTTTGGCGGCGCTGCGGACGCACATTGCCGCCGGGCTTGCGCTCGGCGGGCGGCATGTCTTTCGGCGATTTCTGGGAGGGCGCCGCCGGGCGTGGCCGGGGCGGCTGGGCGTGGGAATCTGACATCGGGCGGGATTATAATCCGCGCATCTTTCCTATGCCGGCCCGCGCCCCGTGCCGCTTTTCCTCCTCCGCCCGTGACCGCTCGTTCTCCCGTCCCCGCCTCCGGCGTTTCGCTGGCGGCGCACACGCCCGCCCCCGTCGACGTCGCCCCGATTCCGCCCACGCCCGAACAGCAGCAGTTCGTGGACTGGCTGCGCGAGGTGGCGCCTTACATTCACGCCTTCCGCGACAAGACGTTCGTGATCGGCTTTGGCGGTGAACTGGTCAAGGCCGACATGCTGGGCGCGTTGGTCAACGACGTCGCGTTGCTGCATGCCATGGGCATGCGCATCGTGCTGGTGCATGGTTCGCGCCCGCAGGTGGAAGAACAGCTCGCCCTGCGCAGTGTGCAAACTCAGTTCGTCGACGGCGTACGCGTGACGGACGCCGCCGCACTGGAATCCGCCAAGGAAGCCTCGGGCGAACTGCGCCTGGATATCGAAGCCGCCTTCAGCCAGGGCCTGCCGAATACACCGATGGCCGGCGCGCGCATGTCGGTCGTGTCCGGCAACTTCGTGACGGCGCGGCCGGTGGGCATCGTCAATGGCGTGGATTTCCAGCACACGGGGCTGGTGCGCAAGATCGATGCGGAGTCGATCCAGCATTCCCTGTCCAATCGCAAGATCGTGCTGCTCTCGCCGCTGGGCTTTTCGCCAACGGGCCAGGCGTTCAACCTGTCGATGGAAGACGTAGCTGCCAACACCGCCACGGCGCTCAAGGCCGACAAGCTCATCTTCATCACCGAGCTGCCGGGGATCATGGACCGCGTAGGCAAGCTGCAGCAGGACCTGTCGATGGAAACGGCCATCGAGCGCCTGCGCGACGGCAGCCTGTCGCACGACACCGCCTATTACCTGCAGCACATCGTCAAGGCGATGCGCGGCGGCGTGCGCCGCGCGCACGTCATCCCGTTCGCGCTGGACGGCAGCATCCTGCTGGAGCTGTTCCTGCACGATGGTGTGGGCACCATGGTCTCGCACACTGACCTGGAATACCTGCGCGAAGCCACCCTGGACGACGTGGGCGGCATCGTCTCGCTCATCGAGCCCCTCGAGGCGGACGGCACATTGGTGCCGCGCGAACGCCGGCTGCTGGAGCGCGACATCGCCAACTTTTCGGTCATCGAGCACGACGGCATCATCTTTGGCTGTGTGGCGCTGTATCCGTACCCCAAGGATGGCATGGCCGAAATGGCCTGCCTGATCGTATCCCCCGACAGCCAGGGCACCGGCGACGGCGAACGTCTGCTCAAGCACACCGAAGTGCGTGCCCGTGCGCTGGGCCTCAAGCGCCTCTTCGTTCTCACTACGCGCACGGAGCATTGGTTCCTCAAGCGCGGCTTTGTGCGTGCCAGCGTGGACGATCTGCCGGAAGACCGCCGCAAGCTTTACAACTGGCAGCGCCGCTCGATGGTGCTGATGAAGAAGCTCTAAACCCTTGGCGCGCGTCGTGGAATCCAAGCCCGGCGGCGCGCGGCCTTTACAATAGCGGCACCTGCGTCGCGCTCGAGCGGCGCTTCCGCCACACAAGAGGAATCCCCATGGCCCGCATGGTCCACTGCGTCAAGCTCAACAAGGAAGCCGAAGGCCTCGACTTCCCGCCCCTGCCCGGCGAACTGGGTAAGAAACTCTGGCAAAGCGTCTCGAAAGAAGCCTGGGCCGGCTGGCTCAAGCATCAGACCATGCTGATCAACGAAAACCGCCTGAACATGGCCGATTCGCGCGCACGCCAGTACTTGCTCAAACAGACCGAGAAGTACTTCTTTGGCGATGGTGCAGATGAAGCCGCCGGCTACGTGCCGCCGCCCTCGGCCTGATCTGCCGCCATCAACAACAAAGCCGTTCAGCGCAGACTGAACGGCTTTTTGTTTGGGGAACGCCATTGAACGTGCCGCAACGGGCGCAAAAAAAAACTGCCCATTTGCATGAGCAGCTTTTCGACAATGCGCAAACAGCGATCAGAAATCGCGACGCTGCACGCCCGCTTCGGTCCCCAGCAGCAGCACATTGGCGCCGCGCTTGGCAAACAGGCCGACCGTCACCACGCCCGGAATCTCGTTGACCACCGATTCCAGGCCCTTCGGATCGGCAATGCGCAGGCCCACCACATCGATGATCACGTTGCCGTTATCGGTCTTGTAGATCTGGCCTTCCTTGGTCATGCGCAGGCGCGGCTGACCGCCCAGCGCAGCCAGTTGGCGCGCCACGGCCGCACGTGCCATGGGCACCACTTCCACCGGCAGCGGGAAGGCACCCATCGTCTCAACGAGCTTGCTGCCGTCAGCGATGCAAACGAACACTTTGGCCACCGAGGCAACAATCTTTTCACGCGTGAGCGCACCGCCGCCGCCCTTGATCATGGCTCCGGAGGCGTCGATCTCGTCAGCGCCATCCACGTACACGGGAATAGCATCGACCTCATTCAGATCGAGCACCGTAAAGCCGTGGCCCTGCAGGCGGCGTGTCGAAGCCTCGGAGCTGGACACCGCGCCGGCGAAGCGTGCCTTGTGCGGCGCCATCGCGTCGATGAACAGGTTGGCCGTCGAGCCGGTGCCGACACCCAGCACAGCGCCCTCGGGCACGTTGGCCAATACGTAGTCTGCGGCGGCTTGTGCCACCAGCGCCTTCAGTTCATCCTGCGTCATCGCAAAAACTCGGTCGGGATCGGGAAACCCGGTAGTGTACCGGATCAATGCGATGACCCTCAGCCGGCTGGTGGAGCCAAACCCGCGGAGTACAATCGATTCATTCCTCCACCTCCAGCGCAACGCAGGAACGTACTTCGGACTCGCTTCATGACTCAGCTCGATCAACTCAAGCAGTTCACCACCGTCGTCGCCGACACGGGCGACTTCCAGGCAATGCGTGCCTACGCGCCGCACGATGCAACGACCAATCCGTCGCTGATCCTCAAGGCCGTGCAGAAAGCCGAATACCGCCCGCTGCTGGAACAAGCCGTGCGTGACGCCCGTAGCGACAGCGTCGAGGACATCATCGATGCCGTCCTCGTGGCGTTCGGCTGCGAAATCCTGTCGATCATCCCGGGCCGCGTGTCGACCGAGGTTGATGCGCGCCTGTCGTTCGACACCGAGGCGACAGTGGCCAAGGCCAAGCATTTGATTGCGCTGTACGAAGCGCGAGGCGTGGCGCGCGAGCGCGTGCTGATCAAGATTGCGTCGACGTGGGAAGGCATCCGCGCGGCGGATCAGCTCCGTGCCGAAGGCATCCGCTGCAACATGACGCTGCTGTTCTCGCTGGCCCAAGCGGTGGCGTGCGCGGAAGCGGGCGTGCAGCTCATCTCGCCCTTCGTCGGCCGCATCTACGACTGGTACAAAAAGGATGCCGGCGCCAACTGGGACCCGGTCGCGCAAGGCGGCCCGAACGACCCCGGCGTGCAGTCCGTCCTGCGCATCTACAACTACTACAAGAAGTTCGACTACCCGACCGAAGTGATGGGCGCGAGCTTCCGCAATATCTCGCAGATCGTCGAACTGGCCGGCTGCGACCTCCTGACCATCAGCCCGGATCTGCTCGCCCAACTGCAGCAGTCCGACGCGCCGGTCGAGCGCAAGCTGTCTCCGGACAACGCCAACGCGGCCAATATCGTGCGCCTGCCGGCTGACGAGAAATCGTTCCGCTGGCACATGAACGCGGACGCCATGGCCACCGAAAAGCTGGCCGAAGGCATCCGCCTGTTTGCAGCGGACGCGATCAAGTTGGAAGCGTTGATTGAGCCGCTGCGCGCAGCGGCGTAAGAAGAAAGCCGGGTCTTATCCCAGCATGGCGGGCAGGCACACGCCCGCCGGCTGGTGGATCACGAGGTCCGCCGTTGCATCCAGGGCGCTCGGCTCTGGATTCACGACGATCACCTTGGCGCCGTGGTCCTTTGCCAACCCCGGCAGCCCGGCCGCCGGATACACCATGCCCGACGTGCCAACAACGAGGCATACGTCACACGTGTTGGCTGCCTCTTCAGCACGGTAGTTCGCGACCAGCGGCAGTTGCTCGCCAAACCACACCACGCCCGGGCGCAGCATCGCGCCACATGTCGCACAACGCGGTGGGCGTCCCGGCTCGGCGGTGGCGATATCGCATTTGCCGCAGCCACCCAACCACTTGTTGGCAAACAGGTTGCCGTGCAGCTCGATCACCCCTTCGCTGCCGGCGCGCTGGTGCAAGCCATCGACGTTCTGCGTGACGAGCGTCACCGTCTTGCGCTTGGCGAGCGCGGCAATCGCAAGATGGGCCGGATTCGGCTGCACCTGCAGCACACGCTCGCGGCGCTCCTGATACCAGTCCCACACCATGCGCGGATGCTTGCGATACGCTGCCTCGGTCGCCATGTCTTCCGGGTTGAAGCGCGCCCACAAGCCGGTCAGGGCATCACGAAACGTAGGAACACCGGATTCGGCCGAGACACCAGCGCCCGTGAGCACCATGACGTGCTGTGCGGCCTCGACCCAGGCGCGGGCCTGCGCCAATGCAGCCGCATCGGATACGGCTGTGGGTTCGATGCCCATTACTTCTTGGCAGGTGCCGCCGCGCGTTGGCGTACCGCTTCAAACAGACACACGCCACTCGCCACCGATACGTTCAGGCTTTCCACGCTTCCCGCCATCGGAATGCTGACCAGCGCGTCGCACGTTTCACGCGTGAGGCGGCGCATGCCTTCGCCTTCGGCGCCCATCACGATGGCGGTGGGGCCCTTGAAGTCTGCCTGGTAGAGATCCTGTTCGGCCTCGTCAGCCGTGCCGATCACCCACACGCCGCGCTCCTGCAATTCACGCAGCGTGCGCGCCAGGTTGGTCACGGTGATATACGGGACGGTTTCAGCCGCGCCGCTGGCGACCTTGGCGACCGTCGTGTTGATCCCAACGCTGCGGTCCTTCGGTGCGATCACGGCGTGCGCGCCAGCGGCATCCGCCACGCGCAGGCAAGCACCGAGGTTGTGCGGATCGGTCACCCCGTCGAGCACCAGCAGCAGCGGCGTGCCTTCGATGCCGTCGAGCAGTTCATCAAGATTGAGCGCCAACGACAGCGACTCTGCCTTGGCAACCACGCCCTGGTGGCGGTCGGTACCGGCAATGCCGCGCAGCCGGTCAGCGTCGGCGGGGATGAGGCGCACGCCCGCTGCTTCCGCCGCTTTCAGGAAATCCTGCATGCGGCGGTCGCGGCGGTTGGCCTCGAAGTAGATTTCGTCGATCGACTTGGCGCCGTGGCGCAGTCGGGCGGTGACGGCATGAAAGCCGATGAGGAGCTTGGATTTAGACATGGCGCGATTGTACCCGTCCGCCCTCGCTCCTCGGCCGCTTTAACCGCTTTAACGCCCCTTCGTCTTGCGCGGGGCCTTGCCTGCCACCTTGCGCGGCGCAGCGGTCTTGGCGCCACCCTTGGGCTTGGTACCACGCGCCGTCTGCTTCTTGCGCGCAGGCTTTGCGTGGGCATGGCCCGGGGGCAGTGCACGGCTACCCGGCTCGAACACCGGCTGCTCTTCGATGACGCGATCGAGCGTCTCGTCGAACGACTCCTCCGGCTTGGCCGTACCGCCCAACAATGCGGCCAACTGGCGCGGCTTCTTGCGGCCAACCGGCGGCGCCGGCGTCGCCCCGGCAGGCTGACGCGCCACCGAGGCTTCGGGCGCGCCGGTCACCTTGGCCGGGCGCAGCGCCTTGGTCGACGGCTCCTGGATCAGCCGGAAATCCATCTTCCGGGCATCCAGATCGACGCGCAGCAACTGCACGCGCACGCGGTCGGTCAGGCGATAACGGATGCCCGTGCGCTCGCCGCGCAGCTCGTTGCGCGCTTCGTCGTATTGGAAGTAATCGCTGCCCAGCTCAGTCACGTGTACCAGACCTTCCACGTACAACTCGTCGAGCTGCACGAAGATGCCGAACGAGGTGACGGCGCTGACGGTGCCCGAGAACTCGTTGCCGAGCTTGTCGCGCATGAAGTAGCACTTGAGCCACGCCTCGACGTCGCGCGAGGCTTCGTCGGCGCGACGCTCGTTGGCCGAGCAATGCACGCCCAGCTCATGCCAGATCGCTTCGACCTTCGCCTTGTTGACAACCGCTGCCGGCACGCCTTTCTCGGCTTCAGCCTGCAGACGACGCGCCTTGGGCGATAGCGCGCTGTTCAACTGCACGCCCGGTGCCAGCGCCGGCACATAACGCGTGCGATGCAGGATCGCCTTGATGGAGCGATGCACCAGCAGGTCCGGATAGCGGCGGATCGGGCTCGTGAAGTGCGCATACGCCGGATACGCCAGGCCAAAGTGACCGATGTTGTCCGGGCTGTAGACCGCCTGCTGCATCGAGCGCAGCAACATGGTCTGCAGCATCGGTGCATCAGGACGGGCGGCCACCTTTTCCATCAGTTCGGCGTAATCGGCGGCCTGCGGCTTGTCGCCACCGCCCAGCGTCAAGCCGCTGGTTTTCAGGAAGGCGCGCAGCGCCTGCAGCTTTTCCTCAGTCGGACCTGCATGGACGCGGTACAGCGCCGGGTGCTTGTACTTCTCCAGCATCTCGGCCGCGCAGACATTGGCCGTCAGCATGCACTCTTCGATCAGCCTGTGTGCATCGTTGCGGGTGCGCGGCAGGATCTGCTCGATCTTGCCCTGGGCGTTGCAGACGATATACGTCTCGGTGGTGTCGAAGTCGATCGCGCCACGCTCGCGGCGCGCCTTGAGCAGCGTCTGATACAGCTCGTACAGGTCCTGCAGATGCGGCACCAGCGGCGCGCGCTTGGCCGCTTCCGGGCCCTTCACATTGGACAGGATCGCCCAGACCTCGTTGTAGGTCAGACGTGCCTTCGAGTGCATCACCGCCGGGTAAAACTGATAGGCCTTGATCTCGCCCTTGGCCGTGATCACCGCATCGCAGACCATGCACAGGCGGTCCACTTCGGGGTTCAACGAGCACAAACCGTTGGAAAGCTTCTCGGGCAGCATCGGGATCACCCGGCGCGGGAAGTAGACCGAGGTCGCGCGATCAATGGCGTCGGCATCCAGCGGATGCCCAGGCCGCACGTAATGCGACACGTCGGCAATTGCCACGATCAGGCGCCAGCCCTTGGTGCGGCCGATCTTGACGGGCTCGGCGTAGACGGCGTCATCGAAGTCGCGCGCGTCTTCGCCGTCGATGGTGACCAACGGTACGTCGCGCAAGTCGATGCGCCCCGCCAAATCGGCATCGCGAACGACGTCGGGCAGCGCCTCAGCTTCTCGCTGTGTCGGCTCGGAAAACTCGTGCGGCACGCCGTACTTGCGCACGGCGATTTCGATCTCCATGCCGGGGTCGTCAATCTCACCCAGCACCTCCACCACGCGGCCAATCGGTTGCACGTAGCGGTCCGGATATTCCAGGATCTCAACGCTCACCACTTGGCCAACCTTGGCCTTGCCCTGCCCCTTCGGCGCGATCAGGATGTCGCGGCCCAGGCGCTTGTCTTCCGGTGCCACGACGAGCGTGCCGCTTTCCGACAGCAACCTCCCGATGACGCGCTTGTTGGCCCGCTGCAGGATCTCGACGATCTGCCCTTCCGAACGCCCCCGGCGATCATAGCCGACGGTGCGCACCAGGGCGCGGTCGCCGTGCATGGCCTTCTGCATCTCCCGTTCGGGCAGGAAGATATCGGGCTCGCCGTCATCGCGTACAAAAAAGCCGAAGCCATCGCGATGGCCAATGACGCGGCCTTCGATGAAATTGGGCTGGTGCGCCAGTTCGTAATGCCCCTTGCGGTTGAGTTCGATCTGACCATCCCGCTCCATGGCGGTCAGACGCTTGATAAAGCCGTCATGCTCCTTGCGCGTGACCGACAGCGCCTTGGCAATATCGGTGGCAGACAGCGGAGACCCCGACGTGCGCAGCACACCGAGGATTTCCTCGCGGCTCGGGATCGGATAAGTCGGTTGATTCAATTTTTTCTTCTAGAGTGTTGACAGGATCGCTGGATTCCGTAATAATTACAGCTTCGGTACACGCACACCTGCCCAGGTGGCGGAATTGGTAGACGCACTAGTTTCAGGTACTAGCGGGTAACTCCGTGGAGGTTCGAGTCCTCTCCTGGGCACCAGAGTTTAGGAACGGCGCAACGCAAGTTGCGCCGTTTTTCTTTTCCACGACCGGATTATCGTTGTTCAGTAGCTGACGCGACATTCCGCGAAGGACGACGTGCATTGTGTCTTGGCTATCACGCCAGGGCGGAGCCGGATCACCGACCTCACCTGCCCCAGACGCTGGGTGGGCTCGAAGCGCAACGCATCCACGGAGACGCATCACGCTTCGATCAACCGCGCTGCTCGTATTGGACATATGCTGCAAAGCCAATCCGTACGCGGGTTTCGGGCTCACATTGCAGCCCGTGTCATCAGGTTACCGAAGTGGCACGCACGACGCAAGCCGCACACGCCACTCCATTCGCGCCTCGACGCAATCGACCAACGCCTCAGGCCGCCGACGCTTCGCCGTTGCCGGCCGAACGCGCCTTCCCGCGCTTGATCCACGCGGCCAGGTTGTGGGGGCGCAGCGTGTCGTACTCTTCGAACGGTTGATGGATCCACGGATTGGTTGCGAGATACTGGACAGCGTAATCCGGTTTGATTTTCGAGCATGCCTTGTGCCACAGCACAGCGGTACGCACGTCGGTCACGGCCGGATAGCGCTCCTTCAGGTGACGCCCCACACGCTCCAGCGTGACACCCGAATCCACCAGATCGTCCACAAGCAACACACGGCCCGACAGCTCGCCACGCGTCATCGTGATGTATTGGGCGATGTCGAGATCGCCCTGCTGCGTGCCAGCAGCTTCGCGATAGCTGCTGGTCGCCAGAATAGCCAACGGCAGGTCGTAGATGCGCGACAGCTGATCGCCAACGCGCAACCCGCCCCGCGCCAGGCACAGAATCTTGTCGAACTTCCAGCCAGACTCATGCACGATAAGCGCCAGGCGCTCGATCAGGCCGTGGTAGTCATCCCAGGACACCCATAGATGCGAGTCGTCGTTGATCGGCTGGTTCATGCTGTACCTCTTTGTATCGTGAATGCGGCGTGAGTTGCCGCTATCGTGTTCTATGGAAAGCAGGCGCTCCATGCAAATTCGCCCGGCAAATCACCGGGCGAATCGGGGCGCAGCGCGTCAGTCCTTGTAGGGATGACGCAGCAGGATGGTCTCGTCGCGGTCGGGGCCGGTCGAGATCATGGCGATCGGAATACCCGCCACTTCTTCGACGCGCTTCAGGTAAGCCTGCGCGGTTTCGGGCAGCGCATCCCATTCCTTCAGGCCGAAGGTCGACGTGTTCCAGCCCGGAAATTCTTCGTAGATCGGCTGGCAACGCGCCACAGCATCGGAGCCACGCGGCAGGATGTCGATTTGCTTGCCGTCGAGCGTGTAGCCCACGCACAGCTTGAGCGTTTCCAGGCCATCCAGCACATCGAGCTTGGTCATGCACAGGCCCGACACGCCGTTGATCTGGATCGCGCGACGCAGCGCGGCGGCATCCAGCCAGCCCGTGCGGCGCGGGCGGCCCGTGACCGAGCCGAATTCCTTGCCGACATTGGCCAGACGCACGCCGATCGGATCCTGGCGCGCGGGATTGTCCGCGTCATACAGCTCGCTTGGGAACGGCCCCGAACCCACGCGCGTGCAATACGCCTTGGTAATGCCAAGGATGTAATGCAGTTGGCCCGGGCCGACGCCAGCGCCCGCAGCGGCATTGCCCGCCACGCAGTTGCTCGACGTCACGAACGGGTAGGTACCATGGTCGATATCGAGCAGCGTGCCTTGCGCGCCTTCGAACATCAGGTTCTTGCCGGCAGCGTTGGCGGCAAACAGCTCGGCCGACACGTCCGTCACCATCGGGGCGAGGCGGTCTGCATACGACAGCATTTCGTCGAGCGTCTGCTGGAAATCCAGCGCCGGGTGATTCAGGTACTGCGTCAGGACGAAATTGTGGAAATCCAGGTTTTCGCGCAGACGCTCGGCAAAGTAAGCCGGGTCGAACAGATCCTGTACGCGCAGCGCGCGGCGGGCTACCTTGTCTTCATATGCCGGGCCAATACCACGGCCTGTGGTACCGATCTTGGCGGCGCCGCGCTTGGCTTCGCGCGCCTTGTCGATGGCCACGTGGTACGGCAGGATCAGGTTGGTCGCTTCCGAAATGCGCAGGCGGTTCTGCACTTGCACGCCGGCCGTTTCCAACTCGTCGATTTCCTTGAACAGGGCCTCAGGCGACAGCACGACACCGTTTCCGATATAGCACGCGACGCCGTCGCGCATGATGCCCGACGGGATCAGACGCAGAATCGTCTTCTTACCGCCGATGATGAGGGTATGGCCTGCGTTATGTCCGCCCTGGAAACGAACCACGCCTTGTGCATGATCGGTCAGCCAATCGACGATTTTCCCTTTACCTTCGTCACCCCACTGGGTGCCGATGACGACGACATTGCGTCCTTGGCTCACTGCTGGTGCGGACATGTTGAATTTGCAGATGGGTTAAAAACGTATTCTACCCTTGTTGCCAGGGGCTTCCCTGAAATTACCGGGTATTTACACAACGTTATGCAACAACTTCAGATCGAAGCGTTGCGGGGCTTGACGATCCAACGACCGCCCTCTTCGACGAGTTGCCGGTCGTAGGCGAACTCCTCCAGATCTTCCGGGTGGCCTGGCAGGGACTGGATAACAATCTCGCCGGCGGCGCGCAGCGCGGCAATGGTCTCGCGCAGCTTGGCATCGCCCGACCATGGCGCATGGATGGCGGCAGCGCGCGCCTCAACCGGTGAGATACCGGCGACTTCGCGCAGGTCCAGTGAAAAGCCTGTCGCCGGCCGGGCGCGGCCAAACGCCTCCCCGACCTTGTCATACCGGCCGCCGCGCGCCACGGCATTCGGCACACCGGCTACATAGGCAGCAAACATTACACCGCTGTGGTAGTGGTAGCCACGCAGATCGGCCAGATCGATGTTCACGGTCGCACCGCGGGCACGCTCGGCCAGCGTAGTCAAGTCGTCCAGGGCGCGGCCGATCGCGGGCAACGCCGGCAACTGCTTGCGCGCGAGATCGAGCACTTCGGCGCCGCCATACAGCGCTGGCAGCAGATTGATGGCGTCGCGCTGAGCCGCCGGAAGCTCCGCCGTGACGGCACGCAGAGCCGGTACGTCCTTAGCGGCCAGTGCAGTGAAAAGCTCGTCTTGAATGCGCGCGGCTATCGGCGACTGCTCCAGCAACGCCGCTACCACGCCAACGTGACAGAGATCCAGGCGCACATCTGCCAAACCCGCCGCCGACAAGGCAGCAAGCATCAATTCCTGAATTTCGAGATCGGCTTCCAGGCCGGCATGGCCATAGATTTCGGCGCCGATCTGCAGCGGCTCTCGCGTGACGTGGAATCCACTCGGACGGGTATGCAGTACCGAACCGGCGTAGCACAAGCGCGTCACGCCGGCGCGGTTCAGCAAGTGAGCATCGATGCGGGCGACTTGCGGTGTGATGTCGGCGCGCAGGCCGATGGTGCGGCCGGAAAGTTGGTCGACCAGCTTGAACGTCTTCAAATCGAGGTCATGCCCCGTGCCGGACAGCAGCGACTCGATGTATTCCAGCATCGGCGGCATGACGAGTTCGTAGCCGTAGGTGCGGAACAGGTCGAGCATGCGGCGACGCAACTCTTCAATCTTGCGTGCCTCGGAAGGCAGCACGTCAGCAATGGATTCGGGCAGCAACCAATTGGTCGGCATGGCGGTCTCGCTCTGGAGTCTTGGTACGGCAGAAATTCGTAAAAAGGCAGGAAATGCGCTAGCGACGCAGCAACCGCAGGAGGATCAGTCCGATCGCCATCGACACCAGGCCGATCACACGAAGCTTTTCATCGGGCAGCTCGGTCAGCGTCTGGAACGCGCGTCGCCAGGCGTGCGGCGCCACGAACGGCAAGATGCCCTCGAATACGAGCACCAGCGCGCACGCTGCTAGCAGAACGTTGGGGAGTGACTCTTCCATGGATGCGGTTGGCGAACGAACAAAACCCCGGCAAGCCGGGGTCTGTCCGCCTCAAATGATCAGCGACGCATTGTACTAGCGATGGCGCCCGGTCTGGGCAGCCGGTGCCGCCGCGGAGTTGCCGCCGTTCGGGCTGCGCATGTATTTGAAGAAATCGTTGTTCGGCTGCAGCACCAGCACGTCCTTCCGATCACGGAACGATGCGCGATAAGCTTCCATGGAGCGCCAGAATGCAGCGAACTGCGGATCGCGGCCGAACGCTTCGGCATAAATGTCAGCGGCGCGGGCATCGCCCTCACCCTTGATCTTCTGCGCATCGCGGTAGGCATCAGCCAGAACAACTTCGCGCTGACGATCGGCATCGGCGCGGATTTTTTCACCCTCTGCGGCCCCGGTCGAACGCAGCTCGTTGGCCACGCGCTTGCGCTCGGCTTCCATGCGACGGTAGACCGATTCGGTCACGCTGGCCAGCAGATCCACCCGCTTCAGGCGCACGTCGATGATGTCCATGCCGACCGACTTGCCGTACTCCTGTACGCCCTTGAGGATGCTCTGCATCACGGCTTCGCGATCCGTCGATACCACGTCGGAAACCGTGCGGCGCGCAAACTCATCCCGGGCGATGGAGTTGATCTTCTGCGTCATGCTGTCCTGCGCAAGGCGGCTATCGCCCTTGAAGCTCACGTAGAACAGACGCGGATCGGACACGCGCCACTTCACGAACCAGTCGACCAGCAGGTTCTTTTTCTCTGCCGTAATGAAGCGATCGGCGCCGGCCACATCGATGGTCTGCAGTCGCTTATCCATGAACACCACATTCTGCAGAGGTGGCGGGAGCTTGAAGTGCAGCCCGGGCTCCTTGATAACCTGCTTGATCTCACCAAAGGCGAACACCACGGCATACTGCCGCTGATCCACCACGAACACCACCGACGAGAACACCGCCAGGGCAATGACCAGCGCCACGAAGGCAGAAATCAGACGATTCATAATGCCCTCCTGTTAGCGCGAATCGCGGTCACGGTTGCGCAGTGCTTCGCGCGAGCGCGAGTCTGCGTCATTGGCCGGTGACGGATTGGAGGGAGTCGGTACGCCCTGCGCAGAACCGCTGTCCTGCGCTGAGGCGCCAGGCGCCGCTGCCGGGCGGGAGGTGTCGCCCTGCGTTTGCGCGATCAGCTTGTCCAGCGGCAAATACAAGAGGCTGCCATTGCTCTGGTCGACCAAGACTTTCGTCGAATTGGCGTAAATGTCTTGCATGGTTTCCAGATAAATGCGGTCGCGCGTAACCTGCGGCGCCTTTGCGTACTCGCGCTGCACCGAGGCAAAGCGGGCCGCGTCACCTTCTGCACGAGCGATGACGCGTGCCTTGTAGCCTTGCGCCTCTTCACCCAGACGGGCTGCCGTACCTTTGGCACGCGGCACCACGTCGTTGGCATAAGCCTGCCCCTCGGAGATGGCTCGCTCGCGGTCCTGGCCCGCCTTGGTCACATCATCGAACGCGGCCTGCACCTGCTCCGGCGGCTGCACGCTCTGCACGTTCACGCTGAGGATTCGAATCCCGGTCTTGTACGCCGACAAGATGCGTTGAATCGATTCCGCGAGATTACGACCCACAGCATCACGACCTTCGTACAGCACCGCATCCATCTTGTTGCGACCGACGATCTCGCGCACCGACGTCTCGGCCGCCTGCGTCACCAGTTCTTCATCGCCGCCACGGTCCGTACGGTTGTAGAACAGGTAGTCGACGGGATTGGCAATGTTGTACTGGACCGAGAAGCGCACGTCGACGATATTCTCGTCCTGCGTGAGCATCGAGGAATCTTTCAGGTTCGTGTCCTTGATCTGGGTCGTCCGACCGATTTCAAGCGTGCGCACACCTGACAGGTTCACGATTTCGTGCGATTCGACCGGATACGGCAGACGCCAGTTGATACCCGGCGTTGCAAGGTACTTGAAACGGCCGAACTGCAGGATCACGCCCGTCTGGCCTTCCTGCACGATAAAGAAACCGCTGGCCAGCCACAGGCCCACGAGCACTGCTAGCAGGACGCCGACACCCAAGCCAGAGCCACCGCGGCCGTTACCCGGACGCAGCGGCGTGGGGCCGTCGCTACCGTTACCGCTGTCCTTGCGGCCGAACAGGTTGTTCAGGCGGCGATTAAAGTCGCGCCACAACTCGTCAAGGTCGGGCGGGCCATCCTGGGGCGGCTTGCTTTGGCGCTTCGGCTCGTCTTTGTCTTCGCGCTCGGCGTTGTTGTCGCCGCGACCCCAGCGCGGATCGTTCAGCGAAAGCAGCACACGCAAGCGGTGCCACAAACCTCGCGCCGGACGCGGCGAGGCCATGGAAGAAGACTGGGTCGAAATCTCGGGCATGAGCGGTCGGGCTTGTCCTGATTGTCTGACTATGGAGAAGTAGCTGGCCATTCTATCAGCCCTCTTCGTCACCTTTGGCGGAAGAACCGCTGCTCGGCAAGCTTTGCGACAGTTCGTCACGGTGGGCCGGCGGCGAATCACGGCGGGTGTCGAAGCGCGGATCGAAATCGCCGCCATGCGACGCGGGGTGCTCACGCAGGCGGATTGCGGTCTCGACCAGCGCCTCGCGCAAGAGATCAAGCCCAGTGCCCTCGATGGCAGAGACGAACACGCGCCGCACGGCCCCAGTTTCGTCGCGCTCGATACGCGGACCAGCGACACGCAGCTCCTCCGCCGCGTCGATCTTGTTCATCACCAAAATTTGCGGGATGCCGCTGGCGTCGATTTCATCCAGCACGCGATCGACCTGCTCCATCTGCTCGTGCTTGACGGTGCTCGCGGCATCCACCACATGAAGCAGCACGTCGGCGTGCACGGTTTCTTCCAACGTGGCCCGGAATGCCGCCACCAGCTGCGTGGGCAAATCGCGGATAAAACCCACCGTATCCGACAGCACCACATTGCCCAAACCTTCGAGATACAGCCGGCGCGAGGTGGTGTCCAGCGTGGCGAACAGCTGATTGGCAGCGTACGCGCGTGCCTTGGTCAGCGCATTGAATAGTGTCGATTTGCCGGCGTTGGTATAACCGACCAGCGAGACAGAAAAAGCGTCGTTGCGGCTGCGCGAACGGCGCTGCGTGTCATGCTGACGTTGGAGTTTGTCCAACTCGGACGACAGACGCTTGGCGCGCTCATCGAGCATCCGGCGATCCAGCTCGAGCTGACGTTCACCCGGGCCGCCGCGCAGGCCGACGCCGCCCTTCTGACGCTCCAAGTGACTCCATGCCCGGACCAGCCGGGCAGCCTGGTACCGCACGCGTGCCAGCTCGACCTGCACCTTGCCGACATGGCTCTGCGCGCGCTGGCTGAAGATGTCGAGGATGAGGCCGGTCCGGTCCACCACGTGGCGCCCGAAAAAGCGCTCGAGGTTACGCTGCTGGGCGGGACTCAACGCGTGGTTGAAGATGACGATCTCCGCATCCTCCTCGTCTGCGGCGATCTTCACCTCTTCCGCCTTGCCAGCGCCGATGAACAATGCAGCGTCGGGCCTGGAACGCTTTCCCGTGACCGCGCGCACCGGTTCAGATCCGGCCGTGGAGGCCAGCAGCGCCAGTTCGCTCAAACTTTCCTGAAAATCGTGTTTGCCGAAATCGACGGCGACCAAAATAGCGCGCGTCGGCTCCGAGCTGGAGGTGGGATGGGATGCCAAACGGGGGAATAGAGAAGGGAGAAACGGGGTGGATGCGTCCCGCCGCGCGGATGGCGGCGGGAGCGAGGCAGAATCAGGCGTCAGGCGCTTCGTCCACGCGGAAATTCACGGCACGGGCCGGCACCACGGTGGAGATTGCGTGCTTGTACACCATCTGCGTCACTGTATTACGCAGGAGCACGACGTACTGGTCGAACGACTCGATGTTGCCTTGCAGCTTGATACCGTTGACGAGGTAGATCGACACCGGCACATGCTCCTTACGCAGCGCATTCAGAAACGGGTCTTGTAGCAATTGCCCTTTGTTGCTCATGGCACACTCCAGATTTATAGGTTTAGTGATGGGTTATGGGGGCTCGGAAGCCCGGGTTCAAGCAGTCGACGCAAAAAAAGTTCGTCAAAAGAGTCGGCCAGACGCGTCCAAATGACGCCAATGGCGCCTGAATTAACAGACACCAAGCGCCATGTCTCGAGAATTTAGCCTTAGAAATCAGGGAAAGCAAACGGAAAACCGATGACCCCGCCATATGAAATGGCTCGGCCTTTTTGGTCATCCTCCGTTCGACTGCCCCGCGTCACACGCTCCCGCCGTCGAGCACCGCCCGCGCGGCGCTCAGTCGTTCGATTGGGAGTACGGGTTTTTGTTCGTACGAAATTCGATCCGCAGCGGTGTGCCCTTCAGTTGGAAGGCCTCGCGGAAACGCCCCTCCAAGTAGCGGCGATAGGTCTCGGGAATATTCGACAGCGCATTGCCGTGAATCACCACGATCGGCGGGTTGGAACCTCCCTGGTGCGCGTAGCGCAGCTTGGGGCGTGAAACGCCTGCGCGTCGCGGCTGCTGGTACTCGACCGCCTCCATCAGCACGCGCGTGAGCTTCGGCGTGGGCAGCTTGACCATGGCGGCAGCATAGGCGGCGTCCACGGACTTCATCAGCGCGCCAATGCCAGTGCGCTCCTTGGCGGAAATGTAATGCACGTTGGCGAACGACAGGAACTGAAGCTTGCGCTCCATATCGTGCTTGATGCGATCGCGGGCATGCCCGGTCAGGCCATCCCACTTGTTCACACCGATTACCAGCGCGCGGCCGGATTCGACGATGAAGCCGGCGATATGCGCGTCCTGATCGGAAATATCCTGCTGCGCATCGAGGATCAGCACGACCACGTTGGCATCTGCAATGGATTGCAGCGTCTTCACCACCGAGAACTTCTCAATCGCCTCGAACACCTTGCCACGCTTGCGCAAGCCCGCCGTATCGATAAGCGTGTAAGGTTTGCCGTTACGCTCGAAGTCCACGTAGATGGCATCGCGCGTCGTGCCCGGCATGTCGAACGCGATCACGCGCTCTTCGCCGATCAGCGCATTGACAAGCGTCGACTTGCCTACGTTCGGACGGCCAACGATGGCGATACGGGTACCGTGGTCGTGCGCGTCGGCTGCCTCGGCAAGCTCGGGGCGCTCGGCAAATGCCAGGTCGAGCGCCTCCGCCACCAAATCATTGACTCCGTCGCCGTGCGCGGCCGAAATGGCAGCCGGATCGCCCAGACCAAGCTCGTAGAAATCGCTGGCGACGGCGGTGTAGCGCATGCCCTCGGCCTTGTTGACGGCGAGCAGGATGCGGCGCCCGGTTTTGCGCAGGTAATCGGCGATCACGCGATCCTGCGGCGCCAGTCCCAGGCGGCCATCGACGATGAAGATCACGACATCGGCTTCAACCACGGCCTGGCGCGTCTGCTTGGCCATCTCAGCCACGATGCCTTCCTTGGCAACGGGTTCGAAGCCGCCGGTATCGATGGCGATGAACGGACGGTCGCCGACTCGGCCTTCGCCGTAGTGGCGATCGCGCGTCAGGCCCGGAATATCCGCAACCAACGCGTCACGCGAGCGCGTCAGACGGTTGAAGAGGGTCGATTTGCCGACATTCGGCCGCCCTACAAGGGCAATGACTGGTTTCATGCTTGTGTGCCGCACGCGAATAGCGCCATGGCAAGTTCTGATTGTTGCAACTGCGGTTGGCATCTGCACGGCTGAATGCCTGGTGACACAGATGCAAGACGCCCGCGGAGTACGCGGGCGCAAGTTCGAGGCGGCTCAGCCGCCCCGATGTGATGTGTGTGCCGCCGCAAACCACCCGGCCGCGGCCGCGAATGTTACTTCGGCAGATAGCCGTAGACACCGCCGCCGCGGGTTTGGACGACGAGTGTCTGGCCGACCACCACAGGTGCTGCGCCAATGGCGCTGCCGTCGGTTTTCACGCGCGCGACGAACTTGCCATCATCGCGCGACAGGAAATGCAGCCAACCTTCGGAATCGCCCACGATGACCGCACGGCCAAACGCCAGCGGCGTACCGAGGTCGCGCCATAGCAGAGCGTCGTTTTTCCAGAGGTCGGCACCGTTTTGTGCGTTAAAGCCGTAGACAACCGACTTCTCGTCAGCGGCGAACAACCCGCCATCATCTTGCGTCACGCCGGTCGGCGACGAGAAATCACGACCCCAGCGCGGGGCGCCAGTGCTCATATCAAAACACGCCACGCGACCTTGGAAACTGGCTGCACAGACTTGCGAACCGTTGACCGACGGCGCACCGGTCACATCGTTCAGCCGCTCGATTTCCGATACGCCACGCGGATACGACACGGCAGCTTCCCAGCGCAGCGCGCCGTTGCTGGCCGAAAGCGCACCCAGCTTGCCACCCGCAAAACCGAGGATGACGTTATCGCCGGCAAAAACCATCGGCAGGCTGCTGCGCAGGTTCAGCGCCGAGGGAGAACGCTGATAGATCCACTTGCGTTCGCCGTTGCTGGGGTCCAGACCCAGGACGCGACCATCCGTCGTGCGGACGATCACCAATCCCTGCCCAACCAGCGGCGCCGTCAGGACTTCACCGTTGACGGCGACTTTCCACTTCTGCGCGCCCTTTTCGTCGAAAGCGATGACCGCGCCCTTCTCACCCGCCACCGCGGTCAGGGTGCCGTCGCTGCCGGGGCCAGTGGTCAGGTCCACGTCCGCCTTGCCTTGCCAGACCGTGCGGCCGGTCGCGCCATCCAGGGCGGTCACAGTACCGCCGGCGGCCGACACGTAGACGTTGTTGCCCGCCACCGCCGGCTGCATCACGTAGCGGCCGCTCTTGCCGACGCTGACGCTCCACACCTGACGCACTGCCAGCACTTGCTGAACTTCCATCAGCTTGGCCGGCTCATGCTTGGTCTTGCTGCTGAACAGCGAGCAACCGCCAAGGACAGCCGTCGCTGCCAGTGCCAGCACTGCCACGCGCGCCGCCTGTGCAATACCGCGCGCGACACCACCCTGCTCAAGTGCGTGAATCATGAAATCGGGATCCTTTTGTTATGCGTTGAACTGCACGAGGGTGCGCCAATCAGGCGCCGCCCAGGGCATCCAGCTTGAACTGCACGATCTGGCGCGCCGAAGCGTCAGCCGGACCGAACTTTTCCAACGCCAGCTTGTAGGCAGCGCGGGCGTCTTCGTTCTTGTTCTGCGCGGCCAGCAGATCGCCGCGACGATCGGCGTAGAGCCCGGCGAACGCCGGCGCAACGTCGCCGGAGACTAGCGCGATGCCCTGATCGTAGGCTTTCTCATCGAGCAGAAGGCCAGCCAGGCGCAGCTTGGCGAGCGCCTTGTATTCGTCGTCGCGCGCATGATCAACCGTCCATTGCAGCTGCGCCTTGGCGCTGGCCACATCGTTGGCTTCGTACAGCGCCTTGGCTGCGGCCAGCGCGGTCATCTGCGCGTAAGCCGTGCCGCCGAACTTGTCTTCCATGTCAGTGGCGGCGCGCTTGATCTTCTCAGCATCCTTGCCATCAACGGCCTTCTGTACCTGCTCGTACAGCACGGACGCTTCGCCGGCCTGCTTGCGCTGCCAGTTCTTCCAGCCAAACCAACCGGCCACAGCCAGCAGCACCACGATGGCGACCCATGTGACTACGTTGCCGTTATCACGCCACCAGTGCTTGAGGCTCTCAATTTGTTCCTGTTCTTCGAGATCGTAGGCCATGCTTTGCAGAGCTTGAATATTGGGAGTGAATCGCGGTTGTTCGCTGCCGAGGTCAGCTGCCCGCTGTTAGTCGTTATTGGCCACCAGGGCGTCGATCAGGCGGTCGACCAGTTGGTCAGACGGCACGGTCTGCTGGGCATCCGCGGTCGGATCGCCCCGCAGCGGCTTGATCTGGGCGACGCCTTGGGTGACTTCATCGTCGCCAATGATAACCGCATAGGAGGCGCCACTTGCGTCAGCGCGCTTGAACTGCGACTTGAAGCTACCGTTGCGGCCTTCCGGCGAGGCGTGCAGGATGACGTCGAGGCCGGCATCGCGCAGGCGCTCTGCCGCGATCAGCGCCTGCACCTGTGCCTCGTCTCCCTGGTGGACGATATAGACGTCACAGCCTTGTGCTTCTGGCTCGAGCTTTTCTTCACGCAGCAGTTCAATGATGCGCTCGACACCCATCGCCCAACCGCATGCGGGGGCTGGCTTGCCACCGATCTGCTCGATCAGCGGGTCATAGCGGCCGCCACCGGCCACGGTGCCCTGCGCGCCCAGCTTGTCCGTCGTCCACTCGAAGACGGTGAGGTTGTAGTAGTCCAGCCCCCGCACCAGACGCGGATTGATGGTGAACGGAATGTTGTTCGCCTTGAGGAGCTTTTGCACGCCCTCAAAGTGCGCGCGCGATTCGTCGCCCAGGTAGTCGATCAGCTTGGGCGCGCCTGCGGCCATGTCCTGCAGCGCCGGGTTCTTAGTGTCGAGCACGCGCAGCGGATTGCTGTACAGGCGGCGCTTGCCGTCCTCATCCAGAATGTCCTGGAAGCCTTCCAGATATTTGATGAGATCGGCGCGGTGTGCAGCGCGCTCTTCCGCCTGACCGAGCGAGTTCAGCTCCAGCTTAAGGCCGACCAGGCCGAGGTCGTCCCACAGCCGCTGGCACATCAGGATGACTTCTGCGTCGATGTCCGGGCCCGCAAAGCCCAGCGCTTCTACGCCCACCTGATGGAACTGGCGATAGCGACCGCGCTGCGGACGCTCGTGACGGAACATCGGGCCGGTGTACCACAGGCGCTTCGGGCCGTCGTACAGCAGGTTGTGCTCGATCACGGCGCGCACAGCGGCAGCGGTGCCTTCGGGGCGCATGGTCAGTTGTTCGCCGTTCAACGCATCGGTGAAGGTGTACATCTCTTTCTCGACGATGTCCGTCACCTCGCCGATGCCACGCACAAACAATTGCGTCTGCTCTACGATCGGCGTGCGAATCTGCTGGTAGCCATAGGCGCGCAGCATGCTGCGCACGGCGTTATCAAAGTGCTCCCACAGCGGGGCGTCAGCAGGCAGCAAGTCGTTCATGCCTTTGACGCCAGCGATCTTCTGCACGCGTTGTTTTTGTGTATCGCTCATGATGTCACGTTGAAAGCCGGCTTCTCGCATCTACCTTCATGCAAGGCCGGCCGGTCGTTTCGTGCTTCGGCTTTGGTTTCCGAAGCCTGATGTCGATTTAGACCGCCGCCGGAGTCTGTGCGCCGTAATGCGTCCGCACGTACTCGTCAACGATCGCCTGGAATTCTTCTGTGATGCGCTCGCCGCGCAACGTTTTCACCTTCACGCCGTCAACGAAAACCGGCGCCGCCGGCGACTCGCCCGTGCCTGGCAGCGAAATGCCGATATTGGCGTGCTTGCTCTCTCCGGGGCCGTTGACGATGCAGCCCATCACGGCCACATTCATCTCTTCGACGCCGGGGTACTGCTCCTTCCACACCGGCATCTGCTCGCGCAAATACGACTGGATGCGCGCCGCGAGTTCCTGGAACACCGTGCTGGTCGTGCGCCCACAACCCGGGCACGCGATCACCATGGGCGTGAAATTGCGCAGGCCCATGGTCTGCAGAATCTCTTGCGCGACGATGACTTCCTTCTCGCGCGGCGCACCCGGTTCCGGCGTGAGCGAAATGCGGATCGTGTCGCCGATGCCTTCCTGCAGCAGCACTGACAACGCCGCCGTGGAAGCGACGATACCCTTGCTCCCCATGCCGGCCTCGGTCAGGCCCAGGTGCAGCGCGTAATTGCAGCGACGCGCCAGCTCGCGGTACACAGCAATCAGATCCTGCACCGCCGACACCTTGCACGACAGGATGATCTGGCTGCCTGGCAAGCCCAGTTCTTCAGCCTTCTGCGCGGACTGGATCGCGGAGGTGATCAGCGCCTCGACCATCACGGCGCGGGCATCCCAGGGGGTTGCACGTTGCGCGTTCTCGTCCATGATGCGCGCAAGCAGATCTTGGTCGAGGCTGCCCCAGTTCACCCCGATACGCACTGGCTTGTCGTAGCGGCAGGCGATCTCGATCATCTGCGCAAACTGCGTGTCGCGCTTGGCACCTTGCCCGACGTTGCCCGGGTTGATCCGGTACTTGGATAGCGCCTGCGCGCACTCCGGATAGTCCTGCAGCAGCTTGTGGCCGTTGTAATGGAAATCGCCGACCAGCGGCACATCCACACCCATGCGGTCGAGCTGCTCTCGGATGGCCGGCACCGCGGCCGCAGCAGCCGGGGTATCCACTGTGATGCGCACCAACTCAGAGCCGGCTCGCGCCAGTTCCTTTACCTGGATTGCGGTACCGATGGCGTCCGACGTGTCGGTATTCGTCATCGATTGCACGCAGACCGGCGCGTCGCCACCGACGTGCACAACACGATCACCCCAGCGGATTTGCGCGGCGCGCGAGTTCCGGCGCGGCAGCGGGCCCACCAAGGCTGGAGCGCAATCGAGAGGTGTGGAGATTTCCATGATCAGACAGGGCGCACTGCCTACAGGCACCGCGCCAATTACAAGACGGTTCAGGGCAACGTGGCCCGTGCCACGCGATTGCGGGCGTACTTCTGCAGATCGACGGTCGCGCCACCCACGGCCAGCGATTCAACGGCTTCTGCATTGCCGAAGACGACCTTGAACGGTGGCGTGCCGGTCAGATCACGCGCGTCGCCTTCCTTCGAAATGCCGCTGGCGAGCGTCTTGCCGGTCTTGTCCTTGATCTCGTACCAGGACGAACCGGAGAAGCGCACCGAGACCGAACCGCCGCCCGATTCAGCCGGCTTGGCAGCTTCTGTCGGCAGAGCAGCGGCCGGACCCTCGACGTTGATGACAGCCGGCTTGCCACCCGCAGCCGCTACGGCGGGCGCCGGAACGGCACCGTTGTCTGAACGCGGCAGCGTAGGCGGCGGCGCCAACGGCGCAGTCACCACACCCGAGGCCGGAGCGGCCGGTCTAACAGGCGTCAGCGGTGTCGGCATCGAAGCGGCCGGCGTCTCGGACGGAGCCTGCTCAGTTGCTGGAGCCACTTGCGCGGGCGCGGTTTGCTCCGCAGCCGGCGCCTCCTTCGCGGTGGATTCGGTGTTCTGCGTAGCTGCCGTTTGCGTGGCGAACCATTGCTTCAGACGGTCCATACCGGCCAGCGCACCGGCCGCCACAATCACCGCAACCAGCGCACCAATCAGCCAGCGGCCATTGCCGCCGCGACGCTTGGCGAAACTCGGCTTGTCCGAAAACGATTCACCCAGCCCGCCCTCGGGACGCAAGCCGATGTTGGTGACCGGCGCACGCGCGTTCAAACGCGCAAGCTGGTCATCGACATCGACCTGCAGGGCGCGCGCATAGGCGCGGATGAGGCCCTTGGTAAACGTCATGTCAGGCAACGCACTGACATCCGCCGATTCCACCGCCAACAACTTGCCCGGCGCCACCTTCAGGCGCGTGGCCAGATCGTCGACAGTCAGCCGTTGACGCTCACGGCCGGCACGCAGGCGTTCGGCAATCTCGCGCAGCGCATCGTCGCGCTCCGACGAAGGGGCGGCAGGCGGATTCGAGACAGGCGCCGCGCCATGAGAAAAATCGGCAGCGCTTGCCACGTCGCGGTCAGTCATCCCAGGCTCCTCGTTCGAATGCCGCCTCTTCGGGCGCATTGGGGAAGCGGCGCTGCAATTGCGCGCTCCATGCGTTCTGCTGCGAAGTGTCGCCGAGGCGCCGTGCGATGCGCGCGCCCAGCCATAGGCTTTCTGCCGTCGGATTGCCGCGGCCATTCACACGCTCGATAAACGGCATGGCACGCGAATATTCGCGGCGCTTGTAGTACAGCTGCGCCAATGTCAGGTTGGTCAGCGAATTGTTTGCGTCGATGTAGGTAGCGCGCGTCAGGCTCTTCTGCGCGCCCTCCAGATCGCCCTGACGCATCTGGCAAACGCCCAGGTTCGTCCACGGTTTGGCGGGGCTGCCGGCGGCCGGCGCCTCAATGGCCTGGCGCAGCATCGCCATGCCTTGATCCGGCTTGCCGCCTTGCGAGCACAGGAACCAGCCGTAGTTGTTCAGCAGGTCTCCATCTTGCGGCGTTGCCGCCAGAGCGCTGCGAAAACTCTCATCCGCCTGCTCGCGTTGGCCCAGGTTCATGTAAGCCAGCGCGCGAATGTGATACGCGTTCGGGACGCTCGGATCGATCGCGATGGCATTCTTGATTTCCTCAAGCGCTGTCGCACTCTGGCCGGCTTCCAGGTATTGCGTCGCGAGTTGCAATCGGATCGCCGCCCGACGACCGACGTCGGCCTTTTGTTCGGGGACGGTTGTCACTTCTCGTGTCTGAGTCTGGACCGGCGGCGACAATGCGCACCCGGCGGCTGCCAGCATAAAGACCAGACTGACAGCAGTCGACCAACGCTTCATGCGGTACCCATGCGGTGAGTGGAGTCGGCCCCGACCACCGGGATCTCGACGATCTTGCCGAACTTCCCGCGCTCGGCCAGGCGTGTGCGATCTTTGACCTCGCCGGCGAGCTGACCGCAAGCCGCATCGATGTCATCGCCCCGCGTCTTGCGGATGGTGGTGACGATGCCGGCATCCAGCAGCACTTGCGAGAAGCGGCGGATCTGCTCATTGTTCGAGCGCTTCAAGCCCGATTCCGGAAACGGGTTGAAGGGGATCAGGTTGAACTTGCACGGCACGTCGGCCACGACGCGCAGCAGTTCACGGGCATGCTCGACGGTGTCATTGACACCATCCAGCATGCAGTATTCAAAGGTGATGAAATCGCGCGGCGCGAACTCGAGATAGCGGCAGCAAGCAGCCATCAGTTCGGCCAGCGGGTACTTCTTGTTGAGCGGCACGAGCACGTCACGCAGCGCATCATTGGATGCATGCAGCGACACGGCAAGTGCCACAGGCACATCGCGCGCAAGACGGTCCATCATCGGCACGACGCCGGAGGTGGATACCGTTACGCGACGGCGTGAAAGGCCATACGCGTTGTCGTCCAGCATCAGCGCGAGAGCGGGCACGACGGCGTCGTAATTCAGCAGCGGCTCGCCCATGCCCATCATGACCACATTGGTGATGACGCGGTCGTCTTTCGGACCACGGCCGAGCTGTTTGCGCATGGCGAATTCCGCCATCCAGAGCTGACCGATGATCTCGCCAGTGCTCAGATTGCGCGAGAAACCCTGCTTGCCGGTCGAACAGAACCGGCAGTTGACGGCACACCCCGCCTGAGACGATACGCACAACGTGCCGCGCGTCTCTTCGGGGATGTAGACCGTCTCGACGGCATTGCCCTGCCCCACGTCGACCAGCCACTTGCGCGTGCCATCCGACGAAAGGTGATCGGTAATGACCGCCGGCGCCTGGATGTTGGCGCGGGTCGCAAGCTTTTCGCGCAGCGACTTGGCGAGATCGGTCATCTCGCCAAAATCGGACGCGCCCGACTGATGAATCCAGCGCTGCAACTGCTTGGCGCGAAACGACTTCTCACCCAGGCTCTCGCAGTACGCGAGAAGGCCCTGTGCGTCGAAATCGAGGAGATTCACCACATCGCTCATGACTTGCAACCCGAAACCACAATCCCAGTCTAGTGTTGACGCTTAGCGGCTGTAAATGTTCAGGCCCGGGAAGAAGAAGGCTACTTCCACGGCAGCCGTTTCAGCTGCGTCCGAACCATGCACGGCGTTGGCGTCGATGCTGTCAGCGAAGTCGGCGCGGATCGTGCCCTTCTCAGCCTTCTTCGGATCGGTTGCGCCCATCAGGTCACGGTTCTTGGCGATTGCGTTTTCGCCTTCCAGCGCCTGCACCATCACCGGGCCCGAGATCATGAAGTCCACCAGGTCCTTGAAGAACGGGCGCTCCTTGTGCACAGCGTAGAACTGTTCGGCTTCAGCGCGCGACAGGTGGATCATCTTGGCTGCGACGATCTTCAGGCCGGCACCTTCGAAGCGGGCGTAGATCTGGCCGATGACATTCTTGGCCACGGCATCCGGTTTGATAATCGACAAAGTGCGTTCGAGCGCCATCAAAAACTCCAAAAAATGAAGGTGTTACGTGAAAGATAAACGTTAGATTCTAACACGGGAGGCAACCGGATTGGATGTCAAGCGGTGCAACCGGATGTGACGCGCGGTGGCCGCGGCGGGAGGCGGCACAGTCACTTCCCGCCGAGCAGCCTTCCAGCCCGATGAACACGGCTTAGCATCCCCTTATCGAGAGCACGAAAAGTCACGTCCGAAGGGCATTTTCCGTCCCGATTGCCCTCCCGCCGCCGGAACCGCGTGGCATGCTGGCCCTCCAAGCAAAGGACGATGCGGCTTGCAAAAGCCAACTTTGGATGCCACATTCGCTGTGTCGTCACATTGTCTGCAATGTCATTCACCCAAGGAGTTCGCATGGACAACCAACTCAACACGTACGGTTTTGGCGCTTCCGGCACCGCCGGCGCGTTGGCCGTCCGCAACCGTGTGCTGCGCAATACCTATTGGCTGCTCGCGCTTTCCATGATCCCCACCATCCTCGGCGCGTGGATTGGCGTCGCCACCGAATTCAACCTGATGGGGCGTAACCCGCTGATGGGTTTCGTCATCTTCATGGCAGTGGCCTTTGGCTTCTTCTACGCCATTGAGCGCTTCAAGAACAGCGGCCTGGGCGTGGCGCTGCTGCTCGGCTTCACGTTCTTCATGGGGCTGATGCTGTCGCGGCTGATCGGCATGATTCTGGGCTTCTCGAACGGTGCGTCGCTCATCATGACGGCGTTCGGCGGCACGGCGATCATCTTCGGTGTGATGGCGACGGTCGCCACGGTCAGCAAGCGCGATTTCTCGGGCCTGGGTAAGTGGCTGTTCATGGGCGTGCTGGTGCTGATCGTTGGCTCGGTGGCCAATATCTGGCTGCAATTGCCGGCGATGATGCTGACGATCTCGGTGCTGGCCATCGCGATCTTCTCTGCCTACATCCTGTTCGACGTACAGCGCATCGTGAACGGCGGCGAGACCAACTACGTGACCGCCACCCTGGCGATCTACCTCGACGTCTACAACATCTTCACGAACCTGCTGGCGATCCTGGGCATCTTCGGCGGGAATCGTAACTAAGCACGCACAGCACGCTGGCAACAGCGCAGCGAAAAAAAAACCGGCGCCTGGTGCGCCGGTTTTTCTTTGTCCGTGAGACGCGGAATCGCTCAGATCAGTCGCGCTCGAACACCGCCATCGACTCGACATGCGACGTGTGCGGGAACATGTTCACCACGCCCGCACCCGCCAGTCGGTAGCCTGCCTCGTGCACCAGCAAGCCCGCGTCGCGCGCCAACGTCGCAGGATTGCACGACACATAGACGATGCGCTTCGGCAGCAAATCCGCCTCCTCACCGCCGCGCTGCGACAGCTCGGCCAGCGCCTTCGACACAGCCAGTGCGCCTTCGCGCGGCGGATCGACCAGCCAGCGATCAAACTTGCCCAACGCGGCGATATCGTCAGCAGTCACTTCAAACAGGTTGCGACAAGCGAACTTCGTCTTCGCGTCCAAGCCGTTGTGCTGCGCGTTGGCGAGCGCACGCGTGGTCAACGCCTCGCTGCCTTCAATGCCCATGACTTCGCGCGCACGCGTTGCCATCGGCAGCGTGAAATTGCCGATACCGCAGAACAGGTCGAGCAGCCGATCGCCCGGCTGCGCGTCGAGCAGTTTCAGCGCGCGCGACATCAGCACCCGGTTGATCTGGTGATTGACCTGCGTGAAATCCGTCGGCTTGAACGGCATGGTGATGCCGAACTCGGGCAACGTGTACGTCAGCGTGCGATCGAGCGGATAGAACGGATAGACCGTATCCGGGCCCTTCGGCTGCAGCCAGAACTGGATGTTGTGATGATCGGCGAAAGCACGCAGCTCCGCCTCATCCTCAGCGGTAATCGGCTCTAGGTTGCGCAACACCAGCGCGGTTACATCCTGGCCGACCGCCAGTTCGATCTGCGGCATACGTTGTACGATCGACAGGCGGCCCACCAATTCGCGCAACGGAACCAGCAGCGCGGACACGTGCGGCGGCAACACCTCGCACGACGTCATGTCCGCCACATAGCTGCTCTTGCGCTCGTGAAAACCCACCAGTACGCCGCCTTTGGCGGCAACATGGCGCACGGTCAAACGCGCGCGATAGCGGTAGCCCCAATCCGGGCCGGCAATTGGCCGGAACACCACGTCCGGACGCAGCTTGGCGAGATGCCACAGGTCGTCTTCCAGCACGCGCTGCTTGATCGCAACCTGTGCGCGCGAATCCAGATGCTGCATCGAGCAGCCACCGCACACGCCAAAGAACTTGCACTGCGGCGTCACGCGTGAAGCAGACTGGCGCAGAATGTTGACGACACTCGCCTGCTCGTACGACGGCTTTACGCGGTGACTGCGGTACATGACCCGCTCCCCCGGCAACGCGCCTTCCACGAACACAACCTTCCCCGGCGTGCCGTCCTCGTTGGTCAAACGGCCGATGCCGCGCGCTTCGCCATCCAGCGAGACGATGTCGAGCGGACCGGCCACGGGCAATTCTGGCTTGCGGCGGCCACGAGGCTTGGCCGGCGGCGTATTCGGCGCGACCGTTGCTGGAGCAGAAGAGGAAGGCGTGACGTTGGGTGCAGCTTGAGACACGAGCGAGCCTGGGCAAAATGAGGGCAAGGGCGGCATTGTAAGACACCGGAGGACCAGCATGGGCACCGTCATCCTGACGTGGAATATCCAGTGGGGCCGTGGCGCCGACGGGCACGTCAGCCTCGCGCGCCAACTCAAGCAAGCGCGGGAGATGGCCGAATTCGATGTGCTGTGCCTGCAGGAAGTCACCTCCGGCTTCAGCGATCTGCCGGGGCAACCGGGCGCGGACCAATGGAGCGAGCTCGCCGACGCGCTTGGCAGCGAGTACACCGTCATCGGCGGCTTCGCGCTGGAGCGCCACAACGGCGCGCATGTGCAGCGCTTCGGCAACGCCATTGCCACCCGCCTGCCCGTGCATTACATCCAGCGCCATGCATTGCCCTGTCCGCCGGATACCACACCGTACATGCCGCGCATGGCCATTGAGGCGATCGTGCAGGCGGCGTTTGGTGCCTTGCGCATCGTCACCACGCATCTGGAGTACTACTCGGAGCTGCAACGTGTGGCGCAAATCGATGCGCTGCGAGCCATCCACACGGAAGGTTGCGCGCGAGCGAATCAACCAGCCAGGCTTGGCGCAGAACCCGAAGCGGGCCCTTTCCGGCCGCTCGCGCAGACCAAGGCAACCATCATCTGCGGTGATTTCAACTGCAAGGCGGATTCCATGCCCAAGCGCTTGGCCACCGCGCCATTCGCTCGCGAACCCGCTTTGCATGATGCGTGGGAGATTGCGCACGGCGCAACGCCGCAGCCGCCGACCTTCGGTGTCTACGACCGCGCTGACTGGACTGAACCAGCCTACGCGTGCGATTTCATGCTGATTAGCGAGCCACTGAAACCGCGTGTGCTGCGCCTGGAAATCAACAGCGCTACACAGGCATCAGATCATCAACCGATGCTGCTGGAGCTGCAGAACGACTGAAAAAGGGGAACGAAAGAAGGGACAGTGGCGCCTTACAGCACCGCGTCCTTGCGTACGCCCTGAGAGGCGAAATGGCGCTTTAGCTTGACCAGGGCTTCCTGCTGGATCTGCCGCACGCGTTCGCGCGTCAAACCCATCTCGGCGGCCAGTTCTTCCAGCGTCGCTGGTTCGATGTAGTTGAGGCCAAAGCGGCGCTCGACCACATAGCGATGCTTGTCGGACAAGCGTGCGAGCCACGACTTCATCAACTGCGACAGCTCGCGATGGGCCACTTCCTGATCCGGCGATGCGCCATGCTCGTCCGATAGGAAGTCGAGCAGGCTCGTGCCCGGATCAAGATCGAACGGCGTATCCAGCGAAGTCGTGTGCTCGTTGAGCGAGAGCACGTCCTGCACTTCCTCCGTGGTCTTGCCAAGCAGGTGGGCGATGTCTTCAAGGCTTGCGTCTCGGCCATCCACGCCGCTCTTTTCCAGATGGCGCTTGGCGCGCAGCACCTGATTGAGCTCGCGAATCACATGCACCGGCAAACGGACGGTGCGCGCCTGATTCATGATCGCGCGCTCGATGCTTTGGCGGATCCACCACGTTGCATACGTCGAGAAGCGGAACCCGCGTTCCGGATCGAATTTTTCGATCGCGTGCATTAGACCCAGGTTGCCCTCCTCGATCAGATCGAGCAGCGGCACACCGCGGTTCAAATAACCCTTGGCGATACTCACGACCAGGCGAAGGTTGCGCTCGATCATGACCTGGCGCGCTGCGAATTCGCCGGCCTTGGCCAGCGTCGAAAAATGCAGTTCTTCTGCTGGCGTCAGGAGCGGCTTGATGCTGATGCGATTGAGATAGTGCTGAACAGTGTCGGCGGCCAGCTCGGCCTGCAGCACCTTGCGGAAATCTTCCTCGGGTGGGGCCTCCTCGGCCTCTTCGCCCTCCTCCTCTTCTTCGTCCGGCTCGTCGGCACTGTCGGACGTGTCGTTGAGATCGGCGGAATCGGCAACAGGGAGGTCGTCGACAAGCGCATCGACGACTTCGATCTCTTCAGCAGGAGGCTGCGCCGCACCGCGCGCACGCCGCCCAGCGCGCCCGTTTGGGGTGCGCTGGCCCTCTACAGCAGCGTCGATGTTGTCATCGGCTGGGGTGACGGGCGTGGCGGCTTTCTGGCGCGGCATGCATTCCTCTATTGAGGCGGCAAGTAGCGCATCGGATCGACTGGCTTACCGTTGCGGCGCACTTCAAAATGAAGCTTCACGCGATCCGCATCGGTACTGCCCATTTCGGCGATCTTCTGCCCTTTCTTGACCGTGGATTGCTCGGTGACCAGAACCTTGTCGTTGTTGCCGTAGGCGGTCAGGAACGTGTCGTTGTGTTTGATGATGACAAGATTCCCGTACCCACGCAAGGGTCCAACGTGGATCACTTTTCCGTCGTCAGCAGCGACCACCGCGTCGCCACGTTTGCCGCCAATGTCGATGCCCTTGTTGCTCTTGTCATCGAAACGGTTGATGAGCGAGCCGCGTGCCGGCCAAGCCAGGGAAATTGCGCTGTCGCTTGCCCCGGCAGGAGCGCTGGACGCCGCTGCGGACGGCGCGGTGGCAGGCGTGGAGTCGACCGGCTGCGTAGTTGTGTTAGGCGGGCGAACCGGCGTGACGACGGCCCCGCTGCTGCTGACATCGGCGTTCGGCGGAACAACGCGTAGCAGTTGATCGACTTCGATCTGGTTCGGGTTGGCGATGTTGTTCCAGGCCACAAGGTCTCGCGGCGCCTGGCCGTTACGCAATGCGATGCTGTACAAGGTATCGCCACGCTTGACGCGATAGTAGCCGGGGGGCGGCGGCTCTTGCGATACGGTCCCAGCGCTGCCTGCACGCGAGGTGCGGTCGAGAACGGGGGCCTGATTGCCGGAGGATGCGCAAGCCGCCAATAGTGCGGCCGACACCATCGCCACGGCGAGCCGGCCTGCGCGTGCGGGGCTTGGACGGTTCATGGAGCTCCGGGAAATGAACATGCTAAACAGTTCCTGATTTTAACGGGACAAAGAAAACGCCTTCAAGCGCGGTACTGTGAAACTCGAAGCGGCTGCGGCGCTCAATGAGAACGAGCTGCTGCGCCGGACCGCTGTTGCGGTCGGTGGCAACGGGGGCGATCAGCCGGCCGCCGACGGTCAGCTGGTCGAGCAGCGCCTGCGGCACCTCCAGCCCCGCCGCCGCCAGGATGATGGCGTCGAACGGCGCGGCCTTCGGCAGCCCAAGCATGCCGTCGCCATAGTGCAGACGGATGTTTGGCACGCGGAGTGGCCGCAAGTTCGCTTTGGCTTTTTCGTGCAGCGGGCGAACGCGCTCGATGGAGTACACCTCGTCCGCCAGTTGCGCCAGAACGGCTGCCTGGTAGCCGCAGCCAGTGCCAATTTCCAGCACACGTACCAGCGGCATGCCGGTGCGGCCCGACCGTCCACTTAGCAACAACTCGATCATCCGCCCGACCACTGACGGCTTCGAGATCGTTTGCTGATGGCCGATCGGCAATGCGGAATCCTCATACGCCTGCGACGCCAGGCCGGCATCGACAAATAGATGGCGTGGCACAGTGCCGATTGCTGCCAGCACGCGCTTGTCACTCACGCCACCTGCTTGCACCCGGCCAACCAATGTCTGACGCGCGCGGTCCGACGCCATGCCGCCCGCCGCCGCATGCGCTGCCGCCGTGCGTGCCTGCACGGCGCTCGCAGCGACGGCGCCGACCGCAGCGTCGACCCCCGCCACGCGTTGCGGCGCAGGTGCGGGGGCGGCAGCGGGCGACGCGCGCTCCACGGATGCCGCACGCACCGGCGTGGGGCGTGAGACTGCGCTTACCCCGGACGAGATTCGCGTTTTACGCTGGGGCTCCGCCGGCTTACGCTCGACCACTGCATCGAGCGTCAACGGGAAGCGCCGGTCGCGCGGGCGTTCAGACATGAGCCACCCGGCCGATCATGGTGTCTGCCAGCGGCGCACCGTGCGCAGTTGGGCTGTATCGGTCAGATCGAGCTGCAGCGGCGTCAGCGAGACGAAGCCGTGCGCAACGGCGTGAAAATCGGTGCCCTCGCTGGCGTCTTTTGCATCGCCGGCGGCACCGACCCAGAAGATCGGCTCGCCGCGTGGATTGGCTTGGCGGATCACCGGCTGCGACTGATGCCGCTTGCCCAGACGCGTCGCACGCCAACCTGCCAGCTCGGCGTACGGCAGATTCGGGATGTTGACGTTCAGCAGGACCGGCCCGTCCAGCGGATCGGACAGATAGCGCTCGACCACCTCGCGGGCAACGCGCTCGGCGGCGTCGAGGTGCGTCCAGCCCTTGTCGGCCTGCGAGAACGCAATCGACGGAATACCGAACAGGTAACCTTCGATGGCGGCGGCGACCGTGCCGGAATACAGCACGTCTTCACCCATGTTCTGGCCCTGGTTGATACCGGAGACGACCAGATCGGGCTTCTCTTCGATCATGCCGGTGAGCGCGATGTGCACGCAATCCGTCGGCGTGCCGTTGACGAAGCGAAAACCCTTCTGGGCACCTTCGGTCGCCTCGAACACCGAAAGCGGACGCTGCAGCGTCAGCGAGTTGGACGCGCCGCTGTGGTTCTGTTCTGGTGCGACCACCGTCACGCGGCCGAGGGGGCTCAGCGCGCGGTGCAGCGCTGCAAGCCCGGGGGCGAGGTATCCGTCGTCGTTGGCAATGAGAATATGCATGGCGCGGATTGTAACCGAGCAACGTTCGCGAATCGTGCTTGGGCACACGTTCTACACGCTTACAAAATATGCATCGACAGGCTGGACGCTTCATCGCAGCCGGTCAAATCGAACGATCGTGCTTTTATTCGGTTACACTGCCAGACGAGATCGCGTGCAATGCATGCGAGATGGCGAACAATCCAACGCAAGACTGTTGAGGAGACACATGATGAAAGCCGTCGTCTGCAAGACCTGGGGCCCGCCCGAATCGCTGGTGATCGAAACATTGCCGGATCTCTCGCCGGGTGCGGGCGAAGTCGTGATCGACGTGAAGGCTGCGGGGGTGAATTTTCCTGACGTGCTGATCATCCAGAATAAGTACCAGTTCAAGCCGGAACTGCCGTTCACGCCCGGCTCGGAAGTCGCGGGCGTGGTCAATGCAGTAGGCGAAGGCGTGTCGCACCTCAAGGCCGGCGACCACGTGATCGCCTTTCTTGGCCAGGGCGCGTTTGCTTCACAGGTGAAGGCATCGGCCAAGGTGGTGATGCCGATGCCGCCGGGCATGGCGTTCGACACCGCTGCGGCATTCACGCTCACGTATGGTACGTCGCACCACGCGGTGGTCGATCGCGGGCAACTGAAGGCTGGTGAGACGATGCTGGTGCTGGGCGCTGCGGGCGGCGTCGGGCTGGCGGCCATCGAGATCGGCAAGGCGATCGGCGCACGCGTGATCGCCGCAGCATCGAGCGACGAGAAGCTGGCGGTCTGCAAGGACCACGGCGCTGATGCGCTCATCAACTATTCGACCGAAGACCTGCGCGAGCGCATCAAGGAATTGACCGACGGCAAGGGCCCGGACGTGATCTATGACCCGGTCGGCGGCATCTATGCGGAACCGGCGTTCCGTTCAATTGCCTGGCGTGGCCGCTACCTCGTAGTCGGCTTTGCCAATGGCGAGATCCCCAAGATGCCGCTAAACCTGGCACTGCTGAAAGGCGCATCGCTGGTTGGCGTGTTCTGGGGCGAATTCGCACGCCGCGAGCCGAAGGCGAATTTGGCGAACATGATGCAGATGCTCGGCTGGATGCAGGAGGGCAAGATTCGTCCGCACATCTCTGCGCGCTATCCGCTGGAGCAGACGACGCAGGCGCTGCTGGACATGGCGGCGCGCAAGGTGACGGGCAAGGTGGTGATCCAGCCTTAAAGACTTAGGCGCCAGACAAAAAAAGCCGCGCAGGCGATCAACCTGCGCGGCTTTCTCTTTGGTACAACGGGTTATCAGGCCGCTTCTTCGAGCGTCGGATAGTCGGTATAGCCCTTTTCCTGGCCACCGTAGAACGTTTCGCGATCTGGCTTGTTCAGCGATGCGCCGGCACGGAAGCGCGCCACCAGGTCAGGGTTGGCGATGAACGGTCGGCCGAACGCCACGGCATCAGCCAGACCGGAAGCGATCATCTGCTCCCCCTCTTCCGCCGTGTATTGGCCGCACACGATAAGCGTGCCCTTGAAGGCGTCGCGCAGTTGGCGGCGGAAATCGTTGCTCAGTTCGGGGCCGCCTGCCCAATCCGGTTCGGCGATGTGCAGGTAGGCGATACCGCGCTTGGTCAACTCGCGAGCGAGGTACAGCGCGCTTTCTTCTGTTTGCTCGTCGGCAATGTCGTGAGCCACGAAGTGCGGCGACAGGCGGATGCCGACGCGGTCTGCGCCAATCTCGGCGATGGCGGTGTCGACCACTTCGAGGATCAGGCGGGCGCGGTTTTCCAGCGAGCCGCCGTATTGGTCGGTGCGCTGGTTGCTGTTGGTCGACAGGAATTGGTGCAGCAGGTAACCGTTGGCGGCATGGATTTCAACGAAATCGAAACCGGCGCGGCGCGCACGGAGCACCGCCTGGCGGTATTGCGCGATCACACCGGGGATTTCTTCCGTGGCGAGAGCGCGCGGCTCGCTGGTCGGCACATTGGCGGGCGTGCCGTCGGGCTGCACAACAAAGCTCTGCGCGCCCTTGGCGACAATGGCTGACGGCGCGACGGGAGCCTGGCCGTTTTCCTGCAGCAGCGTGTTGGAAATGCGGCCCACGTGCCAAAGCTGTTGCGAGATGCGGCCGCCCTTGGCGTGCACAGCATCCACCACGGTCTTCCAGCCGGCTTCCTGTGCATCGGTGTACATGCCCGGCGTCCAGGCGTAGCCCTGGCCCTGGCGGGAAATTTGCGTCGCTTCCGTGACGATCAGACCAGCGGTTGCACGCTGCGCGTAGTAAGTCACGTTCAGTTCGGTCGGCACGTCACCTGGCTGGCCGGCGCGCGAGCGTGTAAGGGGTGCCATGACGACACGATTGGCGAGGGTCGTACGGCCGGTCTGAACCGGGGACAGCAGTTGTTGAGTCATATCAGCTCCTGGAAGAGGGACTATTCGACCGGTCATCTAGAACCGGAATCAAAGAAAAAGCGAGGAACGTGCCTCGCAGGCAATTGGTTTCAGAATGGAATCAGTGTTTGGGCTTGGCCAGCAGCACTTCCGTTTGCGCGACACAGCTCTTGAACGCGTCGACCGTGCGGTGCGCCTTGGCCAGCAGTGCACCACCCATCCACATGGCGTACAGGCCTTCGGCCAGTTCGTGCGCGTCCTGCACCGGCGCCAACGAGCCGTCGGCGACACCGGCCTCGATCGCGGTGGCAATGCGCTCGACCATGCGCGTCATCCCTGTCGACAACACCTTGCGCATCGGCTCCGACAAATCCGATACCTCGCCTGAAAGCTTGACCGCCAGGCACGTGACTTCGCACGCGCTGCGCTCATGCAGATCGATCCAGGCCAAGAAATAGCGCAGCAGCCGCTCACGGGCGGTGATGCGCGTGTCGTTGAACAGGCTGACAACGCCCGCGTCGTAGTCCTGGAAATAGCGCTCCAGCATGGCGACGCCAAAATCTTCCTTCGACCCGAAGTAGTAATAAAACGAGCCCTTGGGTACCTGCGCACGGCCCAGGATTTCCGCCAACCCGACGGCCGAAAAACCGCTCCCGAGGATCAGCTCGGCACCAGCGTCCAGGATGCGGTCGCGGGTGTCGTGCCGGGCTTCGGCGCCTTCAGCGGTGGCGGGTTCGGGGTGCTTACTCATGGTGGATCGCATTGTAGTAGACCGACCGTCTAGCTGCATGACCCTGCTCTAGGCAGGGTCGATGTGACGTTCGCATCGTTGGCTCGCGCGCTCAGAGCTTTTCGGTTTCGCCGCTCTTCGGTTGCCAGCGCATCAGGCGTTTTTCCATCAAGCCTACGAGCCAGTCCAGCACGAGCGCAAATACCGTCAGCACGACGATGCCCGCAAAGACGGTGTTGATGTCGAACGTGCCCTCTGCCTGGAGGATCAGGTAACCGACACCGCGCGCGGAGCCGAGGTACTCGCCCACCACCGCCCCGACGAAGGCCAGGCCCACGGACGTATGCAGCGATGAGAACACCCAGCTCGTCGCGCTCGGCAGATAGACGAAGCGCAGCAGCTGCCGCTGCGATGCGCCCAGCATGCGCGCATTGGCCAGCACGACCGGGCTCACTTCCTTCACGCCCTGATAGACGTTGAAGAAGACGATGAAGAACACCAGCGTCACTGCCAGCGCGACCTTTGACCAGATACCCAGTCCGAACCACACGCCAAAGATCGGCGCCAAGATCACGCGCGGCATCGAGTTGGCAGCCTTGATGTATGGATCAAGCACCGCCGAGGCCGCCGGGCTCAGCGCCAGCCACAGGCCTGCGCCCAGGCCGGTGGCCGTGCCGATGGCAAATGCCAGCACTGTCTCGGCCAGCGTCACGCCAAGGTGCTGATAGATATCGCCTTCGGTGACGAACCACGCCCAGACGCGCTGGGCAACGATGAGCGGTTCCCCGAAGAAGAACGCAACTTCCTGCGAGCGCGTGGCGAAGTGCCACACGCCCAACGTGACGACCAGTAGGCCAAGCTGCCAGGTGCGCAGCGCAAATGGAGAAAGCGGACGGTTAGCCATGGATGCAATCGATCAGATTCAGGTCAAGCCACGCGGCGGTGCTGCGCATAGCCCTTGAGCACTTCTTCGCGCAGGACATCCCAGATGCGCGAGTGCAGGTCGACAAAGCCGGCCTGATCGCGAATCTCTGCCACATCGCGCGGGCGCGGAAGGTCGATGGTGAATTCGCCGATCGGGTGCGTGCCGGGGCCGGCAGCCAGAACGACCACGCGGTCGCTCATGGCAATCGCTTCGTCCAGATCGTGCGTGATAAACAGCACCGCCTTACGCTTGGCGGCCCAGAGATCGAGCACCTCGTTTTCCATCAACTGGCGCGTCTGAATATCGAGCGCAGAAAACGGCTCGTCCATGAGGATGATGTCGGGGTCGAGCACCAGCGTTTGCGCCAGGCTTACACGCTTGCGCATGCCGCCGGAGAGTTGATGCGGGTAGCGGTCTTCAAAGCCGGCCAAACCCACGCGCGCAAGCCACGACATCGCCAAATCACGCGCCTCCTTGTCCGGCATGCCTTGAAACTCCAGCCCGGCCATCACGTTGTCGAGCGCGCTGCGCCATGGCATCAGCGCCTCGGCCTGGAACATGTAGCCGGCGCGACGGTTGATACCGACCAGCGGCTCGCCAAACACCCGCACCTGCCCGGAAGACGGCTGCAACAGGCCGGCCGCTAGATTCAGCAACGTGGATTTGCCGCAACCCGTCGGCCCCACCACCGAAACGAACTCGCCGGCATGCACCTCCAGCGAGGTGTTCTGCACAGCGGTGTAACGCTGGCCCGGCGTGTCGGGCGAGATGAACGTGCAGGTGATCTGATCGAACGAAAGCGCGGGATGGGACATGGTCTGCGGTCCAAAAGCAATGCGCCCGGGCGGAACCGGGCGCGTTGCTGAAAGCCTGTGGGACTTACTTGTACTTGGCGTTGGCCTTCTGCACGAAGGTATTGGTCAAGGTCTGGTCGAGCTTGATCTGCTTGCCCCTCACTTCCGCATCGAACTCCGACAGCGTGCGCAGCGCCGTAGCCGGGCCGTCGGCCGGCATCGTGCCATCCGGCGAGATGGCCTCACGCACCTTCTCCCACGCCGCCAGATACAGCGCACGGTCGCTCAAAAGATAGGCTTCGGGCACCGTCTTGACGATGTCCGACGGGCCCGCCTTTTGCAGCCACTTGAGCGCACGCACCATGGCGTTGGTCATCGCCTGCGTCGTGTTGGGATTCTTCTGGATGAACGCGGTAGACGCGTACAGGCAGCCGGCCGGCATGTTGCCGCCGAACACCGCCTTGGTTTCGGCCAGGGTGCGGGTATCGGACACGACGCGCACTTCGTTCTTTTGCGTGAGCATCGACATCACCGGGTCCAGGTTGGCCAGGGCATCGATCTGCCCAGCACGCACGGCGGCAATCGCTCCGCTGCTCGGGCCCACGCCAATGATCGACACTTCGTTCGGCTTGATGCCGGCGCGCGCCAGCACGTAGTTGACCATGATGTTGGTCGACGAACCGGGAGCCGTCACGCCGATCTTCTTGCCTTTCAAATCGGCAATCGACTTGTAGTTGGGCAGCGTCTTGTTGTTGACCGCCAGCACGATCTGTGGGGCCCGCCCTTGCAGCACGAACTCCTGGTACATCTGCCCCTTGGCCTGCAGCACCAGCGTGTGCTCGTACGCGCCGCTCACCACGTCGGCGCTGCCGCCAACCACGGCCTGCAGCGCTTTTGCGCCGCCGGCAAAGTCGACGATTTCAACGTCCAGGCCTTCGTCCTTGAAGTAGCCCAGGCGCTCGGCAATCGTCAGCGGCAGGTAGTAGAACAACGCCTTGCCGCCCACCGCGATGGTGACCTTGCTCTTTTCAGGTTTGCCCTGCGCCAGAACGGCTGGACTGGCAGCCAGCAGGCTCGTCGCACACAGTGCAGCGCCCATCCACTTTGCCCAGCGCCCAATGACTTGTGTCCCCATGCCTGTCTCCTGTTCTGTGCGTTCACTGCCTCGGCGGCGATATTACCGCAACGATTTGCAACACAACATGCGGGATCGTCCTAGCTGTCTAGCTTTTGGCTTCGGCAATGATGCCTTGCGAAACCAGCGCATCGATCTGCGCATCGGTCAGGCCGTGGCCGCGCAGGACGTCGCGCGTGTGCTGGCCCAGGCGCGGCGCGCTCGCCTGCACGGCGCCCGGCGTGGCGGAAAGCTTGGGCACCACGCCCGGCATTTCCACCTCGATGCCCGACTGCGCGCGCACCGTTTCGATCACGCCGCGTGCGCGGTAGTGCGGGTCGGCAGCAATGTCTGCGACGGTGTAGATCGGACCGCAGGGCACTTCGGCCGCATGCAGCGCAGCCAGAACATCGGCGATGGGGAGCGTGCTTGTCCAAGCATTGACGGCAGCGTCGATTTCCTCGGCACGCGCCGCGCGGCCGTCGTTGCGGGCCAGGCCGGGATCGTCAGCCAGATCTTGCCGGCCCATGTGTTGCATCAGGCGGCGGAAGATGTTGTCGCCGTTGGCGGCAATCAGCACGTATTCGCCACCAGCGCAGCGATAGGCGTTCGACGGTGCGATACCCGGCAGCGCCCCGCCCGCCGGCTGGCGGATCGCGCCAAACACCGAATACTCCGGCAGTAGGCTCTCCGTCAGGTTGAACACGGATTCATAGAGCGCCACGTCGATCACCTGCCCCTTGCCGCCGCGCGCATCGCGTTCGTACAAGGCCAGCAACACGCCCAGCGCGCCATGCAGGCCGGCGATCGTGTCGCCAAGCGACAGCCCTGCGCGGGCAGGCGGCCGCCCTGGCTCACCGGTCAAATAGCGCAGGCCGGCCATGGCTTCTGCAATAGCCGCAAAGCCGGGCTCATCGCGTTTGGGCCCCGTCTGGCCATAGCCTGACACGCGCAACATGATCAGCTTCGGATTCACCGCCGACAGCGCCTCGTACGAGAGCCCCCACTTTTCCATCGTGCCGGGCCGGAAGTTTTCGATCAGCACATCGGCTTCGGCAGCCAGCTTGCGTGCGACTTCCTGCCCTTCAGGGACACGCAGGTCGACACAGACCGACTGCTTGTTGCGCGACTGCGCCTCCCACCAAACTGATGTGCCCCCGTGCAGCATCCGCCATTTGCGCAGCGGATCGCCCTGCCCCGGCGGCTCGATCTTGATGACCTGCGCGCCAAAGTCGGCGAGCGTCTTGGCGGCAAACGGCCCGGCAATCAGTTGCCCGAGTTCGAGCACGCGGATGTCCTGCAAAACCTGTGTCGGCATGGTCGTATGGGGTGGGAGAACGTTGAATTCAGAGTGCGGCGGGGTTGCCAAGCAGATGCGTCATCAACAGGCGCGCGGAGCTGGTCAGCGCATCGGGGTCACGCACGCCCACCAGCAGGCGGCGATGCGCCCATCCGTCTTGGAGCGCCACGAGCGCCAGACCGGCGCCCGGCAGGCTCGATACATGGCTTTGTGCGGCGATGCGCGGCAACACGCCCACGCCCAGGCCGGAGGCCACCATCCGGCAAACGGCTTCAAAGCTGCGCACCTGGATGCGCAGGCGCAACGGCTTGCCCAGACGCAAGCTCTCGTCGACCAGTTGCGCGGCGAGCGACGTGCCCGGCGGCAGGCTGACGAAGTCGAAATCCACGGCGTCGGCGAAGTGAACCTGCTTGCGCCCGGCCAATGGATGCCCGCGCGGCGTGACCAAGGCGAGATCGTCCTCGCGATAGTCGAACGATTGCAGCCCCTCGCACGGTGTACCGGCCGCAAAGATGCCGAGGTCCGCGCGGTTCTCGCGCAGCGCGGCAACGATATCGCCGCTGTCCTGCTCTTCCAGCGCGATGCGGATGGCCGGATTGGCCAGCATGAAGGCGGCCAGGTCGTCAGCCAGGAATTGCGTAATCGACGAAGTATTGGCCCACACGCGCACCAGCCCGCGCGTGCCGGCGGCAAAGTCGGACAGCGCACCGGCCATACGTTCGACGTCCTGCAAGATGCCGACAGCGTGGCGGAAGCACGCCTGCCCGGCTTCGGTCAGTTCTACACCCGCGGCATGGCGATACAGCAACGGCGCGCCCACGGCCGCTTCCAGATCGGAAATCCGCTTGCTGGCCGCCGCCACAGCCAGGTGCGATTGGCGCGCCCCGGCCGAGATGCTGCCCAGCCGAGCCACCGCCACAAAGAGGCCAAGGGTGACGAGATCGAAGCGGGCAAGATTCATGATGCAGATAATTCGGCGGAGTTGGAGAAACGCGACAGGTTAATGCGAATCGTTACAATTTTCATCGGCAAGTCATGACATAGCGCTTAGCATGGCCGGGTTTTTGCCTCATTCCGGCTGCGCCAGCCCGGAATTTTAGCGGTTGCCCCATTTGTCGTGCCTCATGCCCTCGCTGACTCTTCACGTCATCCCTCGCCGTCCATTCACTCTGATGGGAGCCGTGCAACAAGCCACGGCGGCCTTCATGCTCGTATTGAGTCTGCAAAGCGCTGCGCTGGCGGCTGGCGCGGAAACGCCTGCCGCGGACATCCCGGAGCCGGAGCGATGGAACGTGCATGGACAGTTCACCAACGTGACGCAATGGCATCCGTCGTTCCGCTCGCCGTACAGCGGCACCAATAGCCTCACGCCTGACAACAACACCAAGGAGACGGTCGACGTCACGCTCTACCTCGGCCTGCGCCTGTGGAAGGGCGCCGAGCTGTACGCGAACCCGGAAATCGACCAAGGTTTCGGACTAAGCAATACGGTCGGCCTGGCCGGCTTCTCAAGCGGGGAGGCCTACAAGATCGGCAACAATGCCCCCTACCGCAAGCTGCCGCGCTTGTTCCTGCGGCAGGTCATTAATCTCGGCGGCGAGCAGCAGGCAGTAGAGTCAGCTCCCAACCAGCTTGCCGGCAGCCGCTCGGCAGACAACGTCACCATCACCGTCGGCAAGTTCTCGGTGGCAGACATATTCGACACGAACACGTACGCGCACGACCCGCGGGGCGATTTCCTGAACTGGGCGGTGATCGATGCCGGCGCATTCGACTATGCAGCTGACGCCTGGGGCTACACGCATGGTCTGGCGGTGGAATGGACGCAATCGTGGTGGTCGCTGCGCGGCGGACTCTTCGCGCTTTCGGTGGTACCCAACAGTGTCACGATCGACACCACGTGGAAGCAGTACCAGTGGGTGGGCGAATTTGAAGCGCGCCATGATTGGTTCGGCCGCCCGGGCAAGGTCAAGCTGCTCGCCTTTGCAACGCGAGGCCGGATGGGTGGTTATGGCGATGCGGTCAACCTCGCCCAACAGACGGGCAACACGCCGGACACGGGCCTCGTGCGGCGCCTCGCCTGGCGCCCCGGTGTTGCCTTGAACCTGGAGCAGGAAATCACCTCCGACCTGGGCGTCTTCGCACGGGCCAGCATGAACGACGGCAGCAAGGAAACATACGAATTCACCGACATCAACCAGTCAGTGTCGGCCGGGTTCTCGCTGAAGGGCAACCGTTGGGGGCGTCCGAACGACACGTTCGGTGCCGCCGTGGTGGTGAACGGCCTGTCGCGCGCGGCGCGCCAATATTTCGCGGCCGGCGGCATGGGCGTATTGATTGGTGATGGCGCGCTCAACTACGGCACCGAACGCATCGCCGAGCTGTACTACAACTGGGCGGCCATCAAACACCTCACGCTGGGGCTGAACTACCAGTATGTGGTCCATCCGGCGTACAACCGGGATCGCGGCCCGGTGTCGATCGTCGGGGCACGCGTTCACGCCGAATTTTAAGCAACTGCCGAAGATCAGAGTTGGCGCCGGTCCAGCACGGCGCGAGCGATGGTACCCGCGTCCACGTATTCCAGCTCACCGCCTACCGGCACGCCACGCGCAAGACGCGTCGCCTTGATGCCGCGCGCCTTCAACATCTCGCCAATGTAATGGGCTGTCGCCTCCCCTTCGCTGGTGAAGTTGGTGGCGAGGATGACCTCGGTGCACGGCCCGCCCAGCGCAGGATCGGTCGCACGGGCCAGCAAGCGTTCAAGGTGAATCTCTTTCGGGCCGATGTTGTCCAGCGGCGAGAGCCGCCCCATCAGCACGAAGTATTGGCCGCGATAGGTCAGCGTCTGCTCGATCATCATCTGATCAGCCGGCGTTTCCACCACGCACAGGACCGAAGCGTCACGGCGCGTGTCAAGGCAGGTCTCGCAAATATCCTGCTCGGTAAAGGTATTGCAGCGGCTGCAGTGCTGGATCGATTCCGTCGCCTCCGACAGCGCCTGCGCCAGTTGCGCGGCGCCTTCGCGGTCATGCTGCATGAGGTGATACGCCATCCGCTGGGCAGACTTGGGGCCGACGCCCGGCAGCACGCGCAAGGCGTCAACCAGCATCTGCAGCGCCGACGGCGTACCCGGGGCGTTACGCATCATGCATGCTCCAGAATCGTCGTATGGTGCAGCACTTCGGGCATCGGATCATAAAAGTGATGCAACAACGCGCGCCAGCGCTGGTATTCGGGCGATTGCCGAAAGCCGATGGTGTGATCTTCCAGCGTCCGCCACTGCACCAGCAGCAGATAATCGCTCGCCTTTTCCATGCACCGTGACAGCGACAGCGAAACGAAGCCACGCATCGCACCAATGATGTGGCGAGCCTCGCCGAAGGCGGCCTCGAAGGCAGCTTCCTGGCCGGGCCTGACGTGCAGCAGCGCGGATTCCAGCACCATAGCGCGATCCAGATGAGCGTCGCTTAGAACGGCAGCTTGAAGCCAGGCGGCAACATGCTCGCCATACCGCCCAGGCCGGAAGTGAGCGAGCCCATCTTCTCTTGCGTGGTGGCCTCGGCCTTGCGCACGGCATCGTTGAACGCTGCGGCGATCAGGTCTTCGAGCAGATCCTTGTCTTCGCCTTCGGCCAGCAGGCTCGGGTCGATCGACACACGCTTCACGTCGTTCTTGCAGGTCATCACCACTTTCACGAGGCCCGCGCCGGACACGCCTTCCACCTCGATCAGGGCGAGCTGCTCCTGCGCCTTCTTCATGTTCTCCTGCATCTGCTGGGCCTGCTTCATCAGCCCGGCGATCTGGCCTTTCATCATGGTCGTTGCTCCTTGAAATGGGTCATGCAAGGCGCGCCACTCAGATGCGCGCGCCGGTGTTCAATGTTCAGTCTTGGAATGCGGTTCAGTGCGCGTGCGGTTGGATCGACCCAGGCACGACCTGCGCGGCAAAGTCCCGAACCAGCGCCTGCACAAAGGGGTTGGTGGCGATGGCATCTTCGGCATTGCGCTGGCGCTCGGCGCGCTGCTCGGCATCGACGGCCGCCGCGGTGGCGCGTGCAGGTCCGATATCGCACGCCACACGAACGGGCGTGCCGAAGTGTTCCGTCAGTGCGGCTTCCAGACGCTCGACGACGTTCGCATCAGTCAGCGGAGGCAACGGTACACGCAATCGCATCGTGGCACCTTCCACAGCCGCCAACTCGCTCTGGTAAGCCAGTTGCTGAGCCAGACCGCGGATCGGCAGGCTCGCTGCCAGCGCCGGCCAATTGCCGTCGAACGTGGCAAGACCGCTGGTGCTCAGATCAGGCGGCGTAGCAACGGCTACCGGCTCGGGGGCAATCGTCTTGACCGGCGCGGGTGCGGCTGCGGGGGCCTCGATCGGTGCTGGACCTGTTGCCGGTTCAGGCGCACCGGGACGCACGCCCGAAGCGGCATCCCAGCCGGCAAAGGCGGCGTCCATCTCCTCAAGTGACGGCGAAGCAAACTCGCCCGGCATTTCGTCCCAGGGTGGCGGGCCGTCATCGGCGGGCACAGCGACTGCAGCCGGTTGTTCACCGCGCTGCGGCGGTGACACCACGGCAGCAGTAGCCGCAGCCGTATTCGGACGTGGGCCCGCAATGGGAGCAGCAGGACGAGCGACGGGAGCGGCAACCGGTGTAGCGGCGGGCGCAGAGGCGCCACCACGGCCACGGCTTGACGCCTGACGCGCAGCGGCCAACGCTTCCATTGCCGGCGAGCGACGTGCGGGGGCCGCAGCCTGCGTATCTGAAACCGCCGCAACGGGCGCGGGCGCTGGCGGAGTCGCCTGATCAGTCGCTCGCGGCGCCTCGACCACCGGCTCCGGACGCACGGCCACCGGCGCAACCCGAGCAACCGGCGCCGCCACAGGCGCCGTCGCCGTAACCGCCGGACGCGTCGATGCGGCTGGCGATGCAGCCAGCGGCATCGCGCGCTTGCCGCCGCCACCGCCCGAAGGCGGCGCGGCGTCCCCACTGGAATGTCCCGGCTGGAACGCCAACATACGCAGCACTGTCATCGTGAAGCCCGCGTATTCATCCGGTGCAAGCGCCAGTTCGTTGCGGCCCAGATTGGCAAACTGATAGAACAACTGCACCGACTGCGCGTCGAATCGCTCGGCAAGCCGGCGTACGTCGTCGGCCTCGGGCCAGTCGTCCTGCACAGCAGCGGGCACAACCTGCGCCAGCGCAATCTTCTGCAGCAGCGAAGCCAAATCCTGCAGCGCGCCCGAGAAGCTCAGACTACGCCCGGCCATCTCGTCGGCAATCTCGACAAGCGCGGCGCCATTCTCGTCGGCCAGCGCATCGAGCAGACGCACGAGGTAGCTTTGATCAATCGCGCCGAGCATGCCGCGGACGGCTGCTTCGCTGACCTCGCCGGCGCTATACGCGATGGCCTGGTCAGTCAGCGACAGCGCATCGCGCATCGAACCCTGAGCCGCGGCCGCGAGCAGACGCAGCGCGTTCGGCTCGTGAGCGATGCCCTCTTCGCCAAGGATGCGATCGAGGTGAGACACGATGTGCCCCGGCGGCATCTGCTTGAGGTTGAACTGCAGGCAGCGCGACAGCACCGTCACCGGAATTTTCTGCGGATCGGTGGTCGCCAGAATGAACTTGACGTGCTCGGGCGGCTCTTCCAGCGTCTTCAGCATCGCGTTGAAGGCGTGGTTGGTCAGCATGTGCACTTCGTCGATCATGTAGACCTTGAAGCGGCCGCTTGTGGGTGCGTAGATCGCGCGGTCCAGCAGTTGCGCCATCTCGTCGACGCCGCGGTTGGAGGCGGCATCCATCTCGATGTAATCGACAAAGCGCCCGGCATCGATCTCGGTACAGGCGCGGCACACGCCGCACGGCTGTGCGGAGATGCCGCCCTGCCCATCCGCGCCGACGCAATTGAGCGATTTGGCAAGGATGCGCGACAGCGTCGTCTTGCCGACACCGCGCGTACCCGTGAACAGGTATGCGTGGTGCAGGCGCTGCTGTTCGAGCGCATGCGTGAGCGCTTTCACCACGTGTTCCTGACCGACCAGCGTGGTGAAATCGCGAGGGCGCCACTTGCGGGCGAGCACTTGATAACTCATGCGGCGGATTGTAGCAAAGCGAGGTGGATTTCCGACGCGGTTTTGGAGGCGTCAACCGCCATGCGCGCCGAGCGAATTGCAAGGATATTCAGGTGGGGACGTGCGAGTCGGTTACAATGGCGATCGGACGGGCCTCCTCGCATGGTGGCGCGGTCAACCTGGTCAGGTCGGGAACGAAGCAGCCACAGCCGTTTTCCGCCAGTGCCGAGGGTCAGGCTCGTCCCCCTTCTCTTCTCTCTTCCGCATCTTCCTTCCCCTCTTGTGTATGCTGCCCGCGTCAGAACAGCGCGCCCTGGCTGTCGTCGTGTGACGCCTGCACCGGCTTGGGCAATGCTTCCAGATCGATCCATTCCCCCTGCGCAGTCGCCACGCCCGCGCGCACGGTGCGCCCTGGATACATCGGCGTGACGGCGGCCACATAGCCGCGCAGCTGATCGGCATAGGCGGCACGTTCGACCGGCAGCAAGCGCAGCTTGTAGTCGACCACGAGGACCTCGTTGCCACGTTCGATCAGGCGATCGATGCGCAACAGCGCACCGTCGCGACCGAAAAGTTCGATCTCGTTATGAGCGGCGTCGAAGCGCGCAGGGTCGAAGACATGCGCCAGCGCCTCGGCAGAGAGCATCCGGCGCACAGCGTCGGCGGCGCGTGTGGCATCGGCTTGCGTGACGCCGGTCGCGCCGAACCAGCGCGCGATCGTCTCGCCGTCGGGCGCTTGTTTAGGCAAGCCCCGGCGTGTCAAGCGCTCGAGCACCGCATGCAGCAATTCGCCCTGAGCGACCGCGCCTTGGTCGAAGACGATATCGGCCGCCCCTTCGGCAGGCGCGCCGGCCGCCCCCACACGCACCGTTACAGTCAGCGGCGCGCGAAAATCGTGATACGAGACAAGCTCGTGCCCCGCCGCACTCGAGACCGAATCGGCTACGTCATCCAGCATTGCAGCGGGTGACGCCACGCCTGCCGAGGCCAGCAGTGTGTACCAGCTGGCCGTGCCGTCCACCTCGGGCGCATCGCCTTCATCCAGAGATTGGGCTGCCGTGGCATCGCGCTTGTTCGCCACGCCGGAAACGATCAGTGCTTGCCGCGCACGCGTCATCGCCACGTAGAGCAGGTTCCAGTTTTCGCGCTCGGCAAGCGCATTTTCTTGCTTGAAGAGAGGCTCGCGCGCGAGGCCACGCTCGGACGTCTTGCCGAAGGCGGAAAAATGCGCTGGCGCCTGCGCTCCGGGCGGCCAGTCGATCAGGATCCCAGCCGTATCGACGCGCGCGTCGCTGTGGTGGCTGTCGAGCAGCACGACGAACGGCGCTTCCAGCCCCTTGGAGGCATGCACGGTCAGGATCTGCACGGCATCAAGACCCTCGTTGGCGACTTCGGCATCAATAGCATCCGGCGCCTCTGTGTCGCCCTGCATGCCTTCGTCTGGGCTTTCATCCTCGTCGCCCTGGCGGATGGCGCGGAGTTCAGCCATGAACTTCGGCAGGCTCGGATACCGGCCACCGTCCAGATCGAGCGCGAGCTTCAAGAACGCATCCAGGTTGGCGAGCACCTGATCGCGGTTCGCGGCCGGTGCGCGCTCGGCATAGCGGCGCTTGAGTTCGCCGGTGTAGACGATGTGATCGAGCAGATCGTGCACAGGCAGCGTGCGCGCCACCGCCAGCCAGCGCGACAGCATGCGATGCGCGTAGCGCAAGGTGTCCGACGCATCCGCCTGGCCGGCCAGCGCGGTCAGGCGCTCCCACCATGTCAATGCGGCCGCGCCTTCGCCAAACTGCGCCAGTGCGATGAGGTGCTCGTCCGAGGCGGCGAAAACGGGGCTGCGCAGCACATGCGCAAGCGACAAATCTGCCTGCGGCGTCATCAGGAAATCGAGCAGCGCGCATAGATCAAGCGCTTCAAGCGTAGCCAGCAGACCGCCGCGGCGCGGGCTCAGATACGGCACGCCGGCATCGCGCAGCGCACGTTCGTAATCGGCGAGATAGCGTTTGCGGCGGACAAGCAGTTGGAAATCGCTCCACCGCACGGCGCGCTCGATGCCGCCTTCGCGAATGCGCTCATTGGCGTGCAATGCGCGCAGGCAAGCCGCCACTTGGCGGCCCTCGGCATAGCGCTGCGAATCGCCGGCTTCTTCGCGCGGCTCGGTGAGGGTATCGCGAGGCGCGGCTTCGTCAGCCTGTTCGGCTTCGGACACCGGCACCAGCGGCAACAGCAGCGCCTGCCCCATGGGTGCGTCCACGGCAGTGCTTTGCTCGGCGTAGATGGGATAGTCGCCGCGCGCCCGCGCTTGCAGGAACACGGCATTGACCCACTCCAGCACGGCCGGCGCGTTGCGACGCGTGCGATTGGTACGCAGCACGGTCGCATTGAATTCTGCAACCAGCATTTCGCGCGCAGCGTCGAACAGCCGGGCATCGGCGCGCCGGAACCGGTAGATCGATTGCTTCGGATCGCCCACGAGGAACACGCTTGGCTGCGTGCCAGTGCCGGCATAACCGGCCAGCCAGCCTTGCAGGATGCGCCACTGCATCGGATTCGTATCCTGAAACTCGTCGAGCAGCAGATGCTTGTAGCGCGCGTCGAGCCGCACCTGCAGGTAAGCGGCCGTATCGTCTTGCTGCATCAGGCGCGCCGCTTCCCATTCGAGATCGGTGAAATCCATCGCGCGCGCCTGGCGCTTGTACGCCTGATAGCGGTCGATGAGTGCATCGCCCAGCGCAAACAATGCAGCGTTGACGGCGCGCACGCAGGCCTCCTGGCGACGCGCCTGAAACGCCGTCAGAGTTTCGCAAAGCGTGGTATGCAAGGTCACCAGCGTTTGCGCGTGCTCGTCGCCGATGGCTTTGATGAGCGCCTTGGTCGGCTTGCAAGCGCGTGCTTTGCCGGCCTGCGTGTGGAACGCGGCGAACAGCGCTTCAAACGCTTGCGCGCGAGCAGCCTCGTCCGACACATCCATGCCGCGCGCAGCAGTGACCGCCGATTCGATGGCCACCGCGCGCTTGCCTTCGGCCGCACCGCCCTGCCCTAGCCAGCCGGACACGCGCAGCATATCGGCCAGCAATGCCGCATCCTGCAGCGCTTCGATCAGAGGATCGACGGTCGCATCGTCGCCAAGCAATTGGTCCAACGCATCCAGCGGACGCCCGCCGGCCTGCGTCTTGTACGCCCACCAGTCGCTGCGCTGGTGGAACATTGCATCGAGCAGGCGTCCGGCCTGGAAATCGCCGACCAAATCGGCAAGCGACTCATACGCGGCGCGCAAGTCAGCGTGATCTTCGGCGAGCAAGCCGCGCCAGAAAGGCGCCCAGGCTTCTCGCCGCAGCCGCCCTGCATCTTCGCGCAGCGAGGCCCCCTGCTGGACGCCAGACGACAGCGGCGCGCCGCGCAGCAACGACCCAAACCAGCCATGGAACGTATCAATCGCCATGCGCGATGGCGATTCCAGCACGCGCGCATACAGCCCACGCGCCGTTTCAATCAGCGCCGGCGCATCGCGCTCGTCCACCGTACGCGCGATCAGCTCGCGAACGACGCTCTCGTCGTCGGCGCCGGCAAGTTGGGCGAGGATGTCGAGCAAGCGCTGGCGCATCTCTTCGGCGGCCTTGCGCGTAAACGTGATGGCGAGAATGTCCGACGGCGCCGCACCGGCCAGCAGCAAACGCAACATGCGCGTGACCAGCAGCCACGTCTTGCCGCTGCCCGCGCACGCTTCCACCACGACGGAGCGCTGCGGGTCGCACGCAGCGCGCGAGAAGGCCTCGGGCGAGACGGCAGCACCGTCGCGTTCGTAAGCGTGATCGCTCATGCCGCGCCCTCCGGCTCGCGCGGTGCGCCTTCGGTCCAATACCCCTTGCGGCATAGGCCGCGCGCCGCGCAGTAGCGGCACGCCGATTCATCACCGAACGCCGGCAGGGGCGCACCGGCAGCGAGGGCCGTCATGTCCTTTTGCATCTGCTCGATCAACCAATCGACGACTTGCGTGAAATCGGGCAATGCAACGTCGCGCTTGTCGCCGCGGGCCTCGCCGTCGAGCGAAACCCACCCGCCCGAATCTGCACGCGCATCGAGGACGCCGTAAAACGGAAGCTGGCAATCCTCAAACGGCGTCTTGGCGCGACGCACCAGCGCCATTTGCGACTGCGTCTTGTAATCGAGCACCGCCACGCCGTGTTCGTCGTGCACATCAATGCGGTCGATCCGGCCGCGTAAGCGCAGCGCGCGCTCGTCGGGCAATGTGATGGACGTATCGACATCGACTTCACCTGCCTCAAAGCGCCAGCCATCCGCCTCGCGAGCGGCCTGCCACGCCAGGTACGACGGCATCACACCGAGCCAGCGCCGATAGAAGCGCAACGCGTTGCCGTCCTCGGCCAACAGCGGGCCGAACTGTTCGTCGGTAATGGTCTGCAGCAGACTCAGACGATCGGCCGGATCGTGCATCGGCGTTTCCAGCAACTGGCGGTGAAAACGATGCAGGATCGCGTGCAGGATCTCGCCGATGTCGCGTTTCTCCAGTTCATCGGAAACTTCTTCCAGCTCGCCCAGCCGCAGCATGCGACCGACGAAGAACTGGTATGGACAGCGCCGCAGACTGTTGTATGCGGCCGCGCTCAGCGTGGACGGCACCAGCGTCGGCGCTGCGGGCGCGGGCATGTCGGTGGGCTGGCTCGTGGTCTGCAAACTGGGCAACGTGACTGACGTATCGATACGCACGCCGCTCACCGCCAAACGCCGTTGCAAGCGTTCAAGCCAGCCGGAAAGGCGATGCGGCTCGCCACGTCCGCCGTGGCGTTGCCAGGTCAACACCACCTCGGGCTGATTGAGGAGCACCTCGGCCAAGTCACGAGCCTGCTGCGCAAAGCGCTGTGCGCGGTCGGGCAAACCGAGTTCGCGCCGCACGTCGTTAGAAAAGAACAGCCATTCGGGCTGCGCAGACGGCAATTGCGCATCGTCACAACCCACCACCACCACGCCATCAAAACGCCGCATGCGCGCGCCATTCAGCGGCAGGATGACAACACGCCGGTCCGCTGGCGGTGAAGGCTCACTGAAGACCGCAGATTCGAGCAGCATCGAGAGCAACGCGCGCCATTCCGTCAGGGAGAAACGCGCGCCCGCATCGGTGCTGCCATGTATGGACGTACGGAGCCGGTCAATCCAGTCCAGCAGTTGGCGGCCCGCATCGTCGTTCTGCAACCCGGTGCGCATATGCAGACGATCGAGCGTGCCTGCCAACAGCGTTACCCACGCGTCGAGCGTGGCGCTGCCGGCCCGGCGCCACAGCGCCGCTTCGTCGGCCAGCACGCCCAGACGATCGGCAAGGCGGCTGACCTTTGCTTCGCCCTCGGCATCACTCGCCGGGCGATCGGTAACCAGCCGGCGCAATCGCCCCCATCCACCTGAAACGTTATGCCGGCGCACCCGGCGCTCCAGTTCTGCTACCCAGGCAGGCGTGGCCGTGCCGGCATCGGCATCGCGCAAACAGAACGGGCTCTTGATGAGATCGAGCAACGCCGCGGTATCGCCGTCGCCCTGCACCACGTCGACCCAGCGCATAAGTGCCGCAGCGGCGCGCGTCGTGGAAAGCTTCCAGCCGGTCTCATCGCGCACCGGCACGTTCACGCGCGCCAGCAACGCGCGAACGCGCCGCGCGACGATGCGATCCTGTGCCACCAGCGCCAACGAGCGGCGCCCGGCATTCAGCCAATCGACCAGCGTATGCGCGGCGAAGGCTGCCTCGTCTTCAAAACGTGCAGCGCCTGCAATGCGCAGGATTGGCGCCGGCAATTGCGCGGCGGCAGCATCGTCCGCCGCCTGGGCTGGCGTGGCGCATTCGGGCCAGGCGTGCAGCAGCAGATTGCGGAAATCCGCGTGTGTGGAAGGCGCCGCAGACGCGCCGCTTTCAGGCGCATTCCAGTCGTAGCCGATGCTCAACACGGGCACCCGCTCGGCGGCGCGCTGCAGGAAATCCAAATCGACCGCCTCGGGGTCCGTCGGGCTCATCCACACGATGGGGCCACGCAATTCGTCAAGCAGACGCTGCATGGCACGCAGCCGCATTGGAATCGGGTCCGCTGCGCCTGAAAGCAACCGCCAGAACGTCAGCACAATGCGCGATTCGGTGCCGAGAAAGCGTTCGGACAATTGTGCGTAAGTGCGTTCCAACGCTTCCGCCAACGCCGACTCCAGCTCATCAGCCCGCCCATCTGCGCCACTGTGTGCGGCATCGAGCGTCAGCCAACGTTGCGACAACTCGTCCGACACCGTCACGAGCACCTGCGCTACGCCCCACAGGGCGGCATCGTCCTGCGCGCCCAGCGCTTCACGCAGCCAAGCCTGCGTCTTGAGCGCCTGCTGCACTGCCAGTAATCGCGACAGCGGCGTGCGCCCGGCAGGCGAACCTGCTTCCGGTGGCAAATCGAGCAGCCAATGCCCCAGGGTCAGAATGCGCGGCAGCAAACGCGGCGTGCCGGCTGCTTGCGCACTGGCATGCAGAGCGCCGCGCACCCCAGGAATCTGCGCGGCTGTCGGCACGACGATCGTCGCGGTACCGGGGGATTGCGCATGCGCATCCAGAAAGCGCCATGCAGCGTCGGCGGCACGCGAAAGGAATGCTGGGCCAGGCGCGAAGGCAAGCGTCTGCATGCGAGGGAATATGGCGATATACCGGGAAGCGAAGACCTGCGGCTATCGGCGAGATAGCCACAATCAACAGTCGAATCGGTTGAAAATAGAGGCGTCGGTACTATATCAGCAGCATCCGCGCCGACAGTGGTCTCAATGCACGCCGGTCCGTGTAATCGTGTAATGTATGGGTTCGGCGCACGTCGCCAGCTTTTACGAAAAAACAGAGGTTCCCGCCATGAGCGAACAGATCAAGTATGTGAGCGACGCGTCCTTCGAGGCAGACGTGCTCAAGTCCGACAAACCCGTGCTGGTCGATTTCTGGGCCGAATGGTGCGGTCCTTGCAAAATGATCGCCCCGATCCTGGACGAAGTTTCCAAGGACTACGGCGAGAAGGTGCAAATCGCCAAGATCAACGTCGATGAGAACCAGGGCGTGCCGGCCAAGTTCGGTATTCGCGGCATCCCGACGCTGATTCTGTTCAAGAACGGCGCTGTGGCCGCGCAAAAGGTGGGCGCGCTGTCCAAGTCGCAACTGACTGCATTCCTGGACAGCCACCTGTAAGCCGTTTTTCGGCTATAGGCGACCTTTCGCGTTGCCCCACACACACGCTGGCGCACTTCCGCCTGGAAGCCCGCCAGCGTTGTGCTAAGATTGCAGCCAATCTGTTTCCCCGAGCGTTCGCTCGACCCTTCCCCCCTCCCCCGTTTCTCGTTTCGCCGCCCGTTCGGGCCCTTCCCTCATCTTTCGTCTATGCATCTGACAGAACTGAAATCCTTGCACGTGTCCCAATTGCTGGAAATGGCGGGGCAGCTGGAGATCGATAACGCGCAGCGCATGCGCAAACAGGAATTGATGTTTGCCATCCTGAAAAAGAAGGCGAAACAGGGAGAAACGATTTTCGGGGACGGCACCCTTGAAGTGCTGCCCGATGGCTTCGGTTTTCTGCGCTCGCCCGAGACTTCGTATCTGGCCAGCACCGACGACATCTACATCAGCCCGTCGCAGATCCGCCGGTTCAATCTGCACACCGGTGACACCATCGAAGGTGAAGTCCGCACGCCCAAGGATGGCGAGCGCTACTTCGCGCTGGTGAAGGTGGACAAGGTCAATACGCAGCCTCCTGAAGCGGTGAAGAACCGCATCATGTTCGAGAACCTGACGCCGCTGCATCCGAACAAGCCGCTCACGCTCGAACGCGACATCAAGGCCGAAGAGAACATCACCGGCCGCATCATCGACATGATTGCCCCGATCGGCCGCGGCCAGCGCGCGCTGCTGGTGGCAAGCCCGAAGTCGGGCAAGACCGTGATGCTGCAGCATATTGCGCACGCCATCGCGACCAACCATCCGGAAGCCGAGCTGTTCGTGCTGCTGATCGACGAGCGTCCGGAAGAAGTGACCGAAATGCAGCGCACCGTGCGCGGCGAGGTGGTGGCATCGACGTTCGATGAGCCCGCCGTGCGTCACGTGCAAGTGGCCGAAATGGTCATCGAAAAGGCCAAGCGCCTGGTCGAACTGAAGAAGGACGTGGTGATCGTGCTGGACTCGATCACGCGTCTGGCCCGCGCCTACAACACTGTGGTGCCAACCTCGGGCAAGGTGCTGACCGGCGGTGTCGACGCCAATGCGCTGCAGCGCCCGAAGCGTTTCTTCGGTGCGGCACGTAACCTGGAAGAAGGCGGTTCGCTCACCATCATCGGTACGGCGCTGATCGAAACCGGCAGCCGCATGGATGACGTGATCTATGAAGAATTCAAGGGCACCGGCAACATGGAAGTGCACCTGGAACGCCGGCTGGCCGAAAAGCGCGTCTACCCCGCCATCAACCTGAACAAGTCGGGCACGCGCCGGGAAGAACTGCTGATCAAGCCGGACATCCTGCAGAAGGTGTGGATTCTGCGTAAGTTCATCCATGACATGGATGAGGTCGAGGCGATGGAATTCCTGCTCGACAAACTCAAGACGACGAAAAACAATGCTGAGTTCTTCGACATGATGCGACGCGGCGGCTAAGTCTCCTGCCTGCATAGCGAAAAGCGCACCCATCGTGGTGCGCTTTTTTATTGCTGCGTCAACTACATGTTTTTCCTCGGGGTTCTCTTGTCAAAGTCGTGAAATTCGCTAGTTCATTTGCATTACAGTCTGGGCGCGCAAGCGTTTGCCACCATCGTCCTTAAACGTCATCGCAAAAGAGAAACCCGGCAACCATACTGCAAGCCTGCCCGGGCCGAGCCGCCTCGGCAAAGAAGGACCCACACCAAAAATCGAACGGGGGAAGCCATGCGAGAAGAGTCGCTGGAATGTACTGCTGCGTGCCGAACCGTCGTAGTGGCGTCACGTGCGGGGATGGGGGGGATCGACGAAACGATTTTGGGTGCCGACTGGCACGTGCGACGGGTAACGTCGATGCGTGAGCTGGGCTGTGCCATTCGTGACGGCGTCCCCAAGGCGGGGCTGGTCGATTTCGGCAGCGCGTTCTCGGCTGCGGAGTTGGACTTGCTCGAGCGGTGCATGCAGGTGCCGCATGTGGGCTGGGTGGCGGCGTTGCCGCCGGCCATGCTGCATCACGAACGCGTACGCCAGCTCGTGCGCGATTACTGCGTAGATTACGTGCAGATGCCGCTGCGCACGGACGAGACCGCGTATTCTCTGCGTCACGCCTGGGGCATGGCGTCGCTTGCACAGGAAGCCGCGCCGACGCCCAAGGCGAATCATGCGCGCATGCTCGGTGAGTGCCCCGCCATGCACGCACTGTTTCGCGCTATCCGCAAGGTCGCCCAAAATAGCGCGCCGGCCTTCATCGCGGGGGAGTCGGGCACCGGCAAGGAGCTGACTGCACAGGCCATTCATGAGGCGTCATCTCGCGCAGGCGGTCCGTTCATCGCCATCAATTGCGGGGCGATTCCGCCGCACCTGATCCAGTCTGAATTGTTCGGCTACGAAAAAGGCGCTTTTACCGGCGCGCATCAGCGTCATATCGGCTGGGTCGAGCATGCAAACGGGGGCACGCTGTTCCTCGATGAAATCGGCGACCTGCCGCTCGAGAGCCAGGTCAGCCTGCTGCGCTTCCTGCAGCAAGGCACGATTACGCGGCTTGGCGGGCACCAGGCGATTCCGCTGGACATCCGCATCATCTCGGCAACGCATGTGGATCTGGAAGCGGCCCAACACCACGGCGGATTCCGGACCGATCTGTTCCATCGACTGTGCGTGCTCACCCTGTCGGTGCCGCCCCTTCGAGAGCGCGGCAGCGACATCGTTCTGCTGGCCGAACACATCCTGGCCCAGCATGCCAGCGAGGCGTCGCACCGGATTCGCGGGTTCACGCCCTGCGCGCTGCACGCGATGATGCATTACCCGTGGCCGGGCAACGTGCGCGAACTCATCAACCGCGTGCGCCGCGCGCTGGTGATGACCGACAACCGCAAGATCTCCGCGGCCGACCTGCACCTCGAAGGCTATGCATCCGTCTCGGGCCAGACACTGGAGGAAGCGCGCGAAGGTGCGGAGTCGGATGCCATCCGCACGGCCATCGCCCGTAACGGCTTCCATATGGGCATGACGGCACGCGAACTGGCGGTGTCTCGCGTCACGCTGTATCGGCTGATGCAAAAGCACGGCATTCGAGCAGAGCATCCACTGCACCCGGCCTAGGCCAGGGCTCATCGCTTTCATTTCGCTCGGCCGGGGCATAGCGGGGGTGCTACGTCCCTGAATGCGCTTTTTTTTTGGGCAAGCCGAAGGAATTGCGCCGCGGCCTGCCTCTCGCTTTCCTCACCCGATTCATCCAATACTTGGTTCAATGCACCGAATCCAGCGACTGGCATGCGACGGAATCGGCGGCGCCCGCACGGCAAATGCGGTCAGGTTGGCTCGCATCGGGAACCCGGTTGAGGATGGCTAATGAGAAAAAAGTGCCCGCCGGGGGACGGAGCACGAAACCGTTGAACAACCGCCGTACCTGCTTCTGCAGCGTAGTTGCAAAAGCGCCACATTTGGTGCGCGCGGAGCCGCGCCAACAGGGCCGACCCGCGCCAAGTGACTGCCGCGGCGCCGATCATCCGGCGCGGTAGCTGACACACACCGCGATGCACCCCACTTTCGGGGGGATTGCGCAAGCCCCGTCGCCGTTGGATTGTTAAGCCACGCATGCGACGTACTCAGTTCGCCGTCCGTGAGCGCGGACCCGACAGAACCGGTGGATGGATCGAATGCGTGGGTGGGAACAAGACCGAATGCGAGTCGCGCCGGCAACGTATCGGCGAGAACGCTTCGAAGGGCGACCGACAGCGTGATTGCACGCTGCACGATGAGATCGCCGCGTACTGCGAGCGCCGGCATCATGACGACCATGGCCGCGCGGTTAGCCACAACCCCGTCCTCTCGATCGTCCACCCGAACGGCAAACGTCGAGCACAGCGCAGCGCGATTGTCGGCATGGCCAACTCCTCCCCGTCGGGGATGGAGCGACATCCATGCCATGGCGGCTAACGCCTTGTTTTAACGGGATATTTTCAACACGGAGAACCGCCAAACCCCGGCATGGCAGGCGATTTTGTGTCGCGACTGAAACAGCTGTCGCCATCAAAAATCGCGGTGATCGGGCGCAGGCGCTCCAGTGGTCTAATTGCGCGCCCTGGCAAACGCTGGGCTACAGTAGCCAGGACGCAGCAACGAGAGTCCCGAGGCATGGCCGTTGGCGGCTGTCATTTTTGACTTCCGCCACTAAAATGATTCGGAACGGGGGTCTGCTCCGGCCTGTATCTCGCCTGGGCGACAAGGATGTTCGCAAGATCGGTAACAGGTCGAGAACAACGATGAACACTGTTTTGATCGAAGCCCATCCGTTGGTGCGTACAGGCATTGCGCACCTGCTACGGACGCTCAAAGGCGTCACCGGCGTCACTGTCGTCGAGCCAGACGAAGGGATGTTTGACGCCATCGAAACCAATGCCGACGCGGGTCTTCTTGTCATCGGCCTGCCGCTGCCACATCTCGATGAGTTGTCGGCCATCGGCGAGATCATGCACCGGCCGCACGCGCGCCACGTGGTTGTGCTGGCTGAATCCGAATCGCCCGACATCATCCGTACGCTCATGCAGATGGGCTTGTCCGGGTACACGCTCAAGCATTCGCCGGGCGAAGTCATCGCGGCTTCGCTGGAACTTGTGCTGGTGGGTGGCCAATACATTCCGGCCAGCGCACTGCTGCCGGAATCGCGCCTGGACGGTGCGCCCAACCCTGCGCTCGCTGGCGACCCTCAGACCGATCCGAAGCTGCTCGGCATTACGCCCCGGCAGTACGAGATTCTGGTGCTGCTCTCGCGCGGGCATCCGGTCAAGACGATCAGCCGCATGCTGAACATCTCCGAGGCGACAGCCAAGGCGCATATCAGCACGCTGTATCGGCGCCTGAAAGTACGCAGCCGTACCGAGGCCGTGTACGTCGCCAATCAGCGCGGCGCGCGGCTCCTCTCCGTCGCCTGACCCACCGACAAAGGCGCAAGCGCGCGTCGCTGACCAGCAGGCGACGGCCGATATACTGGAAGCATGCTTTCGTCCGTCCTCCGGTGGTTCTCCGGCCGCGCACGCACGCGGCGCCTGACCCGTTACGCCATCTCCGACGCGCTGTGGTCACGCGCGCTCGAGAGCCTGCCCTTTCTGCTCGACTGGTCCGACGCAGACCTCGCACGCCTGCGTGAAACGGCCACGCTCTTCATCGCCGAAAAGGAATTCACCACCGCGCACGATTTGCCGCTCACCGACGACATGGTGGTCAGCATTGCCGCGCAAGCCAGCGTGCCGATCCTGGAGCTGGGCATCACGTGGTACAGCGGATGGCACGGCGTCGTCATCTACCCTGGCGAGTTCGTCATCCGCAAGGAAGTCATGGATGAAGACGGCGTCGTGCACAACGTGCGCGAAGAAGCCGCCGGTGAGGCATGGGAGCACGGTCCGGTCATCCTCTCGTGGCAGGACATCGAACTCGGGGGCGCACTGGCCGCGCCCGGTGCGCAGCCGTATAACGTGGTGGTGCATGAGTTCGCGCATAAGCTCGACATGCTCAACGGCGAGTCGGACGGCATCCCGGCGTTTTCATCACGCCTGCATGCCAACGTTGATCGCGAGCAATGGGCCGATGACCTCTATGCCGAGTACGACGTGTTCGTCAATCGTTGTGAGCAGATTCCGGAGCGCCGTTGGGGCGACGACCCGATCCTGTCGGTGCTCGACCCTTATGGCGCCCAGCATCCGGCCGAGTTCTTTGCGGTGGCTTCGGAAGTGTTTTTCGTCGAACCGGTGGCCTTGCTTGAGGCGCTGCCATCGTTGTATGCGCTCCTGCAGGCGTTTTACCTGCAGGATCCGGCACGGCGCGTGCTGGGCTCCGAGCAACGCCAGGAGGGATCCCTGCCATGAAGATTCGCCAAGCGCTTCGCACAACGCTGCTCGGTTGCTGCCTGGCTGCCGGCACAGCGTTGGCACAACCTACCGCGCCCGTGGTCCTCAGCATCGCCGCACAATTCGATGGGCAATCCGAAACCAAACGCGTCACGCTTGCGACGGAGACATCCACGACGGGGCAGCACGTCGCCTTGCTCGAACGTACGCATACGTACGACGTGGGCGGTTCGATGCCGCGCAAAGAATGGGAGACGCGCTTTGCCGCCGGCCTGCCCGACGACACGATCCCGCAGGGCTGCGACACCACCACGTGCCAATTCCTACGTCACCGCTGGGCCAAGACCGGCGTGGATGTCGCCCTGCGCCCGATGGTCGTTTCGGGCGAATTCCAGACGCTGTCCATCGGTGTAACGCTGCATCGGTTCCAGCCGTCGCCCGACGCCGAAGCCCCCGCCCGCGTCGACACCTGGACGGGCAATGTCGACACCTCGTTGCGTGTCGGCGACACCAAGACCATGAATCTGGACGGCCACGGCGTGCTTACGATCGAGCGCCTCGGCAAACCTTGATCGAAATAGGCTTTTCGAGTCACTTTTCGATGCCCCGACACGACGGATTTTGCGGCAGGCGCGTTGCTCAAGCCTTTGTTTCTCTGGCATAATCCTTGTTTCTCCACCCGGCAAGTGATTCGAAGGCTGGTCGCACGGTGGCTCCTACCCTGTGAGCACCGGAAGCGCGCCGCGAATTGGCTACCTCTACCCCAGGGCCCATCATGAAAGAAGGCATTCACCCGAATTACCGCGAAGTCGTGTTCCAGGACATGTCCAGCGACTTCAAGTTCATCACCCGCTCGACCATCCAGACCAAGGAAATGATCACGCTGGACGGCAAGGAATACCCGCTGGCCAAGATCGAAGTCTCGTCCGAATCGCACCCGTTCTACACGGGCCAGCAAAAGGTTCTGGACACGGCCGGCCGCGTGGAAAAGTTCCGCAACAAGTTCGGCAGCAAGATCGGCAAGGCTGCCAAGTAATACCGGCGCCGGAGACGGCTCACCAGATGACCCGTCTCACTGGTCAGAAAAAGGCAGCTCCGGCTGCCTTTTTTGTTTCTCGGCACATGCTTAGGCCGTTGATTCGGCCGCTCTTTACGATTCGCACGTTCCAGTGCAACCCCGACTGGGCTCGCCCGGTCTGACACCCGATGAACACCACCCGCGTCTCGCGCATCCGCCTGACTGCCGCCGCCACCCGAGAGTTGCCGCGCTGGCTGCTGCTTGCCATCTGCGTGATCTACGGCCTGTCGGGCCTGTTCTCGCGCGACCCGTGGAAGAACGAAGACGCCGCAGGCTTCGGCGCGATGTGGACGCTGGCCACCGGCAGTGCGCAGGACTGGCTGATGCCGAACATCGTCGGGCGCCCCGTCGTGCAATCTGGGCCGCTGGTGTTCTGGATCGGCGGCGCGTTCATTCACCTCTTCGGACAATGGCTCGGCCCGGCGGACGCGTCTCGCCTGGCCACCGCTCTCTTCTTCTTCGTTACCAGTGCTTGCATCTGGTACGGGGCTTATCTGCTGGGTCGGCGCCCAGAAGTCCAACCGTTTGAGTTCGTCTTCGGCGGCCAGCCAAACACGCGCGACTATGGCCGTACGCTGGCAGATGGTGCACTGCTGATCTTCCTCGCCTGCGTTGGCCTCGCGCAACGCGGTCACGAAACGACACCGCTGGTCGGGGCGCTGTGCTTCGTGGCGGTCGCGGTGTATGGCTTGATCCGAGCGCTCGACAAGCCGGTGCACGGCAGTCTCGTCTACGGCATCGGCATCGGCTGCCTGTCGCTGGCGGGCGGCCCAATCCTGCCATTGGCCATCACGGTGGCCGTATTGATCGCCGCGCATGCCACGCGCGTACTGCCGCTGCGACCTCTGCTGACAGTAGCACTGCCCGTGTCGATCGTACTCGGCTGCTCGTGGCCGGCAATAGCGTACTTGCTGGCAAACAATCCGACTGACGCCGTGACCTACGTCCGTGAATGGGCGCGCTTCGATCGCCATCAATACGCCGGTCCTACGGCGCATTCGCTTGGCTTTGTCGCACGCAACCTGCCGCTGTTTGCTTGGCCGGTTTGGCCGCTGGCCGCATGGGCGTGGAAAAGCTGGGGCGGCATGCGTACCGCTCCGCATATCACGTTGCCATTGGCCGTCCTCCTGCCGCAATTTGTGTTGCTGCTCATGCAGCCTCACCCGGGCGACGACGGCTTCCTGCTGCTGATTCCGCCGATGGCCGTGATGGCCACGTTCGCACTGCCAACGCTCAAGCGTGGCGTGATCAGCGCAATCGACTGGTTTGCTCTGCTGGCTTTCACCATCTTGGGTGGCACGCTATGGCTGCTGTGGATCGCCAAGATGACGGGTTTTCCGCCTCAGCTTGCGCGCAACGTGTACCGCATCGTGCCGGGCTACCGGCCTGAGTTCAGCTGGACCGCGTTGGTCTGCGCGCTGCTCGTGACCGCGGCGTGGGTGCTCATCGTGGTCTGGCGCACATCGCGCGCACCCAAGGCCATCTGGCGCGCCGTGGTGATCTCGGCCGCCGGCACCACGCTCATGTGGGTGCTGATGATGACGCTGTGGCTGCCCACCATCAACTACGCCAAGACGTACCGTGATGTTGCGCAGTCGGCCGCCCTTGCGCTGCCGCGCACCTACACGTGCGTGCAGCCAATCCGCATGGGCGATGCGCAGCTTGCCTCGTTTGCGTACTTCGGCCACATCCGCTTCGGCAGCGCCGAGGACAACTGCGACATCCTGCTGCGTCACGACCCGTACGACTACGGTGCACCGACGAGCGTCTCCAACTACGAGTGGCGCCCGATCTGGGAAGGCCGACGCCCCGCCGACCGCGACGAGCACTTCCGCATGTACCGCCTGACCGAGGCCGCCACCGCCACACATCCGCCGCCCGCGCCGGCCACCACACGCCGGCGCAAGCTGCGCCAATAACGCTCTCGGTCGTACCCACATGTTTGTAGCCGACGTCCGCCGCATTACCGCACTGGCTTGGCCGGTGCTGATCGGCCAGTTGGCGGTCATCGCTTTCGGCGTACTCGATACGGCGATGGCTGGCCGCGCGACTGCAGCAGACCTCGCGGCCATCGGACTCGGCGGGTCGATCTACGTGACGGTGTACATCAGCCTGATGGGTGTGCTGCAAGCGCTCTCGCCCATCGCCGGCCAACTGTATGGCGCGCAAAGGCACAGCGAGATCGGCGAAGAAGTGCGCCAGGCTGTCTGGCTCGGGCTGGTGCTCGCGGCGATCGGCATGCTGATCCTGTGGTTCCCCGCCCCACTACTGCAACTGGCAGACGCCACGCCCGAACTCGCGGAAAAAGCCACCGCCTATTTGCGGTATGAAGCACTCGCATTACCTGCAGCGCTCGGCTTCCGGATCTACTCTGCGTTGAACAACGCGCTGTCGCGCCCAGTGATGGTGACGGTACTGCAGCTCGCCGGCCTCGCCATCAAATTTCCGCTCAACGCACTGTTTCTGTACGGCGGCATGGGCGTCCCCGCGATGGGTGGCCCGGGCTGTGCACTCGCCTCGATGATCATCAGCTGGCTATGGTTTGTGGCTGCGGCCGCCATCCTGATGCGCAATCCCGCATACAAGCCGCTTGCGATTTTCACGCAATACTCACCACCCAATCGCGCCCGGCTGTGGGCACTCGTACGCCTGGGTGTGCCGATGGGCTTCACCTACCTGATCGAGATCACATCGTTCACGTTGATGGCGATCTTCATCGCGCGTCTCGGTACGGTGGTCTTGGCAGGGCATCAGATTGCCGCCAACCTTGGGGCAGTGGCCTACATGGTGCCGCTGTCCTTGTCGATCGCGACGTCGACGCTGGCTGCGCAGTCGATCGGCGCGCGCGATCGCGTTGCGGCCCGACGCATCTCGCTGAACGGCATCAAATTGGCGGTGATGTGCGCGATCATCGTCTGCGCGGCCGTGCTGTTCTTGCGTCGCGAGCTGGTCAGCCTCTACACGCACGATGCTACTGTCCTGGCGATTGCGGTGCCGCTGCTGCCTTTCATCGCCTTCTATCAGATGTTCGATGCGCTGCAGGTCATGACTGCATTCATCCTGCGCGCATACAAGATCGCGCTCATCCCGACCGTCATCTACGCCTTATCGCTGTGGGGCGTGGGTCTGGGCGGCGGCTACGTGCTCGGATTTGGACTACTGGGGGAGTTTGCGACGCCTCTGCGTGGCGCAGCCGGCTTCTGGGCGGCCAACGCGCTCAGTTTGATGGTGGCCGGCGCGTTGCTGGTCAGCTATTTCAATCGAGTTAGCCGTACCGCCGATTAAAGAAAGCCATTCGCCGCCGCTTTAAAAGCGGCGTCAATCTGGAATGACTAGAACTGAATAGAAAGCGCAAAAGAAAAAACCCGCTGCAAGCAGCGGGTTTTGATTTGGCGGAGCGGACGGGACTCGAACCCGCGACCCCCGGCGTGACAGGCCGGTATTCTAACCGACTGAACTACCGCTCCGTGTCGGTCGCAACATCAGCTAGAGACTGATCTTGCTATGAGCTTCTGGTTAAGCTCTTGTTTTGGCGTCCCCTAGGGGATTCGAACCCCTGTACTCACCGTGAAAGGGTGATGTCCTAGGCCTCTAGACGAAGGGGACAGAAACTGTTTTGCAACGCTTTCTGTCTTACGCTGCGAAGTCCGCTACTATAACGAACTTTTTTGCGTTTTGGAAGCCTCTTTTCAAAATTTATTTTTGAATCGAATCTTCCGGCATTTTGGTGGAGCTAAGCGGGATCGAACCGCTGACCTCTTGCATGCCATGCAAGCGCTCTCCCAGCTGAGCTATAGCCCCAAGGTACTGCCTTTTACAGCTTGCTTCTTACTGCATTTCGCTTCGTGTTGCAGCGAAAACAAAAGTATAGGGGAAGTGTTTAGCGCTTGGCAATACCCTTAAGCAAAAATTTTTGAGCCGGATTCATCACGCGCCCAGGCGCCGCAGAACGACGTCGCGACCGAACAGTTCCAGCACAGCATCAATCGACGGCGTTTGCAGTTGGCCCGCCACCAGCAGGCGTACCGGCATTGCCAGCTTCGGCATCTTCCAGCCCTGTGCCGCCAACACTTCCTTGAAGGCAGCGCCAATGGCCTCGCGCTTCCACTCCGGCAGCGCGCCAAGCTTCTCTGCCAGCACGGCAATGCCAGGGCGTACGTCGTCAGTGAGATGCTGCGCAGCCAATTCCGGCTCGACCGCGATATCCGTGCGATAGAACAGCAGCGCGGTCTGCGCGACTTCACGGAGCGTGTTGGCGCGATCCTTCACGAGCGCAATCACGTCAGCCAGCACAGGGCCGCCATCGACCTTGCCACCCAGCTCTTCAATGAACGGCTTCACCAGATCGGCCAGGCGCACGTTATCGGCCTGCTTGATGTAGTGGTTGTTCAGCCAGGCGAGCTTTTCGGGGTTGTATTGGGCCGGCGACTTGCCGAGGTGCTCGAGGTCGAACCATTCGATGAATTGTTCGCGCGAGAAGATCTCAGCATCACCGTGCGCCCAGCCCAGGCGGGCGAGGTAGTTGACGATGGCTTCGGGCAAATAGCCCGCATCACGGTAGCCGGTGACGGCCATGGCACCGTGGCGCTTGCTCATCTTCTCGCCCTGCTCGTTGAGCACGGTCGGCAAGTGAGCGTAGACCGGCGGCGTACCACCAAGCGCGCGCAGGATGTTGATCTGGCGGGGGGTGTTGTTGACGTGGTCATCGCCGCGGATCACGTGGGTGATCTGCATATCCATGTCGTCGACGACCACGCAGAAATTGTACGTAGGCGTACCGTCGGGGCGCGCGATCACGAGGTCGTCGAGTTCATCGTTGGAGATTTCGATACGGCCCTTCACTGCGTCGTCCCACACGACGCTTCCGCCGATGGGGTTCTTGAAACGGATCACAGGTTGCACGCCGGCTGGGGGCGGGGGCAAAACCTTGCCAGGCATCGGGCGCCAGGTGCCGTCGTAACGGGGCTTCTCGCCACGCTCGCGTTGCGCTTCGCGCAGGGCGTCAAGCTCTTCGGTGCTCATGTAGCACGGGTAGGCGAGTTCCTGCTGCACCATCTGCGCGACCACGGCGCGGTACCGGTCCATCCGCTGCATCTGGTAGAACGGACCTTCGTCGATGTCCATGTCGAGCCAATCCATCGCTTCCAGGATCACGTCGACGGCTTCCTGGCTGGAGCGCTCCACGTCGGTGTCTTCGATGCGCAGAATGAAATCTCCCTTCATCTTGCGCGCGAAGGCCCACGGATAGAGTGCCGAGCGGATGTTGCCGAGGTGGATGAAGCCCGTGGGGCTGGGAGCGAAACGAGTGCGGACGCGCTGTGTCATAGGAATGGCCGAACAAAGAAGGCCGCGTGGTCGTACCCTGAGTACGGATCCTGAGCGGCCTCTATCAAAACCGAAATTATAGCAACCGAGCTGCGCCTGTCTGGCCGACCCGTCGCCGAACTTTGGCACAATGGCGGCCGGCCGCAGTGCGCTCCGTTACGACTGAACACAACTACGCGGCATATCAAACCGCCCCAACCTCCTCATGCAACGCCGCCTCTTCCTGGGTGCCGCCGGCGCCTCGATACTCTCCGCCTGCACCGTGACGGGCTTTTCGCCCGGCAAAACTGAAACACCCGTCACCCCCGCCACGGCTGTACTACCGCCGACGGCCCTGCCCGCCTCACAGCCTCTGCGGATCGGGTTGGCGCTGGGCGGCGGTGCCGCGCGCGGTTTTGCGCACATCGGCGTCATCAAGATGCTGGAAGCCCAGGGCATTCAGATTGACTTCATCACCGGCACGAGCGCGGGCAGCGTGGTGGCGGCGATCTACGCATCGGGTATGTCGGGGCTGGAGATGAACCGCATGGCCCTCAAGATGGACGAGGCCATGATCGCCGACTGGGCGCTGCCCTTCGGAACGCGCTTCGGCGGCTGGCTCAAGGGCGAGGCGCTGGAGAAATACATCAACCGGCTGGTCAAGCAGAAGACGATCGAGCAGATGCGCATTCCACTCGGCATCGTTGCGACGGACCTGGCGAGCGGCAAGCCGATCCTGTTCCGGCGCGGCAATACCGGTCAGGCGGTGCGTGCGTCCTGCAGTATCCCAGGCGTGTTCCAGCCGGTAACGATCAGCGGCCGCCAATATGTGGACGGCGGCTTGGTGGCGCCAGTGCCGGTTACCTACGCCAAGCAGATGGGCGCGACGTTCGTGATTGCAGTGAACATCTCGGCAGACCCTGCCAACCAGGCTGTGTCGGGGCAGGCGAGCATGCTGCTGCAGACGACAGCCATCATGGGTCAGAGCATCAGCAAGACGGAGCTGGCCCAGGCCGATGTGGTCATCACGCCGTCGCTGCCGTTTGTGAAGGGCAGCGACTTTACCGCGCGCAACGAGGCGATTCTCGCGGGCGAGCAGGCTGCCCAGGCCGCCATGCCGTTGCTGCGCGAGAAGCTGCATCTGACGCAGACCGTCGTCGGCACCCCCTTGCCACCGCACTGACACGCCGTCTGCAGGCAACAAAAAAGACCGCCGCGGCGGTCTTTTTTCTATTGCGTGACCCGTCCTGAATAAGGTTGACACTTTTTCCCCGACAGGGAGTGAGCGTCAAGATGGAAGGGCAGAAGAAGCGAACGCAGAGGGACTACACGCTGGCTTTTAAGTTGGCAGTGGTTGAGCAGGTGGAAAAAGGCGAGCTGACCTACAAAGAGGCACAGCGACGCTATGGCATTCAGGGTCGCTCGACGGTGCTGGTATGGTTGCGCAAGCACGGACGACAGGACTGGAGCGCCTCAGCGGAGGCCAAAACCACGATGGAAAATCAAAGCAGCCAGCGCAAGTCGCTCACGCCAGAGCAGCGCATCAAGGAATTGGAAGTGCAGTTGCGGGAGGCCCAAGAGAAGGCACGCCTGTTCGAGGCGGTGATCGACGTGATCCAGAAAGAGCATGGGGCGCGCGTCGTAAAAAAGCCTTCGGGCAGGTCCTCACGCAAAAGCTCGTCCAAGGGCTGAGTGTGGGCAGGGCCTGCCGCTACATTGGCATCAGCCGCCAGGCGTACTACAAACGCCAGCAAAGCGAGACACGGCAAAGCGCGCGTGAGGCCAAGGTCTGTGCGTTGGTCAACCACTTACGGCTGCGCCAGCCGCGCTTGGGTACGCGCAAGCTCCAGCACGTGCTGCGCACGCCCCTGGCCGAGGCAGGCATCCAGGTTGGCCGGGATCGCCTGTTCGATATCCTGCGTGCAGCCCGGCTGCTGGTCGTGCCGCAGCGGGCGTATCACAAGACCACACACAGTCATCATCGCTTCCGGCGCCATCCCAATCTGCTCAAGGACGGCCCGAACCAGGTCATCCCCACCGGGCCGGAGCAGGTCTGGGTGGCCGACATTACCTATCTGCCGACCGCCCAGCGCTGTGCGTACCTGAGTCTGGTGACTGACGCCTACTCGCGCAAGATCGTGGGCTACCGCGTGCATGACAGCCTGCATGCCGAGTCGGTCGCCCAGGCGTTGAAGATGGCGCTGAAGACGCGCCATACGCGACAGCCTCTGGTTCATCACTCGGATCGGGGCATCCAATACTGTTCAGCCGAGTACCAGCGCATCCATCAGCGGCACGGCATCACGTGCTCCATGACCGACGGCTACGACTGCTACCAGAATGCCCTGGCCGAACGGGTCAACGGCATCCTCAAAGGGGAGTTGCTGCTCAAGCGCCCCGCCGACCTAGAGCAGGCCGCACGCATGGTGGCGCAGGCCGTGCATATCTACAACCACGAACGGCCTCATCTGGCCTTGAAATACAAAACGCCCGATGCGGTGCATCGGGCGCTCGCTGACTGAGCACTGTGTCAACCTATGGCAGGACTTGACAGCGTGATAGCCAATCGCAGCGACTCAACCACCGTACATTGCCAGCGGTTTGCCAGCGGCGTTCGGGTCAACGCGCTTGAGCTGTTCGACAAAGTTATCGGCGCCGTCCTTGATTGCGGTACCGGAATTGCCCTCGATGCGGCGGGCGCCGTTGTAGCGCGTCACCCAGTACGAGGCGGTCATGTCGTCCACGCGAATCTTGCTGCCCGTGGACGGTGCGTGCACGAACTTGTTGTCGCCAATATAGATGCCGACGTGCGAGAACGTGTGGCGCATGGTGTTGAAGAACACCAAGTCGCCAGGACGCAGTTCAGCCGTGTCGACGCTGGTGCCGACGCGGCTCATTTCCACGGCGCGGCGCGGCAGCAGGAAACCGAAGGTGTCATTGAAGACGTAGCGGACGAAACCGCTGCAATCGAGGCCCGATTCCGGCGTATTGCCCCCGAAACGGTAACGCAGGCCGATCATGCCCAGTGCGTTCATGACCACGTCGCCGGTCTTGCTCATTACGTTGGAAATGAGGCCGGACTTGGCTTCGGGCTTGACGTCGGCGCGGACTTCCGTGTCCTTGAAGACCGTATCAGCATGCACCGCATTCGACACGAGCACGCCGCAACCGATCACAACACCTACCGCCAGGCGCGCCATGGAATGAAGTACGAAATGCTGCATTGGCTCTCCCTCGGAAACTTGTAATGATGCGGCCGACATACGCCGTCGCAAATGAGAACAGTCCGAATCTTGTTAAAACAATCTCGCAGGATGATAAAAGTGACACTTTGACTTGTCAAAGGTCGTTACAAATTCCTCGGAATCCACATGCAAATCAGGTACTTAGACATGACTTTAGATGCGCATTCTTACAAAAACCGCGCCTCTAAACTGCACTGACCTGGGGCAAGAGCAGTGGAAATTACGGGTTATCCCGAGCGGGGATGAGCGAGGCAGCCGCCATCAGCTTGCAGGTGTAGGGGTGCGAAGGCGACGCCAACACCGCTTCAGTGTCGCCCTCTTCCACCACTTTTCCATCCTTCATCACCACCACGCGATGTGACATCGCGCGAATAACGGCAAGGTCGTGGCTGATGAATAGATACGACAGGTTGTACTTTTTCTGAAGGGCTGAGAGCAGCGAAAGCACCTGCTGCTGGATCGACACGTCAAGCGCCGATGTCGGCTCATCAAGCACCAGCAACTGCGGCTTGAGGATCAGCACCCGCGCAATGGCAACGCGCTGGCGCTGCCCACCCGAGAATTCATGCGGATAGCGGCCCAGAGCCGTGCGATCCAGCCCGACCTCGCGCAGCGCCTCGATCACGCGGTGACGGCGCTCGGTGGCGTTGACATGCGGCTGGTGCAGCGCAAGGCCCTCGCCAACGATCTCTTCGATCGTCATGCGCGGCGACAGCGAGCCATACGGGTCTTGAAACACGACCTGCATGCGCGCGCGCACCGCCCGGCGCTCATCGCGCGAAATGCGCAGCAGCGAGTTGCCAAGGAAGCGCAGATCGCCGCTCTTTGCGGTTTGCAAACCCAGCAGCGTCTGCGCGAGCGTGGTCTTGCCAGAGCCGGATTCCCCCACGATGCCGAGCGTCTCGCCTTCGCGCAGTTGCAGCGACACGGCATCGACCGCGGTGAACGGGTCTGTCCTGAACCAGCCGGCAAATCCAGGGCGATGGCGTTCGTAGGTGACCGTCAGCTTGTCGGCTTCGAGCAGCACCGGTGCAAGAGGCACCAGCGGCAGCACGTCGCGCTGCGGGCGGCTCTCAAGCAAGCGCACCGTGTACGGGTGCTGAGGCGCGGCAAATACGTCGGCCGTGTTGCCGGTCTCGACCAGGACGCCCCGCTCCATCACGCCAACGCGCTCAGCAAAGGCACGGACCATGTTCAGGTCGTGCGTGATCAGCATGATGGCCATGCCGAATTCAGCCTGCAGCTCGCGCAGCAATTGCAGGATCTGCATGCGCACCGTCACGTCGAGCGCGGTGGTCGGCTCGTCAGCCAACAGGAGCTTGGGCGAACATGCCAGCGCCATGGCAATCATCGCGCGCTGGCGCTGACCGCCCGACAGTTGGTGCGGGAAGGCGTCAAACCGGCGCGGCGCCTCCGCAATGCCGGTGCGCTCCAACAGCGCAATCGCACGTGCCTTGGCAGCGCGCTTGTCCAGTCCCTCGTGCAATTCCAGCGTTTCGACGATCTGGTTGCCGATCGTGTACAGCGGGTTGAGCGCTGTCATCGGTTCCTGGAACACCATGGCGACGTCAGCGCCACGCAGGCCGCGCATCTCGCGCTCGCTGGCGGCCAGCAGATCGCGGCCTTCGAGCAGGATACGGCCGCTGTATTGCGCATCGGCCAGCAATCGCATGATCGATAGTGCGGTCACGGACTTGCCCGAGCCCGATTCGCCCACCAACGCGAACCGCTCGCCGACGTGCAAGTCGAGCGAGACATGCTTGACGGCTTCCGTCACCTCGCCGTGCTCGGATTCGAAATGCACGCAGAGGCCGTCCAGGCGCAGAAGCGGGCCGTCGTACTTCGGCGTGGAGGAACGCAGATCGACGCGGGTCATTTCACCCCCGCCGGCTTCTGACGCGTGCGCAGCTGCGCGAATGAGAGGCGCGTGTCGAAGGCATCGCGCAGCGCGTCGCCCATGAAAGTCAGCAGCACGAGGGTCAGCACGAGCACCACGAACGTCGATAGCGAGATCCACCACGCATCCAGGTTGGCCTTGCCCTGAGCCAGCAGCTCACCGAGGCTCGGGGTGGATGGCGGTACGCCGAGCCCAAGGAAATCGAGGCTAGTGAGCGCAAGAATGGCCGCGCTCATGCGGAACGGCAGGAAGGTGATCACCGGTGTCAGGCTGTTGGGCATGATGTGGCGCCACATGATCTGCCAACTGGACAGGCCCATCGCTCGCGCGGCCTTCACATAGTCGAGCGAGCGGTTGCGGTAGAACTCGGCGCGCACGTAATCCGACAGGCTCATCCAGCCGAACAGCGACAGCAGGATGATCAGCAGCCCAAGGCTGGGGGTGAAGATCGACGCGAAGATGATCAGCAGGTACAGCTCCGGCATCGAACTCCAGATTTCAATCAGGCGCTGCGACACCATATCGAAGCGCCCGCCGAAGAAGCCCATCAGCGCGCCGGTCAGCGTGCCGACCACCACGCCGAGCACCGTGAGCGCCAGGCCGAACAGCACCGACACGCGGAAGCCATACAGCAGCCGCGCAAACACATCGCGGCCACGGTCATCGGTACCGAGCCAGTTCTCAGCGGACGGCGGCGCCGGGTTGGGCTCCTTCGAGAAATAGTTCAGCGTCTCGTACGAATACGGATTGGGCGGGTAAATCGCAAAGCTTCCCGGCTCCTTGAACTTGTCCCGGATGAATGGATCGAGGTAATCCGTCGGTGTCGGAAAATCCCCGCCGAAGGTCGTCTCGGGGTATGCCTTCACGATCGGGAAATACCAGTTGCCATGATACTTGACCACCAGCGGCCGGTCATTGGAAATGCATTCGGCGCCCAGACTCAGAACGAACAGCACCACGAAGATGATCAGGCTCCAATAGCCCAGCCGATGTTGTTTGAAGCGACGCCACGCGCGCTTGAGCGGCGACGGCGAATGACGCACCGGATGCGCCGCCGCTATGTTGGATACCTGGGTGGAAGTGCGGGAATACTGGGTCATGGCTGCCGGCCCGCCTATCGCCCGACCGAGCCGAAATGGATTCGCGGATCGACCAGCACGTAGCACACGTCGGAAATCAACCGCGCAGCCAGCCCAATCAGCGTGAACAGGTAAAGCGTGCCGAGCACGACCGGATAATCGCGCCGCATCACGGCCTCATACGAGAGCAGCCCCATGCCGTCGAGCGAGAACAGTTGCTCGATCAGCAGCGAACCCGTAAAGAACGCACCAATGAATGCCGATGGGAAGCCCGTCACCAGCGGCAGTAACGCGTTGCGGAAGATGTGCTTCCACAGCACGCGCCGCTCCGACAGGCCCTTGCTACGCGCGGTCAGTACGTATTGTTTGCGGATTTCCTCCAGGAATGCGTTCTTCGTCAGCATGGTGATGACGGCAAAGCTGCCCACCACCGACGCCATGACGGGCAGCGTGATGTGCCAAAGGTAATCCGTGATTTTGCCGAGCAGGCTGAGCTGATCCCAGTTGTCGGAAGTGATGCCCCGGATCGGGAACCACTGGAAGAACGTGCCGCCGCCAAAGAGCACCAGCAGCAGCACGCCCAGCACAAAGCCCGGGATGGCGTAACCGACCAGCACGATGATGCTGGTCACAAGATCGAACCGGCTGCCTGCGCGCACCGCCTTCGCAATGCCGAGCGGTACCGCTATGAGATATGTGAGAAAGAATGTCCACAACCCGATCGAAATCGATACCGGCAATTTCGACTTGATGAGATCCCACACGCTGCGGTGCTGGAAATAGCTCTCGCCCAAGTCGAAGCGCGCAAAGCGGCCGAGCATCAGGAAGTAGCGCTCGAGGGGGCTCTTGTCGAAGCCATACAACGCGCGGATTTCCTTGATCTTCTCCGCGTCCACGCCGCGACGCCCGCGATAGTCGAACGCGCCGCCACCGCTGGCCTCGCCTCCGCCGCCCCGCCCCTTCATCTCCATCATCATCTGTTCTACCGGACCACCGGGCACGAACTGGATCACGACAAACGTGAGCGTAACAACGCCGATCAGCGTCGGGATCAGGAGCAGCAACCGTTTGATCAGGTACGCGAACATGGTGTCACCGATGCGGTCATTTAGCAGCCGATTGGGGGGGATTCCGGCATCCGCCACCAGGCCGTCAGCACCCAGGCCTCGGCCGAGTAGTAATACGGCAAACGATCCGGGTACATCAGGTTCTTGTTGTAGGCCACGCGGTGCGAGGCCGAATACCAGTGCGGAATGACATAGCAGCCGTGCATCAGTACGCGGTCGAGCGCGCGCGAAGCCGTGACCAGCTCGTCGCGATTGTCGGCACGCAGTACATCGTCGATCAGCGCGTCCACGGCTGGCGATTTCAGGCCGATCACGTTGTCCGAGCCGGCCTCGTCAGCCGCCGCTGAACCGAAGCGATCCTTCAGCTCGTTGCCGGGGCTTTGCGAATCCGGAAAGCGCAGCGAGATCATGTCGAAATCGAACTCTTCCAACCTCTTCTGGTAGAGCGCGAAATCGGTCATGCGCTGGTTGACCTGAATGCCGAGCTTCTCGAGGTTGCGCGCGTACGCTGCCATGACGCGGCTCATGGCGCCGCCATCGTCGAGCATCTCGAAGACGAACGGCTCGCCCTTGCTGTTGCGCAGCGCGCCGTCCGTGTACGTCCAGCCGGCTTGCGCCAGCAGGCGACGCGCCTGCCGCAGGTTGTCCCGCAGCGAGCTGGGGGGATCCGTCGAAGGCGGGGCGGACAGCACGCCAAACACTTCGGGGTCGAGCTTGCTGCGCAGCGGCTCCAGCAACGTCAGCTCACCCTTGCTGGGCGTGCCCGTGAGCGAATCCGACGCGGCCAGCTCGCTATTGGCGAAGTAGCTGTCGAGCCGGCGATATGCACCATAGAAAAGCTGCCGATTGAGCCATTCGAAATCGAGCGCCAACGCCAGCGCCTTGCGCACGCGAAGGTCCTGGAACAGCGGCCGTCGCAGGTTCATCACAAAGCCCTGCATGCCGGCACCGTTGCGATGCGGGAATTCGCTCTTGATCAGCTCGCCGCTGCGGAATTTCACGCCAACGTAACTCTTCGCCCAGTTCTTGGCGCGGTATTCGACCATGGCGTCGTACTCGCCAGCCTTGAACGCCTCCAGGCGGGCAGTTTCGTCCTTGTAGAGCTTGTATTGGATTCGCTCAAAGTTGAATGACCCACGGCGAACATTCAAGTCGCGCCCCCAATAATCGGGATTGCGCCGAAAGGTAATGCCGCGCGACGGGTCAAAGCGCTCGATCACATACGGGCCGCTCGCGATCGGGTCCTGGAAGGTCAGCTTGTCGAATGCGACATCCTTGCCGCCGTCCGGATCATCGGGCTTGCCACTGCCCTTGCCCCACTTGGGCGAGAACACCGGCAGGCCGCCGACGATGAGCGGCAGCTCCTTGTTCTTGCGCTTGAAGTCGTAACGGATGGTGCTGGCGTCGACCACCGTGACCTTGGCAACATCCGCGGTCATGCTGCGGTAGGCGGGGCTTGCCCCTTTGCCCATCAGCATGTCGTAGGAGTATTTGACGTCGGACGCGCGCACGCGATCGCCATTGGAGAATCGTGCGCGCGGGTTGATGTGGAAGGTGACCGAGAGCTCGTCGGGGGCGACCGTCACGTCGTCCGCAAGCAGGCCATAGCCACTGGCGGTTTCATCCCAGCTTGTGATGAGCAGGCTTTCGAAGACCAACTGATTCAGCCCCGGCGCCGACGTCCCCTTGATCGTGAACGGATTGAACTTGTCGAAGCTCGTGCGGCGGTCCGGATTGCCGAGCAGCAGCATGCCGCCGATGGGCGCCTTCGGGTTCAGATAGCCGAAGTTGGAGAAACCGGCCGGATACTTGAGGTCGCCATATTCGGCGTAGCCGTGTGCCGCCCACGCGGGAGTCGCGCAGATCGCCCCCAGCAGGCTGAACAGCGCCATGAATCGCTTGTGTGTCGCAACGCGCACGCTCATTGCGCCCCTTGCCCCCAAAGTCCTTGCATGCGTTGATCCGATTGATCGCTGTCTGAAAAACTGTTTTCGACGATTCTAACGCCCTCACGCGGCAATTCCGCCAATTCAGGGCCGGGGATCGTCCCGCATTGACAAGGCCGGCAGGGATTGTGCGGCACCGCGCAAATGGGCAGCCGCCCCGCGCTTTCCGGTATGATCGCGCCCACCTAATTGCCTCGTGCCCCGGATGCCGCCGCTGCGCAGCCGCAGTGACGAGTGACCACAGCAACATACGGGCGCGACGTTGCCCCACATTTGTACGGAGAAACCATGGGATTCCTCGCTGGCAAGCGCATTCTGATTACCGGCCTTCTGTCCAACCGCTCGATTGCCTACGGCATCGCCAATGCCTGCAAGCGCGAAGGCGCGGAACTGGCCTTCACCTACGTCGGCGAACGCTTCAAGGACCGCATCACTGAATTCGCCACCGAGTTCGACAGCAAGCTGGTGTTCGACTGCGATGTCAGCAGCGATGAGCAGATCGCCAAGGTGTTCGAAGACCTCGGCCAGCACTGGGGCCACTTCGACGGCCTAGTCCACTCGATCGGCTTTGCACCGCGCGAAGCGATCGCCGGCAACTTCATCGATGGCCTGTCGCGCGAGTCGTTCCGCATCGCGCACGACATCTCGGCGTACAGCTTCCCGGCGCTGGCAAAGGCCGCGCTGCCGATGCTCTCGCCCACTGCTTCGCTGCTCGCCCTGACGTACCTGGGTGCTGAGCGTATCGTCCCGAACTACAACACGATGGGCCTGGCCAAGGCGTCGCTGGAAGCCGGCGTGCGCTACCTGGCCGGCGCGCTGGGGCCGAAGGGCATTCGTGCCAACGGTATCTCGGCTGGCCCGATCAAGACGCTCGCCGCCTCTGGTATCAAGGATTTCGGCAAGCTGCTGAAGTACATGGAAGACGTCGCCCCGCTGCGCCGTAACGTCACGATCGAAGAAGTCGGCAATGTGGCTGCGTTCCTGCTGTCGGACCTTGCCAGCGGCGTGACCGGCGAGATCACCTACGTCGACTGCGGCTTCAACGTGACCGCAGGCGTGCCGGAGAGCGTCGGTCAAGGCTGATGCATTGATGATGCGCGCGCCATATTCAGATGGAGCGCGCATGTCAGTCTGCGAGACCCACAAAGCAGCAGACAAAGAAAAAGCCCGCATGGCGCAAACCATGCGGGCTTTTTGACGTGCATTGCAATGCGAGCCGTCACGTCAGCTCGACTCGCATCCGCCTGTTGTGTGCGCTTCCCGCGAGAAGCGCCAAACTGGCGGAGACGGAGGGATTCGAACCCTCGATCCAGGTTTTGGCCCGGATGCTCCCTTAGCAGGGGAGTGCCTTCGACCTCTCGGCCACGTCTCCCAAACTCGCGTCGCACGAAGGAGCCCGTGCAACGAAGCGCGTATTCTAGCCACTTCACCCCACCCGGTCAACGACAACTGCATGACACGCGGCGAGAACCTGGGGCTCTCGGGGTCGCCACCCCGGCATCCGGCCGATCAACCGATTACGCCTGGTCCAGCTCGAACGCCTTGTGGAGTGCGCGCACGGCCAGCTCCATGTATTTCTCATCGATCAGCACCGAGATCTTGATTTCCGAGGTGGAGATCATCTGGATGTTGATGCCCTCTTCCGACAGCGTGCGGAACATCTTGCTGGCGATGCCTACGTGCGAGCGCATGCCCACGCCCACCACCGACACCTTCGACACCTTCGGATCGCCCGACACGCTGGCCGCGCCGATATGCGCCTTCACGCTATCGTTCAGGATCGCCAGGGCGCGCTGGTATTCGCCACGCGGCACGGTGAAGGTGAAGTCCGTCTTCCCTTCCACCGACTGGTTCTGGATGATCATGTCGACGTCGATGTTGGCGTCGGCAACCGGGCCCAGGATCTGATAGGCGATGCCGGGCTTGTCCGGCACACCGATCACGGTGATCTTGGCTTCGTCGCGGGCAAAGGCGATGCCGGAAATGGCGGCGGCTTCCATGTTCGAATCTTCCTCAAAAGTAATCAGCGTGCCCGAGTTCATCTCAACGTCGAGCGGCATCAGCGGGTCGGTCAGCGACGACAGCACGCGGGTCTTCACGCGGTACTTGCCGGCAAACTCCACCGAGCGAATCTGCAGCACCTTCGAGCCGAGGCTGGCCATTTCCAGCATCTCTTCGAAGGTGATCTTGTCCAGGCGACGCGCATCGTCCACCACGCGCGGATCGGTCGTATAAACGCCATCGACGTCGGTGTAGATCAGGCACTCCTCGGCTTCGAGCGCAGCGGCAACCGCCACGGCCGAGGTATCCGAACCACCACGGCCCAGCGTCGTGATATGGCCTTCGCTGTCGATGCCCTGGAAGCCCGTGATGACGACAACGCGTCCGGCATCGAGATCAGCGCGCACGCGCTCGTCATCGATCGACTGGATGCGCGCCTTGGTGTAGGCGGAATCGGTCTTCACCGGCACTTGCCAGCCGGTATAGCTGCGGGCATCGATACCTTCTGCATGCAGAGCAATGGCCAGCAGGCCGACGCTCACCTGCTCGCCGGTCGAGGCAATCATGTCGAGTTCACGCGGGTCGGGTTGGGCCGAAATCTCTTTGGCCATACCCAGCAGGCGGTTGGTTTCACCGGACATGGCTGATGGAACGACCACGATCTGGTGACCTGCACGGTGCCACTTGGCAACGCGCTTGGCGACATTCTTGATGCGTTCAACCGAACCCATCGAGGTGCCACCGTACTTGTGAACGATGAGAGCCATCTTGGAAAGATCAGGAGGAGCCGAAGCGGTGCAAAAGCTTTTGAAAATACAGCAATTTGCGCCGATCGGCAAGCAATTCGCCGGAGACGATGTGTATCACGACGCACCCTGAAGGCCAGGACGCCACGTGATGCGCCAGCCAGTACCGCTATGCGTGGCCGCCTGGTTCATTCCCAGCCCCGCGGCAAACACCAGCATTTCCCCTGCATAGAGCAGCGGCAAACGCTGGCGCTCCCACGCAGGAATGCCGGCTTCCTGGTAAGCCTGCTTGAGCGCCCGCGACGGCCCGCCCGGGCGCAGCACGATGCGCTCGCCACCGCGCCGGGGCGACAGGACCAGCGGCGCTTGCAAAGTTTGCGTCGCAACGCCATCGCTCGCCACGGGCGCAAACAACAGCGCCCCGCCCCATGCGTCCACCGCCACACGCTGCTCGGCCGGATGCGCCGGCTCGAACAGCTGGGCCCCGATCGCGACCGCGGCCTGTCCGGGGCGATCGTTGGTGCCAGTGTCGATCCATGCAATGCCACGGTAGCGCCTGACCTGCCCAGTCGGCAATTCAATGCGCAGTGCACCGTCATCTCGCGCGTCAACCAGTTGCGTATGCAGATCCTCCAGGCGGCGACTCGACAGCGCGCGCATGCCCGCCTTGGCCAACCACGCACGCAGCACCGCACGCTGACGTGGCGCGGACAGCGCGCTCAACGCCGCCACGTTCAGTTCATTGGCCGACGCGACCTGGCTCAAGTCCGCCTGCGCAATCTCATCGATCAACGCAGCCGCATCCGCCAGATGTGCCGCACTGCGCGACAGCGCCTCGCGATAGGCCGGGAAATGATCCGCCATGCCCGCAAGCAGTGGACGCAATGCATTGCGTGCATAGCGTGCGTCGGTGTTGGAAGGATCTTCGACCCAGCAGAGCGCGTGGGCATGTGCGTACAGTTCGATCTCGCTGCGCGGTGCATCGACCCATGGACGCAGCAACGTGACTGCACCCGCCCGCGCCATCGGCATGGCGGCCAGGCCATCGAGGCCGGCACCGCGCATCAGTTGCAGCAGCACCGTTTCCGCTTGGTCATCCTGATGATGCGCCGTCAGCAGAATGGAGGCGCCCGTCTCCGTGCAGAGCGCTTCGAGCGCTGCGTACCGGGCTTCGCGCGCCGCCTCTTCAACGCCCCGCCCCGCATCAACCGCTACATTGACGCGGCGCGCATGAAACGTAACGCCGACCGCTTGGGCCATGCGCCGACACGCGCATTCCCAGACATCGGCGTCAGCATGCAGGCCATGGTGAATATGGAGCGCCACGAGCTGCACGCGGGCGCCCGCGTCGCGCCACGCGGCACACGCGTGCAGGAGCGCCGCGGAATCCCGCCCGCCTGACAGGGCAATTGCCACAGTCGGCGGCTCTGCGTCTCCAGAAACAACAAAGGCCGCACACGCGGCAACGCGTTGTGCGACCTTGTTGACGAGATCAGCCGACGAATCAGCGACCTTCGGTTTCCTTGAACTTGCCATAAGCCATCAGGCGTTCGTGACGGCGCGCCTGGAGTTCCGACGTCTTCATGCCCTGGAACTGGCGCAGCGATTCGGCCAGCGCGCGCTTGAGCATCGTCGCCATGCCCTTCGGATCACGGTGTGCGCCGCCCAGCGGCTCGTTGACGATCTTGTCGATCAGGCCAAGTGCCTTCAGGCGATGCGCGGTCAGGCCCAGTGCCTCGGCGGCTTCCGGCGCCTTCTCTGCGGTCTTCCACAGGATCGACGCGCAGCCTTCCGGCGAGATCACGGCGTAGGTGGCGAATTGCAGCATGATCACCGAGTCGCCCATGGCGATAGCCAGTGCGCCGCCCGAACCGCCTTCACCGATGATGGTGGCGATCAGGGGCACCTTCAGGCCGGCCATCACAAACAGGTTGTGCCCGATGGCTTCGGATTGGCCACGCTCTTCCGCATCGATGCCCGGGAATGCGCCCGGCGTATCGACAAACGTGAAGATCGGCAGGCCGAACTTGTCCGCCAGCTCCATCAGCCGCTTGGCCTTGCGGTAGCCCTCGGGCTTGGACATGCCGAAGTTGCGCAGCGCGCGCTCCTTCGTGTCTCGGCCCTTCTGGTGACCGATCACCATGCAAGCCTGGCCGTTGAAGCGCGCCAGACCGCCCACGATCGACAGGTCGTCGGCGAAGGTGCGATCGCCGTGCAGTTCGTGGAAGTCGGTAAAGATCTCGCGGACGTAATCGAGCGTATATGGACGCTGCGGGTGCCGGGCGATCTGCGCGACCTGCCAGGGTGTCAGGTTGGCGTACAGATCTTTGGTGAGCTGCTGGCTCTTGGAGGCCAGGCGGGAAATTTCTTCAGAAATGTCGACAGCGGAATCGTCTTGTACGAAGCGAAGTTCTTCGATCTTCGCCTCAAGTTCTGCGATCGGCTGCTCGAACTCCAGGAAGGTAGTTTTCATGGATCTTCTGAAAGGCTCTTGAAGGCGCGCATTCTACCGGATTTTGACCGCCCGGCGACGCGCTCCGTTTCATCGAAATGAACAGATCAATAGGTGGTCGCCGTGTCTAGGCTGCGCCACATATACCAAGTGGCCACGGTACGCCACGGTTCCCAGTTGGCGGCCACTTCGCGCGCCTCGCTGCGAGTGACCGGTTCGCCACTGAAATAATTCTGTGAGATCGCGTTGATGAGTCCGATATCGTCCAGCGGAAGTACGTTCGGGCGCATCAGGTTGAACATGAGGAACATCTCTGCCGTCCATCGGCCGATGCCGCGGATCTGCGTCAGCTCGGCAATCACATCCTGATCTTCCATTTCCGCCCACTTAGCGACGTGCACGGTGCCGTTGCGGAAGTGATCGGCTAGGTCAAGGATGTACTCGGCCTTGCGCTTGGACAAACCGCAACCCGCCAGCTTCTCCTGACCGGCGCGCAAGAACTGTGCGGGCACCAGCTTGGGGCACACAGCCACGACGCGCTCCCACACCGATTGCGCAGCCTTGACCGAAATCTGCTGACCCACAATCGAGCGTGCGAGGGTGACGAACGGATCGCCGCGCGAAGCCAAATGCGCCGGCCCGCAGGTCGGGATGATCTTGCGCAGGATGCGGTCGCGCTTCATCAAGTCTGCGCAAGCCTCTTGCCAGTATTCCGGCGGGCCCGAGAGCACCACTTCTGCCGGCACAGGCAGGGCCTCGCTGGTGGGGAGCGTTTCCGGCAGCGGCACCTTGCCAGCAGGCACGCGTTTAGCCGGAGCCTTGGCACCCTTCACCGGCACGCCCTTGGCGGCAACCGTCTTGCTCGCTACGCCGTCTACATTCTTCGCCACCCCTTTCTTGGCAGCCGGGGCCTTCACCGCCGGCGCTTTCTTGGCGACGGTGCTGCGCACTACGTTGGCTTTCTTGGCCACCGCGTTCATGCGCGTCTCCATTCGGTCACCCCACCCGGTTTGTCTTCCAGAACGATCCCTGCAGCGAGCAGATCGGCACGGATCGCATCGGCACGGGCGAAATCGCGCGCGGCTTTGGCGGCGCGGCGCTCTTCGATACGCGCTTCCACTTCGGCGGCGTCCAAGCCATCGGGCGACACACCGCCCTGCAGGAACGCATGCGGATCGCGGCCCAGCAGGCCCAGCACTCCGGCCAGCGCGGCCAGTTGACTAGCCAGCGCGGGCGAGCGCGTCTTGTTCACTTCGCTCGCCAGCTCAAACAGCACCGACACGGCGACGGGCGTGTTGAAGTCGTCGTTCATCGCTTCCAGGAAGCGCTTGCCGTGCGACTCGTTCCAGTCGGGCTTGGCGCCCGCTGCGGCCGGCACATCCTTGAGCGCCGTGTACAAACGCGTGAGCGCATGGCGCGCGTCGTCGAGGTGCGCGTCGCTGTAATTCAGGTCGCTGCGATAGTGCGAGCGAAGGATGAAGAAACGCACGACTTCCGCGTCGTACAGCTTCAGCACATCGCGGATGGTGAAGAAGTTGCCGAGCGATTTCGACATCTTCTCGTCGTTCACGCGGACGAAGCCGTTGTGCATCCACGTGTTGACGAACGTCTTGCCGGTCGCGCCTTCGGACTGGGCGATTTCGTTTTCATGGTGTGGGAACTGCAAGTCAGCGCCACCGCCGTGCAGGTCGAAATGCTCGCCCAGCAGTTCGCAACTCATCGCCGAGCACTCGATATGCCAGCCTGGACGCCCCTCGCCCCACGGCGAAGCCCAGCGCGATTCTGCAGGTTCCTCGGCCTTGGCGGATTTCCACAGCACGAAGTCGAGCGGATCCTGCTTGGCATCATTGGCCGCCACGCGCTCGCCGGCACGCAGGTCTTCGAGCGACTTGCCGGACAGCTTGCCGTAACCGGGGAATTTGCGCACCGCGTAGTTCACATCGCCGTCGGTCGCCTGATAGGCGAGGCCGTTCGTCTGCAGCCGGCCGATCATGCTCAGCATCTGCGGCACGTATTCGGTGGCGCGGGGTTCGTGATCGGGGCGCTGAACGCCAAGCGCATCGGCGTCTTCGTGCATGGCAGCGATGAAGCGGCCCGTCAGCGCACTCATCGTCTCGCCGTTCTCGACCGCACGCTTGATGATCTTGTCGTCGATGTCGGTGATGTTGCGCACGTAGGTGACGTCGTAACCTGCCGCGCGCAGCCAACGCTGCACCATGTCGAACACCACCATGACCCGCGCATGCCCGACGTGACAGTAGTCGTACACCGTCATCCCGCACACGTACATGCGCACGCGGCCTGGCTCGATGGGGACGAACGTCTGTTTCTCACGCGCGAGCGTGTTGTAGATCTTGAGTGATTCCATGAAGCGGTGTCGGGAGACTCAGCGCGCCGCGCATGCGAGGTACAACGTTGCGGGCGGACCAAATTGGAGGCAATCGGCGCCGGCGAGGCGCCTGAAAAACTAGCGGCATATCTTACCGGAACTGCGCCGACGGGGCGGCCTGCCTGTGTGCCCGGCATGCTCCCCGTCAAGAACCTTTCCTGGCGCGCACGGCCGCTGCTGCGCACAAAGACGGTTTGTTAGAATGCGGCGGAGTATAACGGAACCGATTCTCATGAACAGACTGCTGCGTCAGACCGCTGCAACCCTGGCTAGCCTGCTTGCGATGTCCGCGGCACCGGCCTTCGCCCAGACCGCCGGCTTTGCCTTGCCGGCCGACTTGATGCCCAGCACGCAGCAGGCGCCGCAGGTCGCGCGCCAGAAACGCATCGACGATGCGTTGGCCAAGAAGCAATACACCGAGGCACTGGCCGAGCTGGACAAGGACGTCGCTTCTCAACCGCGTAACGCGCAGGCACGCTTTCAGCGCGGCGTGGCACTTGCCGGCCTGGGCCGCGCTGACGATGCCATCGTCGCCTTCAGCCAGATGACGCAGGACTTCCCGGAACTGCCCGAACCCTATATCAACCTGGCCGCGTTGTACGCCGAGCGCGGTGAACTGCTTCGCGCCCGCGACAGCCTCCTCATGGCGAACCGGGTGGCGCCTGAAAATGCATTGGCGCAATCCAACCTTGGCGATGTCTACGTTCGCCTGGCCGCACAGTCGTACCAAAGTGCGCTCAAACTGAACCCCAAGAATGCTGCCGCGCGCGCACGTCTGGATGCCCTGCCCGATCTGCCGGGCGTGCACCCGGCTTCCAAACCCGCCTCGACCACGCTGCCCGCAGCCAGCGGCGTGAGCGCCAAGCCGGCAAAGCGTCAATAAGAAGACGCGGCCCGATCCTGCTTTCCCACCCACAAGCTTTCTCTTCCTGACCATGCTCCGTATTCGCTCCCTCTTTGCCGGGCTCGTGTGTGCACTGGCCGTAACCGCCACCGCAGCCACGGCAGCCACCGCGTCCGCGCCGCGCATCCAGTTCAAGACATCGATGGGTAACTTCACCGTTGAGGTGTATCCGGACAAGGCGCCCAAGACGGTCGCCAACTTCCTGCAGTACGTGAAGGACGGCTTCTACAAGGGCACGATTTTCCACCGCGTGATGGACGGCTTCATGATCCAGGGCGGCGGCTTCACGCCCGACATGAAACAGAAGGACACGCGCCCGCCGGTCGAGATCGAATCGAAGAACGGCCTGAAGAACGACAAGTACACGATCGCCATGGCACGCACCATGGACCCGAACTCGGCGACGGCGCAGTTCTATGTGAACGTGGTCGACAACAACATGCTGAACTACCCTGGTCAGGACGGTTACGGCTATACCGTCTTCGGCAAGGTCGTCGAGGGCACCGATACCATCGACAAGATCAAGGCGGTGGAAACCACCACCAAATTCCCGCACCAGAATGTGCCTGTGAAGCCGATCGTGATTGAATCGGCCACCGTTGTCTCCAAGTAACGCATTTTTGCCCCACCCAAGGAATTCACCATGACCCAAGTCAAGCTGCACACGAACCACGGCGACATCACCCTGGCCCTGGACGCTGAGAAGGCACCCAAGTCGGTTGCCAATTTCGTCGCCTATGTGAAGGATGGCCACTACAACGGCACGGTGTTCCACCGCGTCATCAAGGGCTTCATGATTCAGGGCGGCGGCTTCGAGCCAGGGGAGAAGATGAACCAGAAGCCCACCAAGGCACCGATCGACAACGAAGCCAACAACGGCCTGAAGAACGAACGCGGCGCGATTGCCATGGCACGCACCAACGATCCGCACTCGGCCACCGCGCAATTCTTCATCAACACGGTCGACAACGACTTCCTGAACCATACGTCGCCGACGCCGCAAGGCTGGGGCTACGCCGTGTTCGGCAAGGTGACCGAAGGGATGGATGTGGTCGACAAGATCCGTTCGGTGCGCACGGGCAACCGCGGCTTCCACCAAGACGTGCCGTTGGAAGACGTGATCATCGAAAGCGCTGAAGTGATCGAATGATCGACGCAGCGCACGCCTCACTGGCCTCCGCGCTGAAAGCACCGGTCCGGGTTTCCGGGCCGGTGTTTTTTATTTCGGATCTGCACCTGACGGCCAGCATGCCGGCCACCGCCGCCGCGTTCGAGCGCTTCCTGCGCACGCGCGCCCGCGAAGCCCGCACGCTCGTCATCCTGGGTGACTTCTTCGAATACTGGGTCGGCGATGAGGAATTGGCTGATCCGTTCCACCGGCAGATCGCCAACCTGCTCGCTGAGGTTGCAGCGGCCGGCACGCGCGTGCTGTTTATGCACGGCAATCGCGATTTCCTGCTCGGCAAGCGTTTCTTGGATGCCGCGCACGCCACGCTGCTGCCCGATCCCACCGTGCTCGAAGCGGACGATGGCCAGCGCATCGTGCTTACGCACGGCGACGCCCTCTGCACGCGCGACACGGCCTACATGCGCTTTCGGCACTGGACGCGCAAGCGCTGGGTGCAGCGGATATTCCTCACGATGCCGCTGCGGTGGCGGCTGAAAATCGCGCAGAAGATGCGCACAGAAAGCGAAGCCGGCCGCGCCATGTCGGCCAATGTCGCTGGCGAGCCCCGCGCCGCGGCGATGATGGGCGACGTCGCACAGGAAGCGGTGGACGCGCTGCTCGAGGCATCAAATACCAGCACGCTGATCCACGGCCACACCCATCGCCCGCAACTGCATCACGAGGCGAGCGGTGAACGCTGGGTTCTTTCCGACTGGGATTTCGATCAGGCACAGCCGCGCGGCAGCTTCCTCAAGTTGCAGGATGGCGCGCTGACGGTCGAGCAAGTGACGGCATAAGCTGTCGTCACCCACCCTTTTCCTACTTGAGCATCCGCTTCAGCTCGCTCGCATCGAACGGATCGTTCGGGGAGTTTTCCAGGTGCGCGCCGAGGCGATCGAGCGCAGAAAGAATCGACTCGATGCGCTCTTGCTGAAGCTCGCTGTGGTCGATCAGCCGTTTGAGCGCCAGCGATACCGGATCGTCCGCGTCGGGCGTGATGCCATACGCGGAAAACTCCTGCTTGAGCGCAGACTGGGCCTCGGTCGCGGCATCGCGCTCGATGATGCGCGCCGGTATGCCAACCGCCGTTGCGCCCGGCGGCACCGGTTTGAGCACGACCGCGTTGGACCCAACACGCGCCCCATCCCCGATGACAAAGCCTCCCAGCACCTTGGCGCCCGCGCTCACCACCACGCCCTTGCCGAGCGTCGGATGCCGCTTGGCGCCCTTGTAGAGCGACGTGCCGCCCAGCGTGACGCCCTGGTAGATCGTGCAGTCGTCACCGATTTCAGCCGTCTCACCAATCACGACGCCCATGCCGTGGTCGATGAACACGCGCCGGCCGACCGTCGCGCCGGGGTGGATCTCGATGCCGGTAAGGAAACGGCCGAGGTGCGAGAACCACCGACCCAGCCACCGGAAGCCGCCGTGCCAACACGCATGCGCAACCCGATGAACGATGATGGCGTGCAAACCCGGGTAGCAGGTCAGCACTTCCCAGCGGCTGCGCGCGGCCGGGTCTCGCTCCATGATGGCGCCGATATCTTCGCGAATGCGTGTGAACATCTTGAGCTGTGTGGATCGTTATATCTATATGCGCGATGCGCTAAGGGCAGTGTAAGGCATTGCCTTACCGCGCTGCGGCAAGGGTTTTAGCCCGACATGCAAGGGATGCCGCCCTGTCTGATCAACAACGGGCGGCTTTCAGGGCGATCAGCGACAGTCGTCGGCAGCGCCGGTGGGCGGCGCGGCAGCTTCGGCGCGGCGGCCGAGCATGCGCTTGGCGATCCCGCGCAGGATGTTGACCTCTTCGGCCTCCAACTGCGTGCGGGCAAACAGACGCCGCAGGCGCGGCATCAGCTTTTTCGGCTGAGCGGGGTCCAGAAAACCGATCTCGACCAGGCCCTGCTCCAGATGTTCGAACATCCCGTCGATCTGCTCGGCGGTGGCCGGCTCGCCGACAAAGCCGACGCCATCCATGCGCGTGTCGCCCGTGCCGGTGCCGGCCAGCAGCGCCATGCGCACTTCGTACGCAATCAACTGCACTGCCTGCGACAGATTCAACGAGGCATACGCCGGATTGGCGGGAATGTGCGTGACGACGTGGCAGCGCTCCACCACCTCGTTGGGCAAACCGAATCGCTCGTTGCCGAAGACGAAGGCGACGGTGGTGTCCGGCGCGGCCAGCAACGCGGCCACTTCTTCCGCTGCATCACGCGGGCCGATGCGGCGCGGCCCGAATTCGCGCGGACGGGCTGTCAGCGCGATGGTGAGCGAGGCACCGGCAAGCGCCTCGCCAATGTCGTCGACCACGCGGGCGCCAGCCAGCACATCATCGGCGCCGCTTGCCATGGCAACGGCATCGGCGTGGCTTTGGGCGTCAGCCTCGCGCGGGCGCACGAGCACGAAGCTGCCGGGCTCGCCAAACCCCATCGTCTTGAGCGCACGTGCTGCGGAGCCGACATTGCCGGGATGGCTGGTCTCGACCAATACGAAACGGCACCGCACGGCACGCTGGCGCAGCGTATCCGGGTCGGCGGGGGTGGTGTTCGGTGTGCTGATTGGCGCAATTCGCGGGGCGCCGGACGCGGGGTTCATATACAATACGGCCACTCTTTTGACGGCGGGCAGGATCGCAAGATTGGCCCGCCGCTCGTTCTTCTACAATTCGTTGTGTTGTTTCGCCTGCGGCCGCTTCCGAAAATCGGCGCGTCAGGCGCGGAGATCCCACATGCATCCGATGCTCAATATCGCCGTCCGGGCTGCTCGCAAGGCCGGCACCGTCATCAACCGCGCGTCCTTCGACGTCGATAGCCTGCGCACCGAGCGCAAACAACACAACGATTTCGTCACCGAAGTCGATCGCGCAGCTGAAGCAGCGATCATCGAAGTCATCAAGACTGCCTACCCCGATCACGCGATTCTAGCGGAAGAGTCCGGCCAATCCTGGGCCGACGGCGAAACCGCCAGCGAAAACGTCTGGGTAATCGACCCGCTCGACGGCACCACCAACTTCATCCACGGCTTTCCGCAATATGGCGTGTCGATCGCGCTGATGCAGCGTGGCGTCGTCACGCAGGCCGTGGTGTACGACCCGACGCGCGACGAACTCTTCACCGCCTCCAAGGGCGCCGGCGCGTTCCTGAACAACCGCCGCATTCGCGTCACGCGCCGCGACAAGCTGGCTGACTGCCTGATCGGCACCGGCTTCCCCTACCGCGACCTGGAAGGCCTGTACGACTACACCCGCCTGTTTGCGACCATGACGGAAAACTGCGCCGGCCTGCGTCGCCCCGGCGCCGCCGCGCTTGACCTCGCCTACGTCGCCTGCGGCCGCCTCGACGGCTTCTTCGAGCAAGGCCTGAGCAAGTGGGACATGGCCGCAGGCTCGCTGCTCGTGACGGAATCGGGCGGTCTGGTGGGCAACTACACCGGCGAATCGGGCTATCTGGACCAAGGTGAAATCCTGGCCGGCAACCCGAAGGCATTCGTGCAGATGATCAAGTTCACCTCGCCGTTCTCGCGGTCGAAGGCTGAGGCTTGATTGCTTCAAGCACGTGCTGAAAAGCCCTCGCCCGGTGCGAGGGCTTTTTGTTTGGGCTATCCAGCAATACGCAGCTACCCGGAAACGCGGTTCGCTCAATAAAACACCATATCCCGGCCTCGGCACCGGTTCCGGCAGCGCTCACGTCGCCATGCTGCGATAACGCGAGGGGTATCGCACTGAGGTCGATAGAAGGCAGATTGCAAGGTGCATTGGGAATGCGCCGCGTCCCGCAACAATCCCCCGCAAACCGCACGGGTTTTGCGCGCCGCGCCCCTCATTCACAATAAGCCCGCCATCAACCTCATCGCACGCCATGAAAACCGCCCTCGCCCTGCGCCACGTGCCGTTCGAGCACCTCGGCATCCTGCAGCCGCTGCTGGAAGCGCGCGGCTACGCGGTGCGGACCGTTGACGTGGGCGTGCAGCCGGTGCCGACCGACGACATGATGGACGCCGATCTGTTGATCGTGCTGGGCGGGCCCATCGGTGCGTACGACGATGCAACGTATCCGTTCATACGCGATGAAGCGGCCGCCATTGCGCGGCGACTGGCCGCACGCAAGCCGTTGCTCGGCATCTGCCTGGGCGCGCAGTTGATGGCGCGGGCATTAGGGGCGGCGGTCAAGCCGATGGGCGTGAAGGAGATCGGCTTTGCACCCATCACGCTCACCACGGAAGGTGCCGACTCACCGCTCGCGCCCCTGGCCGACGGCACGCCGGTGCTGCACTGGCATGGCGATCGATATGACTTGCCGCCCGGCGCGCGACGGCTGGCGTTCACGGAAGTTTGTGCAGAACAGGCTTTCGCCATCGGCAACCACGCTCTCGCGCTGCAATTTCATCTGGAGGCCAATCTGGAGGAGCTGGAAGCGTGGCTGATCGGGCATGCAGCGGAACTCGGCGCAGCGGGTATCGACCCGCGCACGTTGCGTGCACAGGCGCCTGCGGTAGCGCAACGCCTGACGCAACGCGCACGCGAGGTCTTCGCTGCCTGGCTGGACTGCGTGGAGGCCGCATGAGGCTGCCCGGCCCCATCTGCATCGACACCCTCCTCGCCGGACGCGTGGTCGACTACACGCGCCCAGGCTCACGCAGCGCCATCGACAAGCGGCCCGTGCGCGACGCAGTGGAGGTCGGTATCAACGGCATCGTGGGCGATGAGCAAGGCGATCTGCGTGTGCACGGCGGCCCTGACAAGGCGATTCATCACTACCCATTCGACCACTACGCGGCCTGGCAAGCGGATATCGGCGCGCAACCCTTGCTTGCCCAGCCCGGTGCGTTTGGCGAGAACGTGAGCACCACCGGCATCACCGAAGCGGACATTTGCGTGGGCGACCGTCTGCGTGCGGGCAGTGTGATGCTGGAAGTGTCGCAACTGCGCCAGCCGTGCTGGAAGCTCAACGACCGCTTCAACACGCGCGACATGGCGCGCCGCGTGCAACACACGGCCCGCACGGGCTGGTATTACCGGGTTCTGGAAGGCGGCACGCTGCGCGCCGGCGATACGCTGGAATGGCTCGAGCGCCCGTGGCCGCAATGGCCGCTGTCGCGCGTGCTCGATGTGCTTTACCGCAACATGCTCGACCGTGCGGCGCTGACCGACATGCTGAGGCTGCCGCTCACGCCGTCGTGGCGCAAGCTGGTGGAAGGCCGCCTTGCGCGTGGCGAGGTGGAAAGCTGGGCCAAACGCATCGATGGCCCAGCGCTCGACGCTTGAGTTCTCAACCGATCAGAACGTTTCCCAATCGGCGCCGGAACCACCGCCAGCTACAGCCAGTGGTTGCTTGCGTGCGGGAGCGGCAGCCGAAGCGACCGCGACCACGGCGACGGGCGCCGACGCCGCCGGCTGAACTGACGTTTTCGGTTCACGCTTGCGCAGCGCGGCACGTGCGGGCTTGGCTGCGCTGACTGGCTTGGCAGTGGCCTTGGCCGCAGGCTTGGCCATCTTCTCCTGCTTTTGCGCGACTAGTGCGGCGGTCTCTGCGCCATCCAGCCGGAACTGCGACACCACCTGCGTGAGGTTCTGCGCCTGTTCTTCCAGCGACTGCGCGGCAGCGGCCGCCTGTTCGACCAGCGCGGCGTTCTGCTGTGTCACCTGCTCCATTTCCGTCACAGCCTGACCGATCTGCAGGATGCCCTGCGTCTGCTCGGCCGAGGCCGAAGCAATGTCTTCAACGATATTGGCCACGCGACGCACGGCTTCCACCGTCTCGGTGATGGTCTCGCCGGCTTGCGCCACCTGCGAGTGCCCCGCTTGCACGCGCGACACCGAATCGTCGATCAGCGTCTTGATTTCCTTGGCGGCAGCAGCACTGCGTTGAGCCAGCGCGCGAACCTCGCCCGCCACCACGGCAAAACCGCGGCCCTGCTCGCCGGCGCGGGCGGCTTCCACTGCCGCATTCAGTGCGAGGATGTTGGTCTGGAAGGCAATGCCGTCAATCACGCCAATGATGTCGGCCATCTTGCGCGAGCCGGCGCTGATGTCGTCCATCGTCGCCACCACGCCGCGCACCACCTCGCCGCCACGCGAAGCCAGGTCTGCGGCATTCGACGCCAGCGCGCTGGCCTGGCGGGCGTTCTCGGAGTTGTTGGTGACGGTTGAGGTCATCTGCTCCATGCTGGCAGCCGTCTTCTCGAGCGAGGCCGATTGCTGCTCGGTACGCGAAGACAGATCGAGGTTGCCGCTGGCGATTTCGTGCGCGCCGGTGTTGACCGAGTCCGAGCTGTTGCGCACCTGGCGCACGGTCTTCACCAGGCTCTCACGCATGCGGCCCACGGCAGCCAGCAGGCGACCGAGTTCATTGCGGCCACCCGTTTTGACGTGCACGGCCAAATCGCCCTCGGCCACGCGGCTGAGCACGGCTACGGCTTCGTTAAGCGGGGTGATCACAAAGGCCTTGAGACCGTAGAACACCGCCACGATCAACGCGAGTGCCATGGCAATGCCGAGCGCCACGAACTTCAGGATCGTTTCGTAACGCGCACGGCCATCGTCTGCCTCGTCCTTGGCCAGCTTCTTGACGAGCTGCTGGAAGCTCTCGATCTGCACCGACCACGCGGCGCCGGTATCCGTCACGTCCTTGTAGTTGAGCTGCGCATACGCAGCGGCGTCGCCGGTGCGCAACGCCGCCAGGGCGCGCTGCACGGCTTCGATGTGCGTCTGCGCGGCCTGGACGATTGCCTGGCGCAGCGACTCGTCGACACCTTCGATGCGTGGCGCATTCTTGAAGGCTTCCACCTGTTCGATAGCCTTCTTCAGGCCTTTCTCCGAACTGGCAAGCGCTGCCGTCTTGGCAGCCTCGTCCATGTTTTCACGCAGGACGCTGTATAAGCGTGACATGCCGGTACGTGCGCGCTGCATGTCCTTGTACGCGTCGTTCAGCAGCATGCTGCGATCGGAAATCGCGTGCACGCGCTCGGTCGCGGCGTTGGTGATACGCAGCGCCAGCACACCCACCGCAGCTCCGACCACAATCATCAGTGCAAAGGTGATCAGAATCGCCAGCAGGCCAGCGCGCACGCTGGTGTTCTTCAAAACGCGGTCCATCTTGTCTCCGGCGTCCCCGCAGGCAAGCCCATGCTTGCGGTGTGCGGGGTCAACGAGGTGAAGGTCAATCGTGGGTCAAAACGTTTCCCAGTCGGCGTCGCCTCCAGCGGCGACCAGAGGCTTCGCCTTGGTCAGGCTCGCGGGGATCGCTGCCGGTGCAGCCGGCTTCTTTTCGGTTCGCTCGACCGGCTTGGCAGCAGCCTTTCGCAGCACAGGCGGCTTGCGCGACGTCAGCTTGGGCCTGGCGGCTTCGGTGCTCGGCTTGGCGGCTTCGCGTCGCGGCGCTTCTTCCTTGGGCGCCGCCGGAGCAGCACCTGCGACGGGCTTGACCGGCACAACCTCCGGTTCAACCCTGGCCACCATGGCGGGGGCACGCAGCGCGTGCGCATCCAAGCGGAATTGCGCCACCACCTGGGTCAGGCTCACCGCCTGCTCTTCCAGGGATTGCGCTGCGGCGGCCGCTTCCTCCACCAACGCGGCGTTCTGCTGCGTGGCGTCGTCAAGCTGCGTGACGGCGTGGCTCACTTCCTCAATGCCCGAACGCTGTTCCTGGCTGGCGGACGAGATCTCGCCAACGATGTCGGTCACGCGCTTCACGCTCGCCACAATCTCGCGCATGGTCGTGCCGGCTTCTTCCACCAGCGCGCTGCCTGCATCCACGTTGACGACGGAATCGTCGATCAGCGCCTTGATCTCCTTGGCGGCAGCGGCGCTGCGCTGCGCAAGGCTGCGCACCTCACCGGCCACCACGGCAAAACCACGGCCCTGTTCCCCAGCACGTGCGGCTTCCACTGCCGCATTCAGCGCAAGGATGTTCGTCTGGAACGCAATGCCGTCGATCACGCCGATGATGTCGACGATCTTGCGGGACGACGCGTTGATGGAGCCCATGGTTTCCACCACGCGCGTCACCACATCGCCGCCGCGCACGGCCACATCCGAGGCGGACGCGGCCAGTTGGTTGGCCTGCTGGGCGTTGTCGGCGTTCTGCTGCACGGTCGACATCAGCTGCTCCATGGCCGAAGCCGTTTCTTCGAGCGAGCTGGCCTGCTGTTCGGTGCGCGACGAGAGGTCGAGGTTGCCGCTGGCGATCTCGCGCGTAGCGGTGCCAATGGTTTCCGACGCGCCCTTGATGCGGCCGATGGTGTCCACAAGCGCGCCGCGCATGCGGCTCATCGCGTAGAGCAGGCTGTCGTTGTCGTCAGCACGGGTGGCAATCTCCACCGTCAGGTCGCCGCCGGCAATGCGGTTGGCAACGTCAGCCGCGTAGGCGGGGTCGCCGCCCAGCGTGCGCTGCAGGCTGCGGTTCGCAACGCTGCCCAGCAGCACCAGCAAGCCGCCCACCAGCAGAAGCAGGCCGCCGGTCTGGTAAAGCGACGTCATGAATGCAGCGTTGATGTCGTCCATGTAGACGCCGGTCGAGAAAACCCAGTCCCACGGCTCATAGCGCATCGCGAATGCCGTCTTCGGCACCGGATCCGTGCCGCCGACTTTCGGCCAGACATAGCTGGTGAATCCGCCCTTCGGATCTTTGGCGGCAGTGGTCAAGCCCGCATAGACCGCATTGCCCTGTGCATCCTTGAAGCCGGATTGGTCTTTGCCGATGAACTCCGGCTTGATCGGGTGCATCACCACCACGTTGTTGGAACTGGTGATGGTGAAGTAGCCGTCCTTGTCGTAGCGCAGGGCCTTGAAACGGTCGATCGCCTGCTTTTGCGCGGCGTCTTTGCTCAACGTGCCGTTCTTGGTCAGGTCGTCGTACTGCTTGACCAGGTTCATGGCCATGGTCGTCACGCTGACGAGGTTGTTCTTGCGCTCCTCCACGCGGATCTCGCGCGCCTGATACGCGTTGAATACCGAGATCAACGTCAGCGCGACAAGGCTGATGACCAGCGGCAGCCAAAGCTTTTGGCGAAAGCTGAGCTTGCTCATTCCAGAGTCTCCGGAAGCGGAACCGCAAGGCGCCATTTGCGCAAATGCGCTCCCACTATGTTTTAAGGGTCCGAATGGTCTATCGGCAGGCCGGCCGCCAACCTTGAGGGGGCGAACCCGGGCAATGGCCGGCATCGCTCCCTTTGCGCCCATCCACCGCGCCCCGCGCCCCGCGCCGCACGCGATCTTTGCAGAGGAAGCCATATTGGGCAGAATTCTGTTGATCTGGAATTGATAATCGACGATGAAAACCACGCTCGAAGAACTGCTTGCCTTCCGCACCGTCGTCGATACGGGCTCCGTCACGGCGGCGGCTGAGCAGCTGGGCCAGACGGTGTCGGGCGTGAGCCGCGCGTTGCGCCGCCTGGAAGAAAAGCTGGACACCACCCTGCTCTCGCGCACCACGCGGCGGCTGTCGCTCACCGACGAGGGCGCGACGTTTCTGGCGCAGGCGCGCAGGATCCTCGCCGCCGTCGACGAGGCCGAGGAGCAGATCGCCCTGCGCCGCCAGCAGCCTGCCGGCCGCCTGCGTGTCAACGCTGCCATGCCGTTCATGCTGCATGTGGTGGCGCCGCTGGTGCCGGACTTCCGCGCACGGTATCCGCAGATCGAGCTGGAGCTGAACACCAACGACCTGATCATCGATTTGCTGGAAGAAGACACCGACGTGGCAATCCGCATCGGCACGCTGCGCGATTCCACCCTGCGTGCGCGCCTGCTTGGCACGCGGCGGCTGCGCGTGCTGGCGAGCCCTGCCTATCTGAAAACGCACGGGCGGCCCCGCCACGTGGATGACCTGCAGAAGCACGCCCTGCTCGGTTTCGTGCAGCCGGAATCGCTAAACCAATGGCCCCTGCGCGGCCCGTACGGCGATCGCCTGCGCATCGAGCCCACGCTCAAGGCCTCCAGCGGAGAAACCCTGCGCCAGCTTGCACTGCAAGGCGCCGGCATCGTCTGTCTGGCGGATTTCATAACCGTGGAAGACCGGCGCACAGGCGACCTTGTGCAGGTGCTGTCGGACGCCACGGTGGAGGTGCTGCAACCGATTCACGCGGTGTACTACCGCAACACGCAGTTGGCTTCGCGGATCGCGTGCTTTCTCGATTTTCTCGAAGCCCGGCTCGCCGACGATAAGCAGTGAAGCAGCATCGCTGGTATGCAACAATTGCGCGATTCAACACCTTCCGCGCGCGGCCTGATCGGATCACAACGGGCGGCGCGCTGCGCTTTGAGCACTCATGGCTGAACACTCCGCTCCGGTTCTGGAGATCGACCCGAAATACGGCCCGTTCGACAAGCACACCCCGATGATGCAGCAATATTTGAGGCTGAAATCGGGGCATCCGGACACGCTTGTCTTCTACCGCATGGGCGACTTTTACGAACTCTTCTTTGAAGACGCCGAAAAAGCCTCGCGCCTGCTCGACATCACGCTCACCGCACGCGGCAGTTCCAACGGGCATCCGATCCGTATGGCGGGCATCCCGTTCCACGCTGCGGAGCAATACCTCGCCAAGCTGGTCAAGCTGGGCGAATCCGTCGCCATCTGCGAGCAAATCGGAGACCCGGCGGCGACCAAGGGACCGGTCGAGCGCAAGGTCGTGCGCGTCGTCACGCCCGGCACGTTGACGGACGCCGCGCTGCTCTCCGACAAGGTCAACAACCATCTGCTGGCCATCGCACATCTGCCCGGCAAGCGCGGCGCCGCACCGCTGATCGGTCTGGCCTGGCTCAACCTCGTCGGCGGCGAATTGCGCGTGATGGAGTGCAGCCCCGACCAGCTCGACCGCGAACTCGAACGCATCCGCCCCGCCGAGGTGCTGGCCGACGATGCAACGCTCAACACCCTCCAAGTGGATGTTGCCCGCACGCGCCTGCCCGATTGGCACTTCGACGTGGAAGCCGGCACCCGCCGCCTGCGCGAGCAACTCGGCGTCGCGAGCCTCGTCGCCTTTGGCGCGGAAACGCTGACGGCCGCATTGGCGGCTGCCGGTGCGCTGCTGAATTACGCAGCGGCCACGCAAGGCCAATCCCTGCGCCACGTGATCGGCCTCACCGTCGAGCATGAAAGCGAATTCATCGGCCTGGACACCGCCACACGCCGCAATCTGGAGCTGACCGAGACGCTGCGTGGGCAGGAATCGCCGACGCTGTTTTCGCTGCTGGACACCTGCGCGACCAGCATGGGCAGCCGCCTGCTGCGCCACTGGCTGCATCATCCGCTGCGGGATCGCGCGGTGCCCCAAGCGCGGCAGCAGGCCATCGAGGTGCTGCTCGGCAGCGATTGGCAAACGTTGCGTGCGACCCTGCGCACGCTGTCGGATGTGGAGCGCATTACCGGGCGACTGGCGCTGCTGTCGGCACGCCCGCGCGATCTGTCGTCGTTGCGTGACACACTGGCGCGCCTGCCGGAGATTCGCGAAGAACTGCCGCAAAGCGATGCGGCACCGCTGCTAGCCGAGCTGTATGCCGCGCTCACCCTGCCCGAAGACGCGCACGCCCTGCTCCAGAGCGCCGTGATGGCAGAGCCGGCAGCGATGGTGCGCGACGGCGGCGTCATCGCCCGCGGTTACGATGCCGACCTCGACGAGCTACGCGACATCTCGGAAAACTGCGGCCAGTTCCTCGTCGATCTGGAGGCCCGCGAACGCGAGCGCACCGGCATCGCCAATCTGCGCGTCGAATACAACCGCGTGCATGGCTTCTACATCGAAGTCACCAACGGCCAGGCCGCCAAGGTACCGGACGATTACCGCCGCCGCCAGACGCTGAAGAACGCCGAGCGTTACATCACGCCCGAGTTGAAAGCGTTCGAAGACAAGGCGTTGTCGGCGCAGGACCGTGCCCTGTCGCGCGAAAAGCTCCTCTACGAAGAGCTGCTCCAGAAACTGTTGCCGCACCTGGCCGAATTCAAACGTATCGCCGCCGCGCTGGCACAGGCCGATGTGCTCGCGACGCTGGCCGAGCGTGCGCATGCGCTGTCGTGGTCGCGCCCCATGCTGACGGACGCACCCGGTATTGAGCTGACGCGCGCACGCCATCCGGTGGTCGAACAACAAGTCGAACAGTTCGTCGCCAACGACTGCATGCTGCAGGAGGCGCGCAAGCTGCTGCTGATCACGGGCCCAAACATGGGCGGCAAATCGACCTTCATGCGGCAAACCGCGCTCGTCGTGCTGCTCGCTTACGTGGGCGCATTTGTGCCGGCGGAGGCCGCAGTCATCGGCCCAATCGACCGTATCTTCACGCGCATCGGCGCGGCCGACGATCTGGCGGGTGGCCGATCCACCTTCATGGTTGAGATGACGGAAGCGGCTGCCATCCTGCACCGCGCCACACCCAACAGCCTGGTGCTGATGGACGAGATCGGCCGCGGAACGAGCACATTCGACGGCCTGGCGCTTGCCTGGGCGATTGCGCGTCACTTGCTGTCGCACAACCGCAGCCACACGCTGTTCGCCACGCACTATTTCGAACTGACGCAACTGCCGCAGGAGTTCGCTCAGGCTGCGAACGTGCACCTCTCCGCCGTCGAACATGGTGACGGCATTGTTTTCCTGCATGCTGTGCAGGAAGGGCCGGCGAGCCAGAGCTACGGCCTGCAGGTCGCGCAGCTGGCGGGCGTGCCGCAGCCGGTCATTCGCGCCGCGCGCAAGCGGCTCGCGTGGCTGGAGCAGCATTCCGCCGACACCGGCGCCACGCCTCAGTTGGACCTCTTCGCCCTCGCCGCCGATACGCCCATCGACGACGAAAACGACGACGCCGAAGCCCCCGACAGCGCACTGACGGAGGCACTCGCCGGCATCGATCCCGATGACATGACGCCGCGTGAAGCGCTCGATGCGCTGTACCGGCTCAAGGCGCTGGCGAGACCGTCCGCTTGATTCCGATGACCCGGCTCGGCGCAGTTTCCCGCACGTTTCAATGCATCGCCATGGCGTTGGCGATGCTGATGCCGGTGGCTGTACCAGCTGCACCCAAGGGCACGAATTCTGCAACTGACGCGCCAGGCGCCTTCACCTTTACGGTGATCGGCAACGTGCCGGACCGCGCCGAGGATGTCGCCCCCGTGCGCGCACTGCTGGACGCCATCGACGCCGAACACCCTGCCTTCGTCGTCCATCTGGGCAACCTCAAGGGCCGCGATGAAGCGTGTTCCGACACGCTGCTCGAAGCGCGCCATGACCTGCTCGACAGCCTGATCGCGCCCGTCATCTACATCCCGGGCGACCACGACTGGAGCGACTGCCAGCGCCCCGCCGCAGGCAGTTTCGACCCGGTGGAGCGCCTGCTGCGCCTGCGCGAGCTGTTCTACCCCGACGACAGCACGCTCGGCCAGCGCACCATGACGGTCATGCGCCAGTCGGATCAGGCCAAGTTCCGCAGCTACCGCGAAAACACGCGCTGGACGATGAACGACGTGCTGTTCGTCACCCTCAACGTGCCCGGCGACAACAACAACTACAAGACCGCGGGCGGGCGCAACGGCGAATACGAAGACCGCCTCGAAGCCAATCGCCAATGGCTCGCACGCGCCTTCGCTGTCGCGCACCAGCGCAAGATGGCCGGCGTAGTCGTCATGATGCAGGCCGATCCACTCTTTGAAGATGGTTGGGAACGGCGCCGCGCGCCCAATCTGTTCGACGGCTTGCTACGTCGCCGCTCGCATGACGGCTACCTTGCACTCAAGCGCCAGATGCGATCGCTCACGCGCGACTACGACGGTGCCGTTCTGCTCATTCACGGCGCCAGCCAGACGTTCATGCTCGACCGCCCGCTCAAGGACGAAGACGGCCGCCCGGACGCGCACGTCATGCGCGCACGCACCTATGGTTCGCCGGTGCTCGATCGCTGGCTTGAGGTGTCCGTCACGCCCGGCCGCACGCCACTGTTCCATATACGCAGCCGCCGCCTCGACAACACGCCCGCCCCCACGCCGGAAATCGCGCCGGCGCCGGCGCAATAAAAAACGGGAGCCGAAGCTCCCGTTCTCGTATCTCGATAAACCGCCGATCAGTGCAGCGTGTGCGGCTTGTCGTCGTCTTCGTCCTCGTCCACTACTTCAAGGCCGTGTTCACCGTGCACGTGGCCGTGCTCGATTTCTTCAGCCGTGGCCTCACGCACTTCAGTCACCTTCAACTCGAAGCGCAGCGCCATGCCTGCCAGCGGGTGATTGCCATCCAGCACAACCTTATCCTCCGCCACGTCGGTGACGGTGTAGACGATGGCGTCTTCCTCATCGCCATCTTCGGGCACGCCCTCGAACTGCATGCCAACTTCGAGCGGTTCCGGAAAGCGATCACGCGGCTCGATCTTGATCAGCTCTTGATCGTAGTCACCGAAAGCGTCGTCCGGTTCGAGCTGCAGCTTGGTCTCGAAGCCTTGTTCCTGGCCGTCCAGCGCTTCCTCGATCTTGGGGAACGTGCCATCATAGCCGCCGTGCAAATACACCATCGGCTCATCGGATTCCTCGATGACGTTGCCCTGCGCGTCGGACAGTTTGTAAGCCACCGACACTACCGTATTCTTCGCGATTTTCAATTGCGCACTCCATGAACGAAGTCCCATTATACGCTGCCGATGGCGGCGTCCAACCTGCTCTCCCAGCGGGGCATCCGGCGCAACTCCTCGGCGGGCTGTCACCGCGCGAATTCATGCGCACGCACTGGCAGAAACAGCCGCTGCTGATCCGGCGGGCACTCTCCCCCGAAGAGATGCGTGCGCTGCACTTTCCGCTCTCACCCGAACGCGTACTTGCCCTGGCTGCGCGCCCAGATGTCGAGTCGCGACTGATCGCGCAATCGCGCGGGCGCTGGTCCTTCAATCACGGCCCCTTCGATGAACGCCCGCTGCCTTCGCGCAAGACCCGGAACTGGTCGGTGCTTGTGCAGGGCGCGAATCTCGTCGAGCCGGCAGTCGAGGCGCTCATGCAGCGTTTCCGATTCATTCCGGATGCGAGGCTCGACGACGTGATGATCAGCTTCGCGACCGACGGCGGCGGCGTCGGCCCGCACTTCGATTCGTACGATGTGTTCCTGCTGCAGGCCCACGGCAGGCGCCGCTGGCGCATCTCAGCCCAGGACGATCTCACGCTCGTCCCCGATCTGCCGCTCAAGATCCTCGCCAACTTCCAGCCCGAAGAGGAATTCGTACTAGAGCCCGGCGACATGCTGTATCTGCCGCCGCACTACGCACATGACGGCGTGGCCGAGGGCGACTGCATGACGTATTCGATCGGCTTCCGCTCACCGTCGTACCGCGAACTGGCCGGCCACTTCCTGGGCTTCCTGTCGCAAACGCTGGAAGACGACCCCAACTTCGACGGCCGCTACGCCGATCCCGAACAGAAGCCCACCACCCACCCCGGCGAACTGCCGGCCGCCATGGTCAAGGCCCTTGTCCAGAAGCTCAACGCGTTGCGCTGGACGCCTGAACTCGTCGGTGAATTCCTCGGCGCGTACCTTTCCGAACCCAAGGATCACGTCGACTTCGTCACGCAGCCCCGCTTGCCGCTCGCTCGCTTCACGGCCCGGGCGCGCAAGGAAGGCATCGTCCTCGATGCGCGAACGCAGGCGTTGTATGACGCGCAACGCTTCTGGATCAACGGCGATACGTTTGAACCATCGGGAACGCTGCTTGCGTGGCTCTCCGCGTTGGCGGACGCACGTCGTGCGAGCGCTGCATCCGTGGATGCGGCGGCCGGCTTGCCAGATCTGATGGATACGCTGCACGCTTGGTACGAAGAAGGCTGGCTCAGGCTGGCTGGACCCGCGCAACGATGATTCCGCATTGAAACAGATCGTTACAAAAGCGTCTGAATCGCACGTGCGTCAGCCCCGACTCAGCTACACACAGTAGGTAAAGGCCGCTATAATCCGACGCTAGCTTGCAAGCCGAGCAGTCCTCGTGCGGCTTGGCTGCCAGCATAGAAGAAGGTGTAGTACCTGAGCGATAATTACCGGTAATTATTCATCGCGCTTTCTGTTGTCCGCTTTCCATAATTCAGTTTAAGGATCGAAAAAATGAAAAAGTCTCTCCTGATCGCCTCGCTGATGGCTGCTGTGGTTCTGGCTGCTTGCGGTAAGAAGGAAGAAGCCGCTGCTCCGACCGCCGCTCCGGAAGCTTCGGCTCCCGCCGCTGCTGCTCCGGCTGCCCCGGCTGCTTCGGACGCCGCTGCTGCTCCGGCTGCTTCGGATGCTGCTGCTTCGGCCCCGGCTGCCAAGCAATAATCGCGTTTCTCGCGAGACAAAAAAGCCGACCTTCAGGTCGGCTTTTTTTATGGGCGCCCATCTAGCGTTGGAACTCCGAGCAGCAACTACGCGACCCATCCGCCATTCAAAGTTGTTTCTGAATCTTACAAGCCGCGTCGATCGGACCAGCCGCCCTCAAACGGTGCACCAAAGCAGGCCCTCTTCCTGATCCGCAATCGGCATGTCTTCAGTGCGAGCCCCCAGCGGCACGGCAATCGCCTCAGCAGCCAATAGCGGCGTGTTGTTCTGCTTGGACAGATGCGCAGCAACGACCGTATGCAACGCGTCGTGGCGAACGCGCGTAAGGATCGCGGCTGCAATGTCATTGGCCAAATGGCCGAAATCTCCACCGATACGCCGTTTCAATGACCACGGATAGGCTGAATTGGCCAGCATCTCGCGGTCATGATTGCATTCGAGCACGAGGGCGTGCATGCCTGCCAGATGGGCGCACAGGTATTCCGTCAACATGCCGGCATCGGTCAGCACACCCAGGCGCCGCGCACCGTCGTTGAAAACGAACTGCAGTGGCTCGCGCGCGTCGTGCGGCACGGTGTATGGCAGGATCTGCAGATCACCGACACAGAACATATCGTCGGCGCGGCAGAAACGCACGGCTGCACGGTCGGCGCCGCGCAGGTTTTCCGTGGCGCGATACGTACCGTGGCTGGTCCAGACGGGGATATCGAATTTGGCGGCAACCGCATAGGCGCTGCCAACGTGATCGCTATGCTCGTGCGTGACGAGGATGGCGTTGAGGGATTCGGGCGTACAGCCCAGGCGTTCGAGCCGTCGCACGGTCTCGCGGATACCGAATCCGCAATCCAGCAGGATGCGCGTGCACGTCGCGCCGCTCGCGGATTCGACGAGCAGCGCATTCCCTTCACTGCCGCTGCCAAGGCTGGCGAATCTCAGTGTCATCGCCCACCCAGGCAGCCATACTGCATAACGTCGATTACCGCAGTTGCTCGTCGAGCAGCGACAGGATGCGCTTGCCGATGTCACCGGTCTGCGCGGAGCCGTCGTCGTTCTGCACCAGCACCGTCGACGACGTGCCGGCATCCTTCACCACCACGCGGTAACGCTTGGCGCGCTTGAGGTCTTCGATCTTCGTGCCCGAGAACAGGCGCGAGAAGAAGCCCGGTGCATTCGCTTCGGCACGCGTATCAGCGTAGCGAACGAAATACACGCCTTGCGAACGATCGCGATCATCCACGGTAAAGTTCACGCGATCCAGCGCCAGGCCCACGGTACGCCATGCACGATCAAAGGGCTCCGGCACCTGCAGGATCGGTTGGCCATTCGACTGCGTGAGCAACGACGGGCCGGTACGCGGAGCCGGTTCGGCCTTCGCGCCGTCTTGCACCGGGTGCACAGCCTGCGTTTGTGCGAGCTTCTGCTGCGCGGCTTCCTTGCTGGCGCCCAGACGCTGCATCAGGCGCGACAGGAATTCGGCTTCGAGTTCCGGATCGGCCGGACGCGGCGTCCACACGGTCTGGTCCTTGGACGAACCGACCAGTTGTTCCTGCGCGCCGCGGTGCGAGATGTAGACTTCGACCGTGCCGTTCGGACCCTTCTCGATGCGGGTGCGGAACTTGTCACGCTCAGACGTCGAGTACAAGCCATCGAACACCTTGCCGACGGTGCGGCGGATGATGTCCTGCGGAATCTTCGCGCGATTCTCGGCCCAGTCGGTTTCCATGATGCCGGTCTCGGGCGAGTCGATCACCAGCAGGAAGCCCAGCTCTTGCCAGAACGTGCGCAATTGTGGCCACAGGGCATCCGGCGTGGTCTTCACAACCAGCCAGCGCTGATTGCCATCGCGCTCGATGCGCATGTCGGACACGGCGGGCAGCACGTTCTCGGTGCCCGAGCCCGGCGTCGTGACCTTGGGCGCCGTCGACGTGTAGGCCGACAGCGTGGTCGTGCCCGTGTCCGGTGCGGCATAGCGGCGATCCGCCTGGATGCCGGTCAGGTCGGGCGGGACCTCAAGCGTCGGGCCCTTCTTGGCCTGCGATTTGTAATCGATGCGGTCCGGCTGCATCACCTCATTGACGGTATCGCAACCGGAAATCAGGGCAACCGACAACGCGGCCAGCAACAGTTGAGCGGACGTCGCCATAGCCCCGCGACGGGTTTGGTGCAGTTTCATTGACTTGCGATCCTTCAGATGAGAACGATGGCTTAAGGGCCTGAGAAGCGCCTTGAAACAATCAGGAGAGCAGCCCGGCATCCTTCAGGGATGCGCGCACGACCTCGTGATACTGGGGGGCCAGCGGCGTCAACGGCAGGCGGATGCCGCCTTCCATCTTGCCCATGGCCTGGAGAGCCCACTTGACGGGAATCGGATTCGACTCGACGAACAGATTCTTGTGCACCGACAGCAGTTGCATGTGGATGCGGCGAGCCGTTTCCACGTCGCCGCGCATGGCTGCTGCGCACAGTTCGTGCATGGCGCGCGGCGCAACGTTGGCCGTCACGGAGATATTGCCGTGCCCACCCAGCAGCATCAGCGCGATGGCGGTCGGGTCATCCCCGCTGTAAATCTTGAACGAGCCCGGCGCGCCCTTGATGAGTTGCGCAGCGCGGTCAATGTTGCCCGTGGCTTCCTTCACGCCGATGATGCCCGGCACTTCAGCCAGACGCAGCATGGTTTCGACCGTCATATCGGCCACGGTGCGGCCCGGCACGTTGTACAGAATAACCGGCAGATCCACCGACTCGGCCACCTTGCGGAAGTGCAGATACATGCCTTCCTGCGCCGGCTTGTTGTAGTACGGCACGACCTGAAGCGAAGCGTCAGCGCCCACTTGCTTGGCATACGCCGTGAGCTCGATCGCCTCGGTGGTGGAGTTGCCGCCCGTGCCGGCGATGATGGGAACGCGCTTGTTAGCTTGCTCGACCGCCACCCTGATCAGTTCACGGTGCTCTTCCACCGACACGGTGGGCGATTCGCCACTCGTTCCGACGATCACGATGCCGTCGGTGCCTTCGGCGATGTGCCAGTCGATGAGCTTGCGCAGGGACGGGAAATCAAGGCTGCCGTCCTCGTGCATGGGCGTGACGATGGCGACGAGACTGCCGGAAATCTGGATCATGGTTTCGAAAGCAGACAAAAGCGTGAACGTAAACAGTCGGATTGTACCGGATCGTCAGAACGGATTCGCCACATCTGAGACCCGCCAAGAGACGGGTAAGCCGCCGTCCTCAGCAACTTCAAAGTGCGTAGCGCGGCGCAACCGCCCCTGAGGGCTCGCGAACCGCGCAAATCCGCTGCAAGTAAGCGTCTCGGGGCGATGCGAGAAAACCGTCTTCGTAGCCGATCACCCGCATCGGGCCTCGCACGGCATCGAGCAGTTCGCCTGGTGTCAGCAGGAATGCCGAGTTCGACGGCTTCCCTACGGTTTCGTTTCCGTCGGCGAAAGTTTCGTAGATCAGCCGGCCGCCCGGCGCGACGGCCGCCAGCAAGTGCGGCCAAAGCGGTCGGTGCAGATAGTTCGTGACGACAACGGCATCGAAAGTGGCGCCGGCAGGCAACGGCCAGGGGCCGCCTTCGATGTCAGCGACGATGGTTTCGGCGATGCCGGCGAGGCCCGACAGCGCGGCCGCATCGCGGTCGATGCCAGTCAGGCGTAGACCGCGTGCGGCCAGCCAGCGCACGTGGCGTCCACTGCCGCAAGCCACGTCCAGCACGGAGGCGCCAGCCGGCAGTCCAGCAGCCCAACGCACCACCCACGGCGAGGGCGCAGCGAACGTGTGTGAATCAGACGCGACAGCAGACATCAACAGCCCATCAGCTGTACGACAGACCCATCGCCTCGCGCACCTCGCGCATGGTCTCCTGCGTAACCTTGCGGGCGTTGTCGCAGCCATCGGCAATGATGGCGCGCAGCAGTGACGGATCGTCGATGTATTTCTGGGCGCGCTCAAGCATCGGCTGCTGCTCCCGCAGGATGCCCTCGATCACGGGCTGCTTGCACTCCAGGCAGCCAATGCCGGCGCTGCGGCAACCCTTTTGCACCCACTCTTTCGTGTCGGCATCAGAGTAGACCTGATGCAACTGCCAGACCGGACACTTGTCCGGGTCGCCCGGATCGGTGCGGCGCACGCGAGCCGGATCGGTCGGCATGGTGCGAACCTTTTTCTCGACGGTTTCCTTGTCCTCGCGCATGCGGATCGTGTTGCCGTACGACTTGGACATCTTCTGGCCGTCGAGACCCGGCATGCGCGAAGCCTCGGTCAGCAGCACCTGCGGCTCGGGCAGGATGATCTTGCGGGCGCCTTCCAGATAGCCGAACAGGCGTTCGCGGTCGCCCATGGACAGGCTCTGCGATTCGGCCAGCAGTGCGCGGGCCTGCTCCAGGGCCTCGTCTTCACCGCGCTCCTGGTAGGCTGTGCGCAGTTCCAAATACAGCTTGGCGCGCTTGCCGCCCAGTTTCTTTGCCGCCTCCAGCGCCTTCTCTTCGAAGCCCGGTTCACGGCCATAGAGGTAATTGAACCGGCGGGCGACTTCGCGTGTCATCTCGACGTGCGGCACCTGGTCTTCGCCCACCGGCACGAAGCCAGCGCGGTAGATCAGGATGTCAGCGGCTTGCAACAGCGGATAGCCGAGGAAGCCGTAGGTGGAGAGGTCCTTCTCCTTCAGCTTTTCGATCTGGTCCTTGTAGGTCGGCACACGTTCGAGCCAGCCGAGCGGCGTGCCCATCGAGAGCAGCAGGAACAGCTCCGCGTGCTCGGGCACACGGCTCTGGATGAACAGTGTGGACTGCGTCGGATCGACACCCGCAGCGAGCCAGTCGATCAGCATTTCCCACACCGATTCCTCGATCACCTCGGGCGACTCGTAGTGCGTGGTCAGCGCATGCCAGTCGGCGACGAAGAAGAAGCACGGATACTCGGCTTGCAGCCGGACCCAGTTTTTCAGGACGCCGTGGTAATGCCCCAGGTGCAGCGCACCGGTCGGACGCATGCCAGAGAGAACGCGGTCAGGAAACATGTGGGAAATGGAGTTGAAGACTCAGGAAAACAGCATCTGCAGCGGACTCAGAATCCACTGCAGCAGTTGAAACAGCAGCGCCATGATCGGGCGCATCCAGACGTTGGTGATGACGTTGGAAATAATCAACGCCATCACGATAAAGAAGCCGAACGGTTCGATGCGCGATAGACCGAGCGCCATCCGGGGTGGCAGGAGTGCTGCCAGCACGCGCCCGCCATCGAGCGGCGGCAGCGGAAACATGTTGAACGCCGCCATCACCATATTGACCAGAATGCCCGCGCGCGCCATGCCGATCAGGAACGGCTCGTTCACGCCGCCCACCGCGAACACCACCGCCAGCACGCCCCAGAAGATCGCCTGGCCAAAGTTGGTAACGGGCCCCGCCAGCGCCACCCACATGCCATGCCAGCGCGGGTCCCGCAGACGGTCGAAGCGCACCGGCACCGGCTTGGCATAGCCAAACACGAAGGCACCATGGGTCGCAAAATACAGCAGCAACGGCATCGCAATCGTGCCGATGGGATCGATGTGGCGCAGGGGATTGATGCTGATGCGGCCCATGACATAGGCTGTATCGTCGCCGAAATGCTTGGCGACGTAACCGTGCGCCGCCTCATGCAGCGTGATGGCAAACAGGACGGGAATCGCGTAAACCGCGATGTTCTGGATCAGTGTGGGGTCCATAGGCGCGCTATTGTAGCAAGCGCGCGCCGCAGCACGACGCCACCGAAGCAAGCGCCAAGGGCTGGCCTACAGGCCCACGCGAGCCGGATCACCCCGGCCTTGGCGCACAAGCTCGGGCTCGCCGCCTGTCAGGTCGATGACGGTGGTGGGTTCGGCCGGGGCCGGGCCACCGTCGATGACGAGTTCAAGCTGCTTTTCAAGCCGATCCCGAATGGTCTCGGCCTCGTTGAGCGGTTCGTCATCGCCGGGCAGTTGCAGCGTGGCGGAGAGCAGCGGCTCACCCAGCTCGGCCATCAGCGCCAGGGGAATCGCGTGTTCCGGTACGCGCAGGCCGATCGTCTTGCGCGACGGGTGCGAAAGCCGGCGCGGCACCTCCTTGGTCGCCTCCAGCAGGAAGACGAACGGCCCCGGTGTGGCCGCCTTCAGCACGCGATATTGCTTGTTGTCGACACGCGCGAACGTGGCCAGCTCGGAAAGGTCCCGGCACATCAATGTCAGGTGATGCTTTTCGTCGATGCTGCGCACGCGGCGCAGGCGCTCGACGGCCGATTTGTCGTCCAGATGGCAGGCGAGCGCGTAGCAGGAATCGGTGGGCAGCGCGACCAGGCCCCCGCCGCGGATGATCTCCACGGCCTGGCGGATCAAGCGCCCTTGCGGCGTAGTCGGGTGGATCTGGAAGAACTGGGACATGGCAGCCGCGCGGTCAGGACATCCACCGGCTCCACACCGGCGTCAGGTTATCGGGCAGCGGCGGCAGCGTGCCGAGTTCGACGCGGCCCTCGCCCGGGCCATGGAAGTCTGAACCGCGCGACGCCAGCAGGCCGTAGCGGCGGGCTACGTCGGCATACAGCGCATATTGGTCGGGCGTATGACTGCCAGTGACGACTTCGACGCCCTCGCCGCCCAGCGCCTTGAATTCGTCAAACAACGCGCCGTGCTCGACCAGCGACAGCGTGTAGCGCCCCGGATGCGCCATCACCGCGACGCCGCCCGCGCCCTTGATCCAGTTGATCGCATCGGCCAGGCGCGCCCAGCGATGCGGCACGTAGCCCGGCTTGCCGTCGCCCAGATAGCGGTCGAACACCTCGTGGATGTCGCGGCAGTGACCGTGCTCGACGAGGAAGCGTGCGAAATGGGTGCGCGAGACCATGTCCGGGTTGCCGGCGTACCGCAAAGCACCTTCGTAGGCGCCTTCGATGCCGAGCTTGGCAAGCGCGGCGCTGATGTCTTCGGCGCGCGCGCAGCGGCCGGAGCGCGTGCGTTCCAGGCCCTGCGCCAGATCGGCGTTATCCGGATCGATGCCCAGGCCGACGATGTGCAGCGTGCGCCCCGCCCACGTCACGGAAATCTCCACACCCGAGAGGTAATCCATGCCCAGGACCGTTGCGGCTTCGCGCGCGGCGGCCTGTCCACCCACTTCGTCGTGGTCAGTCAACGCCCAGAGCGTCACACCGTGGGCGGCAGCACGCGCGGCCACTTCGTGCGGCGCGAGCATGCCGTCCGACACCGTGGAGTGGCAGTGCAGATCGGCATTTCGGGCGGAGGCGGCGGAGAGATTTGGCATTTCGCCATTTTACTGCTGCGGCGCGCAACCGGGGGAGCCCTGCCCCCCACGGATCGGCATCCGGAAGACCCGACTGCCCGTGGCGGTGTTCGCGGCGGGCCGCTTGCTGCAGGCTATAGTGGCCGCATTGTTTTGTCCCATTCGCTTTGCCATGACTTCCGCAACCACACTCGTCGCCAATTCCCCCCAGCCCGTGGAGCAAACTATCGACGTGCTCGTCGTGGGCGCCGGGCCAGTCGGGCTGTTTGCGGCGTTCCAGGCAGGCGTGCTCGGCTTGTCTTGCGTGCTGGTGGATGCCTTGGACCGCCCGGGCGGCCAATGCACGGAGCTGTACCCGGAAAAGCCGATCTATGACATCCCGGCGCTGGTCTCGTGCACGGCGCAGGAACTCGTCGACCGGCTGATGGCCCAATGCGCGCCGTTCAACTACCCCATCCTGTGTGGTCGCAGGGCCGAAACCGTGGAGACACTGGAAAGCGAGCAGGGCCGGCGCTTTCGGGTCACCACCAGCGCCGGCGACGTGTTCGACTGCGCCGCCGTACTCATTACGGCAGGCAACGGTGCGTTCACCCCACAACGTGTGGCTTTGCCTGAAGCGGCCGCTCTGGAAGGTCGCCATCTGCACTATGCCGTGCGCGACACCGCGCGCTTTGCGGGCAAGCGCGTCGTCATCGCCGGCGGCGGGGATTCCGCGCTCGACTGGGCGCTCGCGCTGTGCAAAGTCGCCGCACGCGTGACACTGGTCCATCGGCGAGAGGGCTTCCGAGCGGCCGATGCGAGCGTTGCTGAAATGCGCGCCGCCGTCGCCGCCGGCGAAATGGATTTCGTGCTCGGCATGCTTTCGCGCCTGGACAGCACGCCCGACGGCACGCTCACCGGCGCAGCCATCCGCGGGCGCGACGGCGAAACCGTTCTGCCCTGCGATGAACTGATCGCCCTGTATGGTCTGATTTCCGAGCCGGGCCCGATTGTCAACTGGGGCGTGGAGATGCGCGCGGGCCGTATTACGGTGGAAACAACGGCGTACGAGACCTCGCGCCCGGGCGTGTTCGCGGCGGGCGATATCGCGCTGTATCCAAACAAGCAGAAGCTGATTCTGTCGGGCTTTCATGAAGTGGCGATGGCGCTGCGGCGCGCCTACCGGTATGCGAATCCGGACAAGACGCTGGTGCATACGCATTCGAGCAACGACGCCGGGCTGCAGACGAAACTGCATGTAACGGCGGAATAAGTCTCGCATGCGCCCACCGTCGCTCTACGAAACTGTGCTTGGCGCGCGATATGCGGAACTGGCGCCGGCCGTGCAAACCTTCCACTGCCTGACCGGCGCGGTGACGCTGCACGGCGAAGTCGAAACGGAACCGCCAGCCACGCACCTCGCACGCGTGCTTGCATGGTGTATTCGCACGCCGCGGGCACCGACGCGTGGCCCGATCCGAATCACGCTCAACACCGCCGGCACGGAAGAAATCTGGACGCGCCAATTTCCCCGCCACACGATGCGCTCGACCTTGTCGCTGCACCGGGGGTACCTCACAGAGCGGCTCGGCGCGGTGCGCCTGTTCTTTTCGCTGGAGGCGAATCACGCCGTATTGCGCATGCGTCTGGAAGGTTTGCGCTTCCTCGGCATCCCTTGCCCTGCCTGGCTGCGGCCCGCCGTGTTGGCCGAGGAATCCGGCGACGGTGACCGCTTCCACTTCAACGTGCGCGCCAGCCTGCCGTTGCTTGGCGTGGTTGCGGCGTATCGAGGTTATCTCGACCTGACGACGATGGAGCGCGAATGATCGTCGTATACGATGCGCACTGCCTGCTGTGCAGCGGCTCCATCCAGTTTCTGCTGCGGCCTGACCGACAAGGCTTGCTGCGCTTCGCGTCCATGCAGGGTCAAACCGGGCGGCAGCTGCTCGCGCAGGCCGGCGTGAATCCGGATGACGTGGATACCGTGCTCTTCGTGCGAGACGGCCGTGCGTGGCGTGAAAGCGCCGCCATCCTGCGCATCCTGCATGCGCTTGGCTGGCCGTGGCGCTTGGCCTGGATCGGCTGGTTGATCCCTGCAACGCTGCGCGACGCGTTGTATCGCCGCGTTGCACGCAATCGCTATCGATGGTTTGGGCGGTCAGACACCTGCATCCTGCCGCCGCCCGGCGCGGCACAGCGGTTTCTTGATTGACCTGCCGCCTAGCGCTGCAAACAGAACTCTTCGATCAGCGCGGCCACCTGCTCCGGCTGATCGTGATGCAGCATGTGGCCCGCATCCGCAATCAGCACTTCCCGGAAATCAGGAAACGCCGCAAAGCGGGTTTTGAATTCAGCCAGCGGCACGTCGCCTGCAATGGCTTTTAATGTGGGCGAATCGACTGCCTCGACGTGCAGCACGGGGGCGGTAACACGGCGCCAGATTTCCATTACCTCATCCAGCCGATAAAGCTGCGGATTGATGATCTTGTGCGCGGGGTCACCGAGGATCTCCCAGCGGCCGTCAGCATTCTGGCTCGACCAGTGCTGCGCCAGGAATGCGGCCTTGTCGGCGGGCAGGCGTGGGTTGGTCTTCTGCAGGCGCGCGGCGACGTCCTCGACGGTCGCGTAGGTGTTCAGGCGCGGCTTGTCCTTCAGCTCGTCGAGCCATCGCGCATAGCGGCGCGGCGCCTGCGATGCCTTCGACGCCGACATGCCAAAGCCCTCCAGATCCACCACGCGTCGCACGCGTTCGGGCCGGATGCCTGCGTACAGGCACACCACGTTGGCGCCCAGGCTGTGACCGACCAGCGTCACCTGCCCTTCCGGCTGGTAGTGATCGATGATCGCTTCGAGGTCGGCCACGTAATCGGCAAACCAGTAGCTCTCCACGCCGGGGGCATCGGTAGGCCGGGCGGTCTGGCCGTAGCCGCGCCAATCCGGCGCCACGATATGCCAGCGCTCGCGCAGTGCATCGACCAGAAACTGGAACGATGCCGACACATCCATCCACCCGTGAAACAGGAACAGGATGGGCGCACCGGGCTCGCCCCATTCACGGATGTGGTAGCGCAGGCCGCGCACGGGCAGGTAGGTCGAGCGGGAGGCCTGGCGGGCGGCCGGCTGCGTGGTGGAGTCCATGGTTTCCGTCACCGAATATAAATCGAACGATCGTTCTTTTTCTCGGGATTATAGCGGCGGATGAGCTGCGCCGTGGCGCTCAGAACGAGGCTTCCAGCGCGGCGATTTCGTCGTCGTCGAAACCGGCCTGGCGGCGCGCTTCCAGGTTGAATGGCCCGCGCAATCGCGGCGCACCGTATTGCTCAGCCAGCTTGCGATAGGTCGGCACGGGGTCCAGGCCGGCGCGCTCGCAGAGCCAGCGGTACCAGCGGTTGCCGACCGCCACGTGGCCAATCTCGTCGCGCAGGATGATGTCGAGAATGCCTGCAGCCGCCATATCACCGGCCTGGGCCAGCTTGGCCCGAATCGGCGGCGAGGCGTCGAGTCCACGTGCCTCCAGCGTGCGCGGCACCAGCGCCATGCGCGCGAGCGGATCGGCGGCGGTTTTCTCCGTCATCTGCCACAAGCCGTCGTGGGCGGGGTGATCACCGTAGCGGCAATCTAGCGTGGCCAGATGCGCGGAAAGCAGCGAAAAGTGCGTCGCTTCCTCCGCCGCCACGCGCGTCCAGTCCTGGTAGAACGCCGCGGGCATTCCGGCAAAACGCCACACGGCATCGAGCGCAAGATTGATGGCGTTGAATTCAATGTGCGCGAGCGCGTGCAGCAGCGCGCCGCGGCCGCGTGGCGTATCGATCGCACGGCGGCGTGGAACTTCGGACGGCGGCACGAGCACCGGTACGTCAGGGCGGCCGGGGACACCGTTTGCTGGTGCCGCAATGGCCTCGTCAATGCCCCAGCTCGCGTCGTCGGCGTTCTTGGCGCGCTCGCCCAGACGCAGCGTGGCGTCCGCCTTGCTGGCCGGATCGGTGAGACACAGCGCGGCCAGGGCAGCATGGCGCAGTGTGTCAGCGGGCGTTTGGTGGCGAGGTTGCGAAGCGGTCATCAGCGTACAATTTGGACTTTCCGCCATTTTAATTCGACGCATCGGCCTGCCTTGCCCGGCAAGCTTGAAGACGCGCCCTTTTTCCTCACCTACGCAGATCCTGGAGACCGATCGCATGGCCCTCTACCAACTCGGCGACGTTGCCCCGAACATTGACGCAAACGCCTATGTGGCCCCGGAAGCGACCGTTATCGGCCGCGTGGAGTTGAAAGCACGCGCAAGCGTGTGGCCCGGCGCCGTCATCCGCGGCGACAACGAGCCGATTACCGTGGGCGAGGCCAGCAACGTGCAGGAAGGCTCGGTGCTGCACACCGACCCGGGCTGCCCGCTGAACATCGGCGACCGCGTGACGATCGGCCACCAGGCCATGCTGCACGGCTGCACCATCGGCGAGGGCTCGCTGATCGGCATCCAGGCGGTGGTGCTCAATCGCGCCGTGATCGGCAAGAACTGCCTGGTGGGCGCTGGAGCGATCGTCACCGAAGGCAAGGTCTTCGAAGACGGCACGCTCATTCTGGGTGCCCCCGCGAAGGCCGTGCGCAAACTGACGGAAGACGACATTGCCAAGATGCACCTGAACACCGAAACGTATGCAGTGCGTCAGGCGATGTACAAGCAGCAACTGAAACGGATTGATGGATGACTGACGAGCTGAAGAAATTTGTGTTTGACGCTGCGCCCGTGCGCGGTGAACTGGTGCGCCTGGAAGGCACGTGGCAAGAAGTGCTGAACCGCCGCCGCTACCCCGCCCCGGTCAGCACGCTGCTGGGCGAGATGATGGCCGCTGCTGCGCTGCTGTCGGCCAACCTCAAGTTCAACGGCGCACTGGTCATGCAACTGCACGGCGACGGCCCGGTGCGCATGCTGGTCGTGGAGTGCAACTCCGACCTGTCGATGCGGGCCACTGCCAAGATTGCCGAAGGTGCCGAGATTGCGGACGACGCCACGCTGGCCACCATGGTCAACGTGCACGGCAACGGGCGCTTCGCCATCACGCTCGATCCGCAAGACAAGCTGCCCGGCCAGCAGCCATATCAGGGCATCGTGCCGCTGTCCGACGAGAACGGGCCGCTCGCCAGCATCACCGAAGTGCTTGAGCACTACATGCAAAGCTCCGAGCAGCTCGACACGCGTCTGTGGCTGGCTGCCGACGGCAAGGTCGCGTCGGGCATGCTGCTGCAACGCTTGCCTTCGTATGGCGGTGCGATGGAAGACCGCACGGGCCATGCGTTCGCACAGGTGGGCGAGACCGGCCAGCCTCTGCACAAGGACGTGCAGGAGCAAGACCTCGACACGTGGGAACGCGTTTGCCAGCTCGGCAAGACGCTGCGCCGCGACGAACTGCTCGGGCAGCCCATCGACACGCTCATCAAGCGCCTGTACTGGGAAGAAATGGAAGCCGCCGGCATCCGCATGTTCGAGCCGCAGAGCCCGCGTTTCCGCTGCTCGTGCTCGCGTCTGCGCGTAGGATCCATGCTGCGTTCGCTCGGCCAACCCGAGGTCGACAGCATTCTGGAAGAACGCGGCAAGGTGGAAATCGACTGCGAATTCTGCGGCCAGCACTACAGCTTCGACGCCGTGGATTGTGCACAGCTCTTCGCACAGGAGACCGTCGCGCAGGGCATACAGGGCGCATCTGACCAGCGCCACTGAACAAGGCGACATAGTATGAAGTACGCGTGGCGCGCGGCACTTATCGGGGCCGCCCACGCTCTAAGTCGGCAGTTTCCTCATCTGCCGCCTGCTGCGGAACGCATCATGTCTGAGTCCACTTCCTCGTCATTGCGATCGTTGAGTCTCACTCGCGCTGCTACGCTGGCGTTGCCGATTGGCGTGGCGCTACTGGCGTCGGCCTGCGTTGCCGTACCCCGTGGTCCGGGCGGCACGCCCTACACTGCCCGGCTGTCGGGCGATACGCAGGCTGCGGCGCCGGCAACGCTGTCGGCAGAAGAGCGCAAGAAGCTGGATGCGCTGAATGCCAAGGCGCTGCGCGAATCGGATCAAGCTATCCAGCGTGATGCGCAAGCGCGCGCTTACGCGGCCGCGCCGTACTACGCGCCGTATCCGTATTACGGAGGCTATTCGGTGTATTACGGCAGCGGCTGGCGCCACCGCGGCGGGTGGGGCGTCAGTTACGGCGCACCCGTTTGGGGCTATCCGTATTACTGGTAGATCCCGGCCCTTGGCTTCAGGACGAGCGCGTCGACAGGACGCGTTCGCGTAGCGGACTTAATGATGCGCCTGCTGCCCCGCCGGAGGCGGCGGAGGCGGCGGAGTTTCGCTGGTTTTCGGCGCCGGGGCGACGAACTGCACGAAGCCCTCGTCGTCCTTCACCATCCCCAGCTCATAGCGCGCGCGCTCTTCAATGGCGCCCGTGCCTTCTTTCAAATCCTTCACTTCGCCTTCTAGCTTGGTGTTGCGCAGCTTCAGTTCAGCGTTGCGCTGATTCTGGGCCGTCACCTGCTTTTGCATGTCCCACACGCGCAGCCAGCCGCCCTTTCCCAGCCAAAGCGGGTACTGGATAGCAAGCAGCAACAGCAGCAGGAACAGCGTAATCAGGCGCATAGGGACAAGCGTTGGCGGTACTCGGGCTCCAAATACCATGCGACCGCCAGAGCGGCGGTCGCACAGTCATGCGGAGCAAAACTGCGAGGGATTATCGCAGGTTATAGAACGCCGACTTGCCCGGATAGCTGGCGATATCACCGAGGTCTTCTTCGATACGCAGCAGCTGGTTGTACTTGGCCATGCGGTCCGACCGCGACAGCGAGCCCGTCTTGATCTGGCCGGCGTTCGTGCCAACGGCGATGTCGGCAATCGTGCTGTCTTCGGTTTCGCCCGAGCGGTGCGAGATCACGGCGGTGTAGCCAGCGCGCTTGGCCATCTCGATGGCTGCGAACGTCTCGGTCAGCGTACCGATCTGGTTGATCTTGATCAGGATCGAGTTGGCGATGCCCTTCTCAATGCCTTCCTTCAGGATCTTGGTATTCGTGACGAACAGATCGTCACCCACCAGCTGCACCTTCTTACCGAGCTTCTCGGTCAGTGCCTTCCAACCGGCCCAGTCGCTCTCGTGCATGCCGTCTTCGATCGACACGATGGGGAACTTGTCAGCCAGGTTCGCCAGATAGTTGGCGAAGTCTTCTGACGACAGTTGCAGGCCCTCGCCTTCGAGGTGGTATTTGCCGTCCTTGTAGAACTCGGACGCGGCGCAATCCAGCGCCAGCAGCACGTCTTCACCCGCCTTGTAGCCAGCCTGCTCAATCGCCGACAGGATGGTGTTCAGGCACTCTTCGTTGCTGGCGAAGTTCGGTGCGAAGCCGCCTTCGTCGCCCACAGCCGTGCTCATGCCCTTGTCAGCCAGGATCTTCTTCAGCGCGTGGAAGATCTCGGCGCCGCAGCGCAGAGCTTCACGGAAGCTCGACTGGCCGACCGGCATCACCATGAATTCCTGGATGTCCAGGCTGTTGTTGGCGTGCGCGCCGCCGTTGACGATGTTCATCATCGGCACCGGCATCTGCATGGCGCCCGAACCGCCAAAGTAGCGGTACAGCGGCAGGCCGGCTTCTTCAGCGGCAGCCTTGGCAACCGCCATCGACACCGCCAGCATGGCGTTCGCGCCCAGGCGGCTCTTGTTCTCGGTACCGTCCAGATCGATCAGGGTGCGGTCCAGGAACGCCTGTTCCGACGCGTCCAGGCCCATGATGGCCTCGGAGATTTCGGTGTTGATGTGCTCGACGGCCTTGAGCACGCCCTTGCCCAGGTAGCGCGACTTGTCGCCGTCACGCAGTTCGATGGCTTCGCGCGAGCCGGTGGATGCGCCCGACGGCACCGCGGCACGGCCCATCACGCCCGATTCCAACAGCACGTCGCATTCGACGGTGGGGTTGCCGCGCGAGTCCAGCACTTCGCGACCGATGATATCTACGATGGCACTCATGAAAATCCCTCTTGGTGTCTTAAGGCAGGTAACGCTACGAGATCGACAGGCAGGTTAAATGCCTTCGACCACGATCATGTTCATGTTGGCAGCCTTGGCGCGCGCATTACGCGCAGCGCGATATTCCTCGCTGTTGTAGAACGTCTTGGCGGCATCGTAGCTCGGGAACTTGAGCACAACGATGCGGGTAGGGTTCCACTCGCCTTCCAGTGGCTCGGTCTTGCCGCCGCGCACCAGCGGCTCGGCGCCATGCGCTTGCATGGCCTTGGTCGACAGCGTCTTGTATTGCTCGTACTGCACGGGGTCTGTCACGTCCACGTACGCGAGGATGTAGCCAGCGGCCATGTGTCTCTCCGGATGCCAAAACGAAAACTGAACTGGGCTGAACCGAAAACGACAGCGGCGGCTGGTAGAGCCGCCGGTCATCGGGGGAAATCAGTCGAACTGATTTTCCAGGAAACCGCTGCGCTTGGTGAGCGCATCCAGTTCTTTCAGTACTGACAGCAAGTCTTTCATGCGCCGCAGCGGCACAGCATTCGGGCCATCTGATTTTGCGCATGCGGGATCGGGGTGCGTTTCCATGAAGACACCTGCAATCCCCACAGCGATCGCGGCACGCGCCAGCACCGGCACGAACTCCCGCTGGCCGCCCGAACTGGTGCCCTGGCCGCCCGGCAGTTGCACCGAATGCGTGGCGTCGAACACCACCGGCGCCCCCGTCTCGCGCATGATCGCCAGCGAGCGCATGTCCGACACGAGGTTGTTGTAACCGAACGAGGCGCCGCGCTCGCAGGCCATGAAGTTGTCTTCCGGCAGACCGGCATCGCGGGCAGCGTGACGCGCCTTGTCGATGACATTCTTCATGTCGTGCGGTGCGAGGAACTGGCCCTTCTTGATGTTGACGGGCTTGCCGCTCTGCGCGCAGGCGCGGATGAAATCGGTCTGGCGGCACAGGAACGCCGGCGTCTGAAGCACGTCCACGACTTCGGCCACCGGCTTGATCTCGTCGATCTCATGGATGTCGGTCAGCACCGGCACGCCCACCTGGCGACGGACTTCCGACAGAATGCGCAGCCCCTCTTCCATGCCCAGACCGCGGAACGAAGCGTCCGACGAGCGGTTCGCCTTGTCGAACGACGACTTGTAGATGAACGGAATGCCCAACGCACCCGTGATCTCCTTGAGCGTGCCGGCGGTGTCGATCGCCATCTGCTCGGATTCGATCACGCAGGTGCCGGCAATCAGGAAGAACGGTTTGTCGAGGCCGACTTCGAAATCGCAGAGTTTCATGATGTTCCCGTGCGCCGGCACTCAGGCGACAGCGCGTTGCGTGTTCTGCTGATGTGCCAGCGCGGCTTCCACGTAGGCCTTGAAAAGCGGGTGGCCGTCACGCGGCGTCGAGGTGAATTCCGGGTGGAACTGCACGCCGACGAACCACGGGTGCATCGACGCCGGCAGTTCCATCATTTCCGGCAGGTTTTCAGACGGCGTACGCGCGGAGATGATCATCCCGGCCTTTTCCAGCTGCGGCACGTAGTGGTTGTTCACCTCGTAGCGGTGACGATGGCGTTCGTTGACTTCCGCGCCGTAGATCGCCGCTGCCTTGGTGCCCGGCTGAACGGGTACGCGCTGCGAGCCCAGGCGCATGGTGCCGCCCAGGTCGGAGTCGGCCGAGCGCTTTTCGACGCGGCCATCGCGATCCAGCCATTCGGTGATGAGTGCGACCACCGGGTGCTCGGTCTCGTCGTTGAATTCGGTGCTGTTGGCGTCCTTCATGCCGGCCAGATGGCGTGCAAACTCGATCACGGCCAACTGCATCCCCAGGCAGATGCCCAGGTACGGCACACCCTTTTCACGAGCGTATTGGATTGCGCGGATCTTGCCTTCCGTACCACGCTTGCCGAAGCCGCCCGGCACCAGAATCGCATCCAGCGTATCCAGCACCTGCGTATGGCCCGATTCCAGTTCTTCGGAATCGATGTACTCGATATTGACGCGCGTCGAAGTGTGCAGGCCGGCGTGGCGCAGCGCTTCGATCAGGGACTTGTACGACTCGGTCAGGTCAACGTACTTGCCGACCATGCCGATGGTGATCTCGTGCTGCGGGTTTTCCAGCGTGTGCACCATGTGCGCCCACACCGACAGATCCGCCGGCGGAGCTTCGATGCGCAGCTCTTCGCAGATGATGCGATCCAGCCCCTGCTCGTTGAGCATCTGCGGGATCTTGTAGATGGTGTCGACGTCCCACACCGAGATGACCGCGTCCTGCGGCATGTTGGCGAAGAGCGAAATCTTCGCGCGTTCATCGTCGGGAATCGGGCGGTCAGCGCGGCACAGCAGCGCGGTCGGCTGGACACCGATTTCGCGCAGCTTCTGCACCGAGTGCTGGGTCGGCTTGGTCTTCAGTTCGCCGGCGCTGGCGATGAACGGCACCAGCGTCAGGTGCGCGAACGCCACCTGGTTGCGACCGAGGCGCAGGCTCATCTGGCGTGCGGCCTCGAGGAACGGCAGCGATTCGATATCGCCCACCGTACCGCCGATTTCCACGATCGCCACATCGGCCTTGCCGTCGTGCGATGCCGCGGCGCCGCGCTCGATGAACGCCTGGATTTCGTTGGTGATATGCGGAATGACTTGCACCGTCTTGCCGAGATACTCGCCGCGACGCTCCTTGCGGATCACGGATTCGTAGATCTGGCCGGTGGTGAAATTGTTCGCCTTGCGCATCTTGGCCGAGACGAAACGCTCGTAATGGCCAAGATCGAGGTCGGTTTCTGCGCCGTCCTCGGTCACAAACACTTCGCCGTGCTGGAACGGGCTCATGGTGCCCGGGTCGACGTTGATGTAGGGATCGAGTTTGAGGAGGGTGACTTTGAGGCCGCGCGACTCGAGAATGGCCGCGAGCGAGGCGGCGGCGATGCCCTTGCCGAGTGAGGACACTACGCCACCGGTAACGAATACGAACTTGGTCATGACCTAGCTTGCCGGGGAAAGCCGGATTATAGCAAAGGTCCCCCTCCGTTCCGTGACAGAACGGTGGAATTTGCCCAAGCGCAGTCTCGCCTATGCGGCGTGCCGCATGGCGCCTGCGTTGGCGCGCATTTCATCGATCAACTCGCGGATCAACGCGGCCGTTTCGAGCGGCTTTTCCATCGGATAAAGATGGCTGCCCTCGATCCAGCGCAGCCTGCCGCCGACGATGCGCCGAGTGGCGCCCAGTCCGACCTGGCGAATCTCGCGCGAGCGGGTGCCTGCCACAAAGCTGACCGGGAATGCCGTCCCGCCCGCGACCTTGCGCCCCATGTTGGTCGGCAACGTGCGGTAGATCTGGTATTCGATTTCGCGGGAGAAGCGCAGTGTGCGCTCGCGGTCACGGCCGGTGGGCTCGGTGCCATGCTCAACATAGTCGCGCAGCACCTCTTCGTCCCACCGATCGAATTTGCGTTTGGCCTTGAAGTGGCTCCAGACGGCGTCGAGATCGGGCCATAGGTGGCGCCGGTTCTTTGTTGCCGCGGCAGGTGATTGGCTCTCGTCGATGTCGAGCCATTGCGCCACGCGCAGCAGCTTGGCGCGCCATCCCGCGATGATCGGCGAATCGAGCATCACGACGCCCCGCACCCGCTCGGGCCGGCGCAGCGCCGCCATCAGGCTGAGGAAGCCGCCAAGCGAATGGCCCACCAGCCAAACCGGCTCAGCCTGCGCGTCGATTTCTGCAAGCAGTTCTTTCACGAGCCCCGGCCATGACCGCGTTACCGGGAAACGTGGATCGTGCCCAAAGCGCTCCACTGCACGAATGTCGAATTCGTCACCGAGCACGCCGAGCATCTTGCGATACGTTCCGACCGGAAAGCCGTTGGCATGCGAAAAGAGCATCACGTCGCGCATCTCGGATCCTGTGCCGTTCAGCGCGACTTCTGCGACCCGCCGGCCACGCGCTGGATCGTGGACACCTGCTCCAACGCCGGGCCGGGGGCGCGGTCCGGTGTGGCGGGGGCTTCGGCGGCGGGCGGCGCAATGCGGACGGGCCCCACCTCTGCCGAGGGGTGCCCCTCGCGGCGCAACGGGTGCGCCGGCGAAGTGCCGGTTTCCCAATCCGGATCGTCGATTTCAGCAAACACCTGGCGCAGACGCTTGCCCCACGTGCCGCGGATCATCGCGAAATAGGGGTTGTCTTCGTCAATGGCGACAAAGCGCGTCACCTGCAGGGAGTCGGCCTCGTAGACCAGCAGATCCAGCGGCAAGCCCACGGAAATATTGGACTTCAGCGTCGAATCCATCGAGATGAGCGCGCATTTTGCAGCTTCGTCCAGCGGCAGCCCGGGGCTGACCACGCGATCGATGATCGGCTTGCCGTACTTGGCTTCGCCAATCTGGAAATAGCAGTTCTCGGGCGTCGCTTCAATGAAGTTGCCCGCCGCGTAGACGTTGAACAGGCGCGGCCGCTCTTCGCCAATCTGCCCACCAAAGATGATGCTGACGTTGAAATCGATCTTGGCCTTGGCCAGCGCCGCGGCGTCGCGGTCATAAACGTCGCGCACCGCCTCGCCCACGATCGTGGCCGCCTCGAACATGTCACGCGCCGTCCACAGCGAGCGCGGCTTGCCGCGCGCTTCGGTCAACACCTGGCGCACAGCCTGGCTGATGGCGAGATTGCCGGCCGTCAGCAGCACCATGACGCGATCGCCTTCGCGCTCGAAGACGGTCATCTTGCGGAAGGTGGAAATGGCGTCCACGCCCGCGTTGGTACGGGAGTCAGACAGGAACACAAGGCCTGCGTCCAGGCGCATGGCGACGCAATAAGTCATCGGCGAAACAACAAACGGAAACGGTGGTTGAGGGCATTCTAGCGCGGCGATCAGAACCCATCCGCGCGCTTGGAAGAGATGCTCAATTCACTTGCGCAGCCTCGGCGGGCAGCGGCTCGATGGAGATGCTGACATCCAGTGTCTCAGCACCCCCGCCCTGCCGCACGCCGCGAACCGGCGCAGCCGACTGGTAATCACGCCCGACCGCCAACCGGATATGGCGCGCATCGGTAAAGCATTGGTGGGTGACGTCGATGCTGCACCACGTGTGGGATTCGGCATCGAGGCAGACGTCGGCCCAGGCGTGACTGGCAAGGTCTTCTTCGCCCACGGCCTGGAAATAGCCGCTGACATAGCGCGCCGGCACGCCCAGTGCCCGGCAGCACGCGACCATCACCTGCGCCTGGTCCTGGCATACGCCCGTGCCCAGGCCAAACGCCTCCGCAGCAGCCGTGCCGACGTGCGTGGTGTTCGGCTTGTAGCGCACACGCGTGGCAATGGCTTGCGCCAGGCGCACGGCAGATTCTGCGTCGCCGTGCACCAGTGCATGCTCGCGCGCAAAGTCGATCATCTCGGCGGGCGCGGAAGTCAGCGGCGTGGGGCTCAGAAAATACAGCGGCGAAACGCGATAGCGCCCCTGCTCGGGGGCGTCGACAAACCGTTGGCTGCCAGGCGAGCCCGCAGGAAACGCTTCGACAATACCGCGCGCGTCGATGATGACGTCTTCCGTACGGTTGCCGAGAGTGAAGTGGTGGACGATGTTGCCAAAACCGTCGGTGGCGCGCGTGAGGTTGCCAGGCGCGTGGACCTGCCAGCTCTCCACCTGCTGCAGCTCGCCGCTGCGAGGCGTCAGCCGCAGCTCATGCACGCTGTGGCGTAGCGGCTCGGCATAACGGTAGACCGTCGTATGTCGAATTTGGTATTTCACGATGACACGGGCGCCGCCCGAAAGCGGCGCCCCGATTTATGCACAATGCCCTGCAGGGTCATGCGACCTCGAGCGGCACCAGGAAATCCTGGCTGATGCCGTTGCCCAGGTCGCCGATCCGCTCCAGGAAGTTGGTCAGCCAGGCATGCAGGCCGACCGAAAAGATATCTTCGATGCGGGCGTACCGCAGGTCGGCGTGCAGTTTACCAGCGCGACGCTCCGTCTCCGCCGATTGACTGTTGCGCACGGTCGAAAGAATCGCAACCACCTCGTCCATGCTGGCCAGCAGCGAACGCGGCATGTCGCTGCGCAGGATCAGCAGTTCCGCCACGCGCGTCGGCGTGATGACGTTGCGATAGATCTTGCGATACACCTCGAAGCCCGACACGGAGCGCAGCGTGGCGGCCCAGTGATAGAAGTCGCCCTGCTCGGCGGCCGATTCATCGCGTGTGGGCGTGGACTGGAACTTCACGTCGAGCAGCCGCGCCGTGTTGTCCGCACGCTCCAGGAAGGTCCCGAGCCGCATGAAGTGGAATGCGTCGTCCGTCAGCATGGTGCCGACCTGCACGCCGCGCGACAGATGCGAGCGGAACTTCACCCACTCAAAGAACTGCGACGGATCCTCGCGCAGCATGCCTTCGGCAATCAGGCGCTGCACGTCGAGCCACGTGGTGTTGATGGTTTCCCACACTTCCGTTGTGAGGGAGCCGCGCACTGCGCGGGCGTTCTCACGCGCGCCGCGCAGGCAGCTCATGATCGACGACGGGTTGGTCATGTCGCGCACCATGAAGTCAATCACGTCGTCGCGCGAAAGCAAGCCATAGCGGTCGGCAAAAACCTGCGTGAGTTCGGATATATCGAGCATCGCCCACCAGCCCTGCTCCGCCACTTCCGCCGATTGCGGCATCAGCGAGGTCTGGTAGTTCACGTCGAGCATGCGGGCGGTGTTCTCGGCGCGTTCGGTGTAGCGCGCCATCCAGAAAAGGTGGTCTGCGGTGCGGCTGAGCATGGCGTTCCCTTCTACGTATCCGATATGCGGTGGATCGATCAATCGATTGCCAGGTTGCGTCGCTGCGCGTGCGTTCAGCGCTCCAGCACCCACGTGTCCTTCGTGCCCCCGCCCTGCGACGAGTTGACCACCAGCGAGCCGGCCCGCAAGGCCACACGCGTGAGGCCGCCCGGCACCATGCGCACGTCCTTGCCGGACAGCACAAAGGGCCGCAGATCGATGTGGCGCGGTGCAATACCAGCCTCCACATAGGTTGGGCAAGTCGACAGCGCCAGGGTGGGCTGGGCGATGTATTGATCAGGGCGCGCCTTTACCACCTCACGGAAAGCGGCAATCTCTTCCTGCGTGGCAGCCGGACCGACCAGCATGCCGTAGCCGCCTGCCCCGTGCGTCTCCTTGACCACCAGTTCGCCCATGTGGTCCAGGACGTATTGCAGGTCATCCGGCCGGCGGCACATGTACGTCGGCACGTTATTCAAGATCGGCTCCTCGCCCAGGTAGAAGCGGATCATGTCCGGCACATACGGGTAGATAGACTTGTCGTCTGCCACGCCGGTGCCGATGGCATTACAGATCGTCACGTTGCCCGCGCGATAGACCGACAGCAGCCCCGCTGCGCCGAGCGAAGAATCCGGCCGGAAGACGAGCGGATCGAGGAAGTCATCGTCCACACGGCGGTAAATCACATCGATACGCTGCGGGCCCTGCGTCGTGCGCATGTAGAGATGGTCGTCCTGCACGAACAGGTCGTGCCCCTCCACGAGTTCAACGCCCATCTGCTGCGCCAGGAACGCGTGTTCGAAATACGCGGAGTTGTACATGCCGGGCGTGAGCACCACCACGGTCGGGTCGGCAATGTTCTGGGGCGAGACGCTGCGCAGCATGTCGAGCAGCATGTCGGGGTAATGCGCGACCGGCGCCACACGATTGCGTGCGAACAACTCCGGAAACAACCGCATCATCATCTTGCGGTTTTCCAGCATGTACGACACACCGGAAGGCACGCGCAGGTTGTCTTCCAGCACGTAGAACTCGCCCTCGCCGGCGCGCACGATGTCGATGCCGGCCACGTGCGCGTAGATGTCGCGCGGCACGTTGACGCCCAGCATGTCCGGGCGGTATTGCGCGTTGTTGTAGATCTGATCGGGCGGTATGACGCCCGCGCGCAGGATGTTCTGCTCGTGGTAGATGTCGTGCAGGAAGCGGTTCAGCGCATCAACGCGCTGCCGCAGGCCGCGCTCGAGCGTGGCCCATTCGCTTGCGGGGAAGATGCGCGGAATGATGTCGAACGGGATCGTGCGTTCGGTGCCGCTGTTCGATTCGTCCTTGTCGCCGTACACAGCAAAGGTGATACCGACGCGGCGGAAGATCAGGTCTGCCTCGGCGCGCTTGTTCTGCAGGGTCGTGGCGGATTGCGCGCCCAGCCATTCGGCGAAACGTCCGTAGTGGCTGCGAACCTCGCCCTGCTGGACAAGCGCTGCCGGGGCCGGTTGGGCGGCATGGGGGCTGCGGTCCCCGTCATGCCATTTGAGCATTTCATCGTAGAACCGGACTGCCATGCTTTTCTCCCCCTGACGGCGCCGCGCGATGTACGCGGCACGTGGTTTTTATAGCACAGCGGTTTTGCCCCCCACAATGGGGCCAACCGGTTATGCCACCAAGTTTCACGGCGGGGCATCGAAGGCGCCGGCGGCCGTTGCCAGGGGGTCCACTTCGCGTGCGGAAGACCAGTAGCGCGGCCGCATGGCGCGCGCGGTCTGGATGTCCAGCACATCGCCGTCGGTCTGAATGACGACGGCACCGGTCTTGTCCGTGCGCAACCCGTCGATGTCGCGCGCTACGTAGCGCTGCCAAACCTGCGGATGCGGATGTCCGTACCGATTGCGGTAGCCGACCTGGAAAACCGCCACTTGCGGAGAAACCGCGTCCAAGAACGCGCCGCTGGAGCTTGTCTTGCTGCCGTGATGAGGCACAAGCAAGATGTCTGCCATCAGTCGCTCAGGCGTTTCTGCGGCGATGAGGGCCCGTTCCTGGGCAGCTTCGATATCGCCGGTCAGCAAGGCGGCGTGGCGGCCATTGGCGATACGCAGCACACAACTGCGGGCGTTGCTGGACACGCGCTCGCTTTCAGCCGGCAAACGCCGCGGGTGCAGCACCTCAAAGACAACGCCGTCCCACGTCCATGCTTGCCCAGCCAAACAATCGGCAAAACCGATGTTGTTGGCATCGGCCGTGCCGCGCAGGGCATGCCCCGGAGGCAAAGACGCCAACATGGTGCGCACCGGCACCGCGCCGATCACCGTTTCGGTGCCACCGGCGTGGTCGTTGTCTTCGTGGCTGACGGCAAGCGTGTCGAGCGCTTCCACGCCATGTGCTCGCAGATAGGGAGCGATGACGCGGGCGGCGGCATCCGCATGGTCGCCGTAGCGCGGACCGGTGTCGAACAGCAGGCGATGGTTGGCCGTTTCAACCAAGGCCGCAGCGCCCTGGCCGATGTCGAACGCGACGAGCCGGAATTCGCCAGGCGATGGCAATGGCTCGCGCGCCAGTACCAACGGCAAGAGGAGCAAGGCGCCCTGTGCGCGCCACGCCCATGCGCGCAAGCCACCCGGCACCAGCAATAGCGCCACTGCAACCATCGACAGCAACACTGCCCACATGGGCCCGACCGGCGCAACCCACACAGACCAGCGCGGCTTCGCCAGCCATTCAAGCCAGACGACCAGCCACCGGAAGCTCGCTTCGGCCAACGCCAGCACTGGCTGCGCCAGCGGGTCCGGGAGGGCCGCGCCGATCAGCGCCAGCGGTGTCGTCACGAAACTCACCGCGGGAATTGCCAGCCCATTTGCCGCAACAGAGACGACCGACGTCTGCTGGAACAACAGCAAGGTCAAAGGCAACAGCCCGAATGTGACGGCGAACTGAATCCGCGTACCGCCGGCGAGCGCACGGCGCGTGGCTCCAACCCAGCCTGCGTTTTCACTGCGATGGCCATCGAGCGCCATCTGCGCCGCGATGAAGATGATCGCCACCGCGCCGAACGACAGCCAGAACCCCGCCGACATGACCGCCCACGGGTCCATCACCGCCACCGCGGCCGCCGCCCAGCACAGCGAGAGGCTGGCCGGCACATTCCGATCGGTCAGCCGGGCGATGGCTACGGTGGAGAGCATCAGCAGCGTGCGCTGCGCCGGCACACCCATCCCGGCGAGCAGGCAGTAGGCGAACGCCGCCAGCATGGCGGCGATGGCGCCTGTGCGCGGGGCCGGCATGCGCAGCGGCAATGGCGTACGCACCCAGCGCGCCAGCCAGAACGAGCGACGCCACAGCGCCATCCACAACGCTGCAAACAGCCCGGCGATCATCGTGATGTGCAGCCCCGAAATGCTGACGAGGTGGCTGATGCCGGTGCGGCGGAACAGGTCCCAGTCGTCGGGGGCGATGCCGCTCTGGTCGCCCATCACCAGGGCGACAATGACAGCCGCGTAGCGCCCATCGGGCAAGGCATCGAGGATGCGGTGCCGCACGCTGGCGCGCCAGCGCTCCACGCCGATTCCGAAACCGGTGCCCGCCTCATCCAGTGCAATGTTCTGCGCGCGCTTGCCTGTACGCACATAGCCGACGGCCCGGATGTTGTCGGCCAGCATCGCGTATTCGCCGTCAAAGCCGCCGGGGTTGGTCAGGCTGTGCGGGCGCTTTAGGCGCAGCGTCAATTGCCAGCGTTGGCCGGGCTGCAGATCGGGGATGCCGGCGCGTCGGTCCGGCTTTGCATCTTCCTCGCCCACGTTGCCCCACGTGCGTGTGCCATACCAGGACAGGCGCACGCGGGGTGGCACGGCACCACCTGCATTGCTGGATTCGATGTGGAAGAGAAAGCGGGTGGCGTCATCGCCGAGCTGCGGCAACTCGGCCACCACGCCGGTCGCGACGATGTCCTTGCCTTCCCACGCAGGGCTGAGCGCCACGGCCATGCGCTGCTGCGCGCGCCAATCGCTCCAGCCAAAGCCTGCCGCAACGGCGGCGGCGACCAGCAACACGTGAAACAGCGTTAGCCGACGCCGCGAGACCGCCGCCAGCAATAGACAGAGCACCAGCACGCCAAGCGGCAGCCACACCGGCAGCAGCGTCGCCTGCATCTGCAATGCCACGCAGCCGGCAACAAAGCCGATCAACCGCAGACGCATGTGCGAGCGTCAGGCTTGCAGGAGCGCTTCCAGGCGGGGAATGGCGTCGACGCTGTTGCGGCGCGCCTGCTCGGCCAGCGCCTCAATGGAGATGCCGCGCAGTTGCGCCATCGCATCGGCAATGCGCGCGACTTCCGTGGGTGCATTGCGCACACCGCCCTGCACCCCGAATTGATCATCGGCCAGCCAGGCTGGCGCGAGGTCAGGCGCGTCGGTTTCGAGCACGATCGACTCGATCGGCATGTCCTGCGCCAGCCGACGCACACGATTGGCGCGCGAAAAGGTAAAGACGCCGCCAAACCCCAGTTTGAAACCGGAATCGACAAAGCGATACGCCTGTTCCGGGCTGCCGTTGAACGCATGCGCAATGCCGCGTACACCCGCCTTGGCCGCGGCGCTCTGTACCTGATCTTGCGACTTGCGCACGTGCATTAGCACAGGCAGGTCGAATTCGCGAGCGATGCGCAGTTGCGCACGGAACACGGCGTTCTGCCGCTCAACGTCGTAGTCGGGGATGAAGAAATCGAGGCCGATCTCGCCGATGGCCACGAAGCGCGGGTCGTCCATGGACGCGGCGACCTGGCGGCGCAGTTCGAGCAGGTCATCGTCGCTGGCCTGCGCAGCGTAGATCGGATGGATGCCCAGCGCATAACTGCACCCGGCATGCCGATGGGCCAACGCGCGCACCGTATCGAAGTTCCAGCGCGCGACTGCCGGCACGACGATGTGATCGACGCCCGCCGCGCGCGACTGCGCGACGACCGCATCACGGTCGGCATCAAAGTCGCTGGCGTCGAGGTGGCAATGGGTGTCGATCCACATGGTCAGTTCTGCGTAGGGAAAAGCGGCAACCTACCGGAAAGCGCGGACTTCTGGAATCCGCCTTTTCCGATCATGCTGGCGGGCTTAGCGCTCCTGGTGCAGATGGCCGTCGCGCAGGCGGAAGATGCGGTCGCAACGGCCGGCCAGCTCGATATCGTGCGTGACGATGACAAAGCTCGTGCCCAGCGTGCGCGTGAGTTCCAGCATCAGGTCAAACACTTCACCGGCGGTGTGATCGTCGAGATTGCCGGTCGGCTCGTCAGCCAGCACGCAAGCTGGAGACCCGACCAGCGCGCGCGCAATCGCCACGCGCTGACGCTCGCCGCCGGACAGCTCACCCGGACGGTGTGCCGTGCGCGGGCCCAGACCCACGCGTTCGAGCATCGCCTGTGCGGTGTGGCGCGCTTGCGCTTCTTCCACGCCCCGGATGCGCAGCGGCATCGCGACGTTGTCCAGCGCCGTGAATTCGGGCAGCAGATGGTGGAACTGATAGACGAAGCCGAGCGCCTGGTTGCGCAGCGTATTGCGCTCGCGCTCCTTCATGGCCGTGAACGGCTTGCCGAGCAGCGAAACGCGGCCCGACGTCGGTTCATCCAGCCCGCCCAGCACATGCAGCAAGGTGCTCTTGCCTGAGCCCGACGCGCCGACGATGGCGACCTTCTCGCCCACGCCAATGCGGATGTCCACACCCTTGAGTACATCGACGTTCAAACCGCCCTGGCGAAACGACTTGGACAGCCCTTCCGCTTGCACCACCACACCCTGCGGCGCCGCGGCCGGCGCTTCCATGGAAGTCATGACGGCCTCACTCATAGCGCAGTGCCTCCGCCGGGTTCACGCGCGAGGCGTGCCAGCTTGGATACAGCGTCGCCACCGACGCGAGGATGAAGGAAATGACGCCAATGGTCGCAATGTCGTTCACGCGGGGGTCCGAGGGCAGTTCGCTGATGAAATAGATGTCACGCGGCAGGAATTGCACGTGGAAGAGACGCTCGATGAACGGCACGATCACGTCGATGTTGTAAGCGATGAGCGTGCCGAAGCCCACGCCCAGCAACGTGCCGATAAACCCGATCGCCACGCCCTGCACGATGAAGATCTTCATGATCGACGCCGGCTGTGCGCCCATGGTGCGCAGGATGGCGATGTCGGCCTGCTTGTCCGTCACCGTCATCACCAGCGTCGACACCAGGTTGAACGCCGCCACGGCGATGATCAACGTGAGGATGATGAACATCATCTTCTTCTCGGTCTTCACGGCGGCAAACCAGTTGCGGTTCTGGCGCGACCAATCGCGGATGTACAGCTCGCCGGACAACGTGCGCGACAGGGCTTCGGCCACCTGCGGGGCGCGGTCCATGTCGACCAGCTTCAGGCGCACGCCGGTCGGGCCATCGAGGCGGAACAGGCGTTCAGCGTCGTCCATGTTGACCAGCGCCAGCGAGCTGTCGAACTCGTAGTGGCCCGATTCGAAGATGCCCGTCACGGTGAACTGCTTCAGCCGCGGCAACACGCCCGCCGGGGTGATGGTGCCCTGCGGCGCCACCAGCGTGACCTTGTCCCCTTGATGCACGCCCAGGCCATTGGCGAGCTGGCTGCCCAGGGCGATGCCGAATTCGCCGGGTTTCAGATCATCGATCGTGCCTGATTTGAAATCCTTGGCGATGTCCGACACCTTCGGCTCGTCCGCCGGCGACACCCCGCGCAGCAGCACGCCGCGCACCGCCTCGTCGCGCGTGATCATGGCCTGCGCGCCCACGTAAGGCGCCGCGCCGATGACTTCCTTGTTCTGCATCGCCTCATTGGCGGTACGCTGCCAGTCCGGCAGGCTGTTCGGCGCCATCACTTCGATATGGGCCAGAACCGACAGCATGCGGTCCCGCACTTCCTTCTGGAAGCCGTTCATGACCGAAAGCACGATGATCAGCGCCGCCACCCCCAGCGCAATGCCGAGCATGGAGATGAGCGAAATGAAAGAGATGAAGCTGTTGCGGCTGGCGCGCTTGCTTGCGCGTGTATACCGCCAGCCGATCTGCCATTCGTATGGAAGTTTCAAAGGGGGTTCCCCGTGGGTGTGATTTGTCCGGCTCACTGGCCGACGAGCCGGAAGTTTACAATCTCGGAGCCATGATTCCTGAACTCACCCTGATTGTCCCGTTTTGCGCGCCCGCTGCCGAGGTGGCCGACGACGCTTACCGTCAATTGACCTTGCCGGGCCTGGAAAGGTTGCTCGCACGTGCGCGCGAGGCCGAGCGCGAGCGCCACGACGACGCCTACCTGCCCACGCTGCCGCACGAGCGCTGGCTGGCCAAGCACGCCGGGCTGCCGATTTCTCCGCTGCCGTCCGCGCCCTACATGCGCCTGGCGGACGGCGGCACCGCCGACACGCGCACCTGGGCCTGCCTGCAGCCGGTCCACATCCACGCCGCCCGGGACCATCTGGTGATGCTCGACCCAGCCCAGCTCCGCCTCGAGGCCGCCGACGCCGACGCCCTGCGCGCTGCCATCGCCCCCCTGGTTGACGAGATGGGGATCACGCTCGATGCCATGCACGCCGCGCGCTGGTACGTCGCCGATTCGCCCTTTGGCGACCTCATTGCCGCCGCCCCGCAGCGCGCCACCGGCCACAACATCGACATCTGGATGCACAAGGGCGAGCAGGAGCGCGCCTGGCGCAAGTTCCAGAACGAGATCCAGATGACGTGGTACGACCACCCCGTCAATCAGGCACGCGAGGCGCGCGGCCTGCTGCCGGTCAACTCGGTCTGGCTATTCGGCCAGGGCGCGCTGGTTGACGCCCGCCCCATTGCCGAGCGCATGATCGGCGCTGATCCGTTCTTCGCCGGCTTATGCCACGCCGGCCACGCCACCGAACTCTGCGCCGAAACCTTGGCCGCGGTGCCGTTCGACGACACAAGCGCCGCCGCGCTGCTGGGCGACGCCGGCAAGCCCTATCTTTCCGCCGACTGGTACGACTGGATCGAAACCCTGCGCGCCTACGATCGCGACTGGTTTTCCCCCGCCGCCGATGCGCTGGCGGACGGCCGCATCGACGCCGTCTCGCTCGTGCTGACCGGCGACTCGCATTACGCCCACTACCGCGTCACCCGCCGTGAACTCGCCATTGGCCCGTTCGGCTGGCTGCGCCGCTTCAGTCGTCCACGCACCTTGCGTGATGCGCTCTCCCCGCTTTCGATGGCCGCTTGAGCCTGATCCCGCATGACCCGCATCGCTGTCCGTTCGCATTCTGCTGACGCCGCCACCACGCTGGCCGGCCACGGCATCCACCCTGTCCTTGCACGCATCCTCGCCGCCCGGGGCGTCGCCCGGCCCGACGAACTGTCGACCGAGCTGACCGACCTCCTGCCCCCGGCGCAACTCAAGGGCATTGACGACGCTGCACGCTACCTCGCCGATGCCATCGCCGCCAAGAAGCGGCTGCTGATCATCGCCGACTACGACTGCGACGGCGCCACCGCCTGTGCCGTGGGCGTGCGCGGCCTACGCATGCTGGGCGCGCAGGTCAGCTACATCGTCCCGAACCGCTTCGAGTACGGCTACGGCCTGTCGCCCGAAATCGTCGCACTGGCCGCACACGAGAAGCCGGACGTGCTGGTCACCGTCGACAACGGCATCGCAGACGTGGCGGGCGTGGCGGCCGCCAACGCGCTGGGTATCGACGTGGTCGTGACGGACCACCACATGCCCGGGGCGCAGTTGCCCGAGGCGCGCGTGATCGTCAATCCGAACCAGCCGGGCTGCGGCTTCCCGAGCAAGAACCTGGCGGGCGTGGGCGTAATGTTCTACGTGCTGCTGGCGCTGCGCGCGGAGTTACGCAAGCGCGGTGTGTTCACGCCGCAGGATCAGCCTCGCCTGGATGCGCTGCTCGACCTGGTGGCACTCGGCACCGTGGCCGACGTAGTCAAGCTCGACGCCAACAACCGCCTGCTGGTCGCGCAGGGCCTCAAGCGCATGCGCGCCGGGCGGATGTGTCCGGGCATTGCCGCGTTGTTCCGCGTGGCCGGCCGCGAGGCACGTCGCGCGTCGACGTTCGATCTGGGCTTCGGCCTGGGCCCGCGCCTGAATGCTGCAGGGCGGCTGGCCGACATGTCGCTCGGCATCGAATGCCTGCTCACCGACGACTACGACCGCGCCATGTCCATCGCCGCTGAACTTGACGGCATGAACCGCGAGCGCCGCGAGATCGAAGCCGGCATGCAGCAGGAAGCGCTCGCCATCCTCGACAGCATGAACGCCATCGATGGCGCCGGCCGCCACACCATCGCGGTCTACAACGAGACGTGGCACCAGGGCGTGATTGGCATCGTCGCGTCGCGCATCAAGGACAAGTTCCACCGCCCGGTGTTCACCTTCGCGCCCGGCGACGACGGCGTCATCAAGGGGTCGGGCCGTTCGATTCCAGGCTTCCACCTGCGCGATGCGCTGGACGCCGTCCACAAGCGCAGCCCCGGGCTGATCGTCAAGTTCGGGGGCCACGCCATGGCAGCGGGGCTCACGCTGCGTGAAGACGGCTTCGAGACATTCGTCGCCACCTTCGAGGCCGTCGGCCGCGAATGGTTGACCGAGGCGCTGCTCTCGCGCGTGCTCGAAACCGATGGCGAAGCCGACCCCGAATGTTTCACGCCGCAGTTCGTCGAGCTGCTCGAAACCCAGGTCTGGGGCCAGGGCTTTCCGGCGCCAAGCTTCTGCGGCGAGTTCGACGTGCTATCGCAGGCGGTGCTGAAAGACAAGCACCTGAAGCTCAAGCTCGGCCGCGGCAAGCAGCATTTCGACGCGATCTGGTTCAACCACGCAGAGCCGCTCGGCGCCTCGGCGTACGTGGCCTACCGGCTCGACAACAACACGTTCAATGGCATCACGCGCGTGCAGATGGTGATCGAGCACGCGCAATAGCGGATTGGACAAACCTTGCGCCAACGCATAAATACATGCCAAAACTGTCTGACGGCGCGAAGATGACGCAGCAATCGGGCACGGCCGGTGCGTTACAATGCGAGATTGCCGGTATGGAAACGCCCAAGCATCCAGGACCGCGCGCCCCACGAATTCCTAGCATCAACTTCCAAGCGAAATGACTCACGTCGTTACCGAAAGCTGTGTCCGCTGCAAGTACACCGACTGCGTGGACGTCTGCCCCGTCGACTGCTTCCGCGAAGGCCCGAACTTCCTGACCATTGATCCGGATGAGTGCATCGACTGCGCCGTCTGCGTGGCCGAGTGCCCGGTCAACGCTATCTACGCCGAAGAAGACGTGCCTGCCGATCAGCAGAAATGGATCGCCATCAATGCAGAGCTGGCGCAAGCCGGCTGGCCGTCCATCACCAAGACCAAGCAACCCTTGCCCGACGCCGACGACTGGAAGGACGTGAAGGACAAGGAACAGTATCTCGACCGCGGCTGAACTCGCTCAAGCCAACCTGCCCGCACACTTTTTGTAGAGCATCGCGAAAAAAGGTGTTGACGGGTAGAACGGAAACTAGCTAGAATTCATTTCTTCGCTGTTGCAGCGATTCCCCGATAGCTCAGTCGGTAGAGCGCCGGACTGTTAATCCGTAGGTCCCTGGTTCGAGCCCAGGTCGGGGAGCCAAAATAACAAAACGCCTCGCTTCGTGCGGGGCGTTTTCATTTGTGGCATCGGTGCGTGTATTGTTTGCACCGATCGTCATGCCCGGATGGTGAAATTGGTAGACACCGCGGACTTAAAATCCGCTGCGCCCTAATCGGCGCGTGCCGGTTCGATCCCGGCTCCGGGCACCAATCCCCTCGTCGCTTCCTCCCCTCCTCCGCACCAGCGTGTTACGTCGCGCTGCAGCCGTGCGTGTTCGGCGCGTCTTCATATTCGTCGTGACGGCGCACCCATGACATCGGGCCGTTTTCATTGCGGCCAAGCGGCGCGCGATCGAGCAGCAGCAGCGTGCCAACCATGTCCTCCAAGCCGCGCGCATACGTCGAGTACGTGTGGAAGACATTGCGCGCCTCGTCCTTGTAAAACGCGCTCATTCCAGGCAGTTCGTCGTGAGCCTCTTCGCGTGGCGTAGCCGCGTAGTTGTAGTCGACCGACCCGCTTGCGAGTTCGTCCTGCGAGAAACTCACGCGATAGTCGTGATTGAACGTCGAGCCGAACGACGACACCCACGCGAATCGCCAGCCCATGCGCTTCTTGTAGGTGGCGATCTTGTCCATCGGCGCGCGGGACACCGCGACGAACGTCACGTCGTGGTGGTTCAAATGCGGCAGCATTCCGCCAATATGGTCGGACAGGAAGGAGCACCCCGGACAGCCCGCATCCCAGTCTGGGCCGAGCATGAAGTGATAGACCATCAGTTGGCTGCGGCCGTCGAACAGGTCGAGCAGCGTCTTCTTGCCCTCCGGCGACTCGAACACGTATGCCGCATCGACCTTGACCCACGGCAGCGCTTGGCGCTCGGCGTTGATGGCGTCGCGCAGATGGATGGCCTCTTTCTCGCGCGCCAGCAACGCTCGGCGTTGGATAAGCCATTCGTCTCTTGAAACGACGGGATGCGCTTGCATGATTGCCCCTTGTCTAAGACTCAGGACTTCATACTAGGCGGCCGCACTCGAATGAAAAGCCGCGGCGCACAAGTCGCCAACCGGATGCGACTTGCCCGCCATGGAAGAGAATCAGCCGCCTCTGCGCATGTCATTTCAGGTGCCGGATCAGCCCATCAGCAACCGCACGCCCACATTGATGAGCGCGCCGCCGCCCACCAGACCTACCCACAGCACAGCGGCACACAGCAGCGGTCGCACGCCGGACTTCAGCAGCATCGGCACATGCGTTTGCGTGCCGATGGCAAACATCGCGCAGGCCAGCATGGCGGTGTCGATGGCATCAATGGGGGCATGCCACGCAGCGGGGATCGCACCAGCGGAATTCAGCAGTGTCACGGCGAGTAAGCCCACCGCAAACCAGGGCATCGCCTTCCAGGCATGGCCGGCGGCCTTGCGAAGCGCACCCTCGGAAGGCGCCGAAGCGGAAGCCGACGCTTCAGCAGGCGTCATGCATGCCAGCACCACAAGCAGCGGAGCCAGCGCCAGCACGCGCACCATCTTGCTGACGACAGCGGCGTTGGTGGCGTCGTCGCCCAGCGGGCGCGCGGCGGCAATCACCTGCGCGACCTCGTGCACCGTTGCACCGATGTAGACGCCAAAGTGTTCCGGCGTGACCGCCGCACCGGCATGTGCGACAAGCGCGTACAGCCACGGATACAGAAAGATGCCGACCGTGCCGAACAGGACCACGCTGGCGATTGCTACGGCCGTCTCACGCGGTGACGCCTTCACCGCCGGCGCGACGGCCAGCACGGCCGCGGCCCCGCACACCGCACTGCCCGCCGCCACCAGCACGGCTTGCGAGCGCGTGAGGCGAAACCAGCGCGTGCCGATCCACGTACCGGCCAGCATCGTCGCGGCCAATACCACCAGGGGAATCACCACGCCTGACGTACCCAGATCCTGGATCTGCGCCAGCGTCAGCCGAGCGCCGTAGAGAATCACGCCGGCCCGCAGCAGCGTATGTCGCGCAAACTGGATCGCGCCTGGCGTCAGCCAGCGCTGGTGACCAGGGACATGAGCCACGGCCATGCCGAGCAGGATGGCGAGCGTTAATGCGCTCAGGCCCAGATGCTCCGCCCACGGCATGGCACCGAGCGCTACGGCCACGCCCGCGCAGCCGAACAACACCGTCACGCTGGCAAGCGTCCGCGCATCGAACCCTGCCGCCATGCTCGAGGGTGCCAGCTGTTTCTGCGCAGTCGTCATCACATCCGCCTTGCTTATTCGATATGCGCATAACGATATGCGGGCCGTGATAACATGTAAAACAGGTAATTTTCGTAATTCCAACCACTTTTATGGATAACAAAGCGCCTCGCGTCACATTGCGGCAGTGGGCCGTCTTCGCCGCCATCGCGCAGAGTGAGACGACCACCGCTGCCGGCGAAGCTCTTGGCCTGTCGCAATCCGCTGTCAGCGCGGCGCTGGCCGAGCTGGAATCCACGCTCGGGCATCCGTTGTTTGACCGGCATGCGCGGCGCCTGCATCTGAATGCGCTAGGCCGGCAACTTCTGCCGCAAGCACAGGCGCTGCTCGATCACGCCGATGCGCTGGAACACGCGACCGCCCAGCCGAACGTGCGCCTGAAGCTCGCGGCCAGCAGCACGATCGGCAACTATGTGCTGCCAGCCCTGCTGGCGGGCTTCCGGCACGAGATCGCGCCGGACAGCCAGCTCGACGTGCTGATCGGCAACACGCAGGACGTGGTCGATGCCGTGCAGCGTTTCGAGGTCGACATCGGCTTGATTGAAGGCACGTGCCGCGGCGAAGCATTAGAGATCGAAACGTGGATCGACGATGAGATGGTGATCGTTGCCGCGCCGGGGCATCCGCTCACGCAAGGAACGGGACCCGTCTCGCATGCGGCGCTGCGCGAAGCGGGCTGGCTGATGCGTGAACCCGGCTCCGGCACGCGCGAACTGGTCGATAGCCGCATCGCTTCGGTGGTCGGGCCGCTGCACGTGGCACTCGAACTCGGGCATTCCGAAGCCATCCAGCGCACGGTGGCCGCCGGCTACGGCATTAGCTGCCTGTCGCGCCACGTGGTGGCCGACGCGCTGCGTGACGGCCGCCTGGTGGAAGTCGACAGCGGCCTGCCGCGCATTGCCCGGCCGCTGCTGATCGTGCGCCATCGCGACAAGCACCCCACGCACGGGCTCACGCAATTCATCGACGTGCTACGCAGTCACAGCGTCGATTCGAAAAAAATTCGCGCAGGGGACTAGCGCGATCCAAAAAAGGTTGATATATTCTCGTTTCTTCGCGGGGCGTTAGCTCAGTTGGTAGAGCAGCGGACTCTTAATCCGTAGGTCGAGTGTTCGAGTCACTCACGCCCCACCAGTATTTAAAAGGCCCGACAGGCAACTGTCGGGCCTTTTTCATTTCTGCAATCTCGCGCGGGCACGGGCACGTTCATCCCAACCGGGTTTCAATGACCTGCGAAACGTTTGAGCAGCCGGCCAGCAGCAAGCACAAGAATGCGGAGCGCCTCATAACTGCTTGCAGGTGTAACTGAGGTGCAGCGATGCGCGCGCGTCGACGCCAGGATACGGCAGGCGGCGTGCTGTACGTGGCCCGATCGGCCTGGGCTGCCTTGTTGGCCGCGGCTTGAGCAGCGACCGACAAGGCGGAACTGTTCGGCACCGCCAAAGGCCGGCGCCGGCGTTGCATTTCAGGCCATTGCCTCGATGCGCAGTTGCATGCGCATGTGCAACGTCTCGCCAGGCGCCAAAGCGCGCAGGCCAGTGCCTTCCCATCCTTGTGCCGCCAGGTTGATGGCGTCGGCCACATGTGAAATGGGCTCCAGGCAGAAATACGGCTGCGCGTCCGGTGCGTGCAGGATGAAGTGGTCGAGCGGGTCATCGGCGCTCAGCGTGAGCTCGCCGCCCGCGCGGGACACCACCGCACGTTGCTGCCATTCGCTGTAGTAGACGCTGAGCGCGGCATCGGGTAATGCACGGGCGTGACGAAAATCTTCCCGCGGCGTGATCGGCTCGCGGCGGACGGCAACTTCACCGGCGTCGGTCGGCCACATCGTCGCAGCATCGAACTGCACGCGCGTATCGGCCGTGCGTGCGAAGTATGGATGGAAGCCGCCACCGGCCGGCATACTGCTGTCGCCATCGTTGCGCAGCGTCATGACGGCATCCAGCCCGGATTCAGTCAGCACCAGCGTTTGCGTTGCGGTGAAAGGCCAGGGCCAGCTGTCTGCCTCGGGCACATAGCGCAAGCCGAGTTCGATCGACGACGCTGTCATCCGCTCCACCGTCCAAGCACGCGCATGCGCCAGTCCGTGCATGGCGTGGGCCTGGCCGGGATGCGGCGCGAGACGGATCTCGCGGCCGCCCCATTCAAAGCGCCCATCGCGGATGCGGTTGGAGAACGGCAGTAGCGGATAGCAGCCGGCCTTGGGCCATGCCAGCCCCTCGAAGCCGTCGCGCAAGGACTCGGCCGACATCGGCGCCAACCAGTCGACCCGCCGGCCGCCCTCGCCGGCCGAAGCCAGCGAGGCAATGCGTCCACCTGCCGCCGGAGCGACGTCCATCGTCAACGCGCCGGCCCGCAGCGTGTGCACCGGGCCAGGCGCAAGCCAAGTCTTGCTGTGCATCAGAACGAATGCCGAATGCCGACCATGCCCACGAACTGGCTGCGTCCGTTCGACGGCGTGCCATTCTGCGAGTCGCCCACCGACGCCACCGCATCCACAATGGACGTGCTCGTCCCCGAAGCGCGCAGCGTCTGGCCGTTGGCGCGCTGATACGCCTGGATCGCATAGAACGCGGTGCGCTTGGACAGCGAATACAGCTGCTCCATCGAGAACTGGTTGTACTTGGCCGGCGAGCTGATCCCGTTGCGTGCCTTCTCAGCCGTGTAGCTGTAGCCGAAGGCGAGCCGCAATGCGGGCGTCAGATCGTACGTGGCAATCGCGCCCACCGTATTGAACGTGGCCGATTGCGTAAACAGCGACAGCGCGCCCGGCTTGTACTGAACATTCGAGTAGTTCAGGCCAACCATCAACTTGCCGAACGTATAGCGCGCGGCCGTGGCGATGAGCTGCGCGGAGTCTGCCGTGGCATAGCCGGCGTTGACCGGCGAGTTGTTGGCGAACGTCCCGACGTTGCTGAAGTTGCCGGCCGTCGTGCCAGTCGACACGTTCTTCAGGCGCGTATAGCCGACGCCCCACGAGAAGGCCTGGAAGTCGTAACGCAGCCCGGTGCTCACGCTGCTGCCATTCGAAATGCTGCCGGCCTGCTCGCCAAAGCCGTATTGCACGCCCGCTTGCAGACCGCCCAGCACCGGCGTGGTGTAGGTGACGGAGTTGTTGAAGCGCAGCGTGGTATCCAATGCATCGACATCGCCCGGGTGCGCGCCAGTGGCACCGGTCAGCACGTTGGTCGGGCCCAGCGATGCCACGTACTGGAAGTACGGCGTGTACGCACGGCCCAGCGTGACCTGGCCATAGTTGGTGTTGCTCAGGCCGACGTAGGCCTGGCGGTTAAAGATGACCCCAGCTTGGGATTGTTGCCCCGTCGCGGCGTTGAGACCGCTCTCCAGCCGGAACAGCGCCGTGTTGCCGCCGCCCAGGTCTTCCGTGCCGTACAGGCCAAACTTGCTGGCCAGCAAGGCGCCCGAGTTGATGTAAGTGTTGGAATGGCCGCCCTGGTTGCTCGAATAGGCAAAGGCGTTATCGACCACGCCATACAGCGTGACCGACGTTTGTGCTGCAGCCTGCATCGAAGCGCCTGCGCAGAGCAGCGCAACAGATGCGTAGACCGGGCGGATCGAAACGGCACGTTTGGCTCGTGTGGTTTTCATCGTTGTGATCTCGGAAATCTCCTACACCAAGGGAACACTGCGCATTACCGTGCCTCTGCGGACCCGATCGTGATGCGCAGCGGAAATGCGGCACTAGGCCGGCAATTGCAACGTCAGGCGGCGCCAGCCACCCGCAACAACGGTTTCCAGCACGCGGGCATGCGGCGTCTGTACTGGCCGCGCATCGCCGGCGGGCAAGTGAATCTCCACCGTGTCGGCCGGCGCCGGCATCTTGCCTTCGCGCGAGACGTGCAGCGTGATCGCCTGCGCATCCGACACTGCGCGCACGCTCCAGCGGCCCTGCTCGCCGCGGCGCCACGCTTCGGTTTCGCCGTCGTCTTCAACGCAGCCGCCAGCGGATTCGCCAACGCCTTGCATGGGCACGACGAGGAAGCCGCGTTGATCGGCGCGCCGGTCGAAATGCTGCTCCGCCACGTTCAGCGCGATCACGCCGCCTTCGCGAATCAGCATGACGGGTTGGTCCCACGGCGAAGGCAGCGTGATGGTCTGTCCGCCCTCGAACGCCTCGCCGCTCCAGTACGACACCCAGCGCGCGCCGGTCGGCAGGTAGACAGAGCGATGGGTCTGCCCTTCGTCCACCGTCGGCGCCACGAGCAGCGACGCGCCGAGCATCATGTCATCGCACTCGGCGTAGCAGCGGCGGTCGTTCGGGAACTCGGCAAACGTCGGCCGCAGTACCGGGTCATAGGCCTGCGTGGATTGCCATAACAGTTCATACAGATACGGAATCAGCCGGTAGCGCAGCTTGATCAGCGAGGCAATTTGCGAGGTGACCTGCGGATACATCCATGGTTCGTTGACGGTCTTGTCATCGTTCCACGAGTGGATGGAGAAGCGCGGCATGAACACGCCAAACGCCACCCAGCGCACCAGCAATTCCGGCGAAGGCGCCGGGCCCGCAAACCCGCCGATATCGTGGCCGATGTTCGAGACGCCCGACAGCGCGAGGCCCAGGCCCATCTTCAGGTTGTAGCGCAGCGTTTCCCACGAGGTGTAGTTGTCACCGGACCACGTCTGCACGTAGCGCTGCATGCCGACACCGCCCGAGCGCGACACCAGGAACGGCCGGCGCTGCGGCGCAAACTCAAGTTGCGCTTCGCGCGAGGCGCGCATCATCAGCATCGTGTGCAGCACCTTGGCTTCACGGATGGGCGCCTTCTTGCCAAACCCGTGCGCGAACGCGTCGGGGGTCCAGACTTCGAACTCGTTGTTGTCGTTCCAGGTGGACGCCATGCCGTATTCGAGCAGCGTGCTCTTGACGTTGGCCTTCCACCAATCCAGCGTTTTCGGGTTGGTGAAGTCGAGATACGCGCCAACCTCATCCCAGAATTGCACCCAGGCCGGCTCACCGCTTGCGTCGCAAATCAGCAGGCCGGCTTCCCGGGCTTCTTCGAACTTCGGGTGATCACGAAGCAGGCACGGCTTGATGTTCGGGCACAGGCGAATGCCCGCGTCCAGATAACTCTGGACGAAGCCGCGCGCATCGGGGAACTTGTCGGTGTTCCAGTTGAAGACGTAGCGCTTCGGCCCGATCGACGTATAGCCCGACGACAGATGGAACGAATCGCACAGGATGTCGTGCTCACGGCATCCCTTGATGAACTCGGCCATCTGTTCCTGCGCGTTGGGCGCGTCGGTATACGTCATGGTCGAGCCGGAATAACCGAGGCCCCACTTCGGCATCCACGCGGGGCGGCCGGTCATCCACGTAAAGCGGCGCGTGGCGTCGAGCGGCGTGTCGGGCGAGGCGATGAAGTAGTAGTCGAGATCGCCATGCGGCGCGACAAAGTACCTATAGTGACCGTGGTAGTTGTCCAGCTCGCGGCCCATGTCGAAGCTGCAATCTGACAGCGTGTCGTAGAACAACCCGAAGCCGGTGCGGTTTTCCGGTTGCCACGTCACGTAGAACGGGATGTGCTTGTACAGCGGATCGGTCGTGCGCGCGCTGTAGCCCATCGCATCGATGTTGCGCATCTCATAGCGCTGGTGCGCACGGTTCATGTCGCCGGCGCGCTCACCCAGGCCGAAGTACATCTCGCCGGGTTCGCGGCGCACGTAGTGGTAGACCTGCTCGTCCCAATAGCCGAAGTTGTAGGCCTGCGTTGGGCGATCATTCAGCACGGTCTGCCATCCGCCGGCCCCGTGGATCTGCCATGTGCAGAAGCCGCCTGCGAGCGCAACGCTCAGCCGAATCTTGCTGGTTTCCACGCGCAGCGTGTCGGCATCGCTGTGCAACGCAAATGCGGGCAGCGCGAAGCCGCTCAGGTCGCGGCGGTCACGCCCTTCGAGGGGCGTGTCGTCACCGCCGGGGGCAATCGACCACGTGGCCGGGCCGCGCAGGTCACCCTGCGGCAGCACGAGCACGCGGATGATGTCCTCTTCCAGCACGAAGAGTTCAATCGCAGCGCCAGCGCTGCTGGCTAGGCGCAGCCGGTTGCCTTCGTGCGCCTGCACTTCGAATCGGGGGGGATTCAACATCGACATCGGTTTCAACCTAACTTGAAGCAGAGAGTTTCATTTCGCGGGCGGCACGTTCTTCATGCGACTGACCGCGAATCAGCACAATCAGCAACGCCGCGCCAATCAGATCGAACGCGCCGAGCAGGCCGAACAGCGGACCATAACCGACCTTGTCAGCCAACGCGCCCACCAACAGCGAGAAGCCCAGGCCGCCAATCCACGCCGACATGCCTGCAAAGCCACTGGCAGTGCCCACCTCTTCCGGATCGAACACGTCCGCAGACAGCGTGTTGACCAGGCCGGAGATCATTTGGTGCGCAAAGCCACCCACGCAGAACAGCGCAATCGCCGTATAGGGAGACGCCACGAGCCCGACGCACGCCGGACCGATCATCATGAACGCACCCAGCACAACGCCGCAAACGCGCGACCACACCAGCGGAATACGGAAGCGCTTGATCAGGAACGGCGACAGGTAACCGCCGGCCAGGCCGCCCAGGTCAGCCGCCAGGAATGGCAGCCACGCGAACATGGCGATGGCTTTCAGATCGAGGTGACGCTCGTTGACGAAGTAAAGCGGAATCCAAAAGCTGAACGTCTGCCAGGCAGGTTCGGCAAAAAAGCGCGCCAGCGCAATCGCCCAGAAGCGGCGGGACGTCACGACGTCCTTGACCGGGCGCTTGCCGCGCTCTGCGCTCACCGGGCGGAGCTGGCCGCCGATGATCTTTTCGCGCTCGGCATCGGACAGCGCGGCATGGCCTTTTGGCGAACGGTAGAACGCAAACCACAGCGCGGCCCACAGGAAGCCGATGGCGCCAGTCACCACAAATGCAGACTGCCAGCCGTAACGCAGATGCAGGAAGACCACCAGCGGCGGCGCCAACATCGCACCCAGCGAGGTGCCCGAATTGAACCAGCCGACGGCGACGGACTTTTCCTTGTCCGGAAACCATTCGGCCACCGCCTTCATGCCGGACGGAATGGCCGCGGCTTCGGTCAGCCCCATCAAGGCGCGGAAACCCGCCAACGACAGCCAGCCGGTGGCGCCCGCATGCAGCACGCCGGCAAACGACCACAACACACCAAACAGTGCAAAGCCGATACGCAAACCGACCAGATCAACGATAAAGCCGCAGACCGGCTGCATGATCGTGTAGCCGACCTGGAAGGCCGCCACCACGTAGGAATACTGCTGGGTGCTCATCCCCAGCTCGCTCTTGAGGGTGGGCGCCAGCACGCCCAGCGAGTTACGCGCCAGATAGTTGACGATCGTGCCCAGGCACACCAGCACGATGATCCACCAGCGCAAGCCCTTGATGGTCTTCACGGTGTTGTCTCCGATATTTTTTTATTGGTTACCGATGTACGAGGCGGCGTGCTACAACGGGCGCCGCCTCGATTTCCGCCGTAGCGGTCAACAGTCAACGCACCATGCAGGGGCGCTTGTTGTCGAACTGCCAGTTGGGAATCAGTTGGCGCATGGCCATCGCATCGTCGCGTGCGCCCAGGCCGTGCTGCTCGTACAGCGCGTGAGCCTTCTCCAGTTGCGCCATGTCGAGCGTGATACCGAGGCCCGGTGCTGCCGGCACATCGATCTCGCCACCCACGATCTGGAACGGCTCGCGCGTCAGGCGCTGGCCGTCTTGCCAGATCCAGTGCGTGTCGATGGCGGTGATGTTGCCCGGTGCGGCTGCTGCTACGTGCGTGAACATCGCCAGCGAAATGTCGAAGTGGTTGTTGGAGTGCGAACCCCAGGTCAGGCCCCAGTCGTCACACATCTGCGCCACGCGCACCGAGCCCTGCATCGTCCAGAAGTGCGGATCGGCCAGCGGAATATCGACCGAGTGCAACTGGATGGCGTGCCCCATCTGGCGCCAGTCGGTGGCGATCATGTTGGTGGCCGTCGGCAGGCCGGTGGCGCGGCGGAATTCGGCCATGACCTCACGGCCCGAGTAACCGCCTTCCGCACCGCAAGGGTCTTCGGCGTAGGCGAGCACGTCGTGCTTGTCGCGGCAGAGCCGAATGGCCTCGGCCAGTGACCACGCCCCGTTCGGGTCCAGCGTGACGCGCGCCTCGGGAAAGGCCTCGGCCAGTGCAGTCGTGACGACCATTTCGTCATCGCCGCTCAGCACGCCACCCTTGAGCTTGAAATCCTTGAAGCCGTAGCGCGCATGGGCGGCCTTGGCGAGGCGCACGACGGCCTCCGGCGTGAGCGCTTCTTCGTGACGCACGCGGGTCCAGTCGTCCGTGGCATCGCTGCCGTCTGCATAGTCGAGGTCGGTGCGCTTGCGATCGCCCACGAAGAACAGGTAGCCGAGCACCGGCACCTTGGCGCGCTGTTGCCCCTGCCCCAGCAGGGCCGCCACGGGCACGCCCAGATGCTGGCCGAGCAAGTCCAGCAGCGCGCTTTCCAGCGCTGTCACCGCATGCACGGTGGTGCGCAGATCGAAGGTCTGCAACCCCCGGCCAGCGGCATCACGATCGGCAAATTGACGGCGCACGCTGTTCAGTACGTTGTTGTACGCGCCGATCGGTTGTCCGACAACCAGCGGCGTCGCGTCCTCAATGGTCTTGCGGATGGACTCGCCGCCGGGCACCTCACCTACGCCGGTATGACCTGCGGAGTCCTCCAGGATGACGATATTGCGGGTGAAGAACGGGCCATGCGCGCCGCTCAGATTCAGCAACATGCTGTCACGGCCCGCCACGGGAATGACCTGGAGGCGGGTGACGCGCGGCGTGTTGACTGCGCGTTCGGTGGCTGAGTGATTGATTGTCATCACGCGTGTCATCAGTCGTCGTACAACATGGACGCGACTATAATTGACACATTCTTGTCGAACCACCCCTGGTAAACCCGCCCCTTTCCGGAGACCGCATGCCCACCGTCAGCTCGCCCGCAACGCTCGTGCGCCGCACCCAAAGCTTGGCGGACGTGGTGGTGGACCACGTCAAAGGGCGCATTGCCAGTGAATCTCTGCGGATTGGGGACAAGCTCCCCACGGAATCCGCGTTGATGGAAGCGCTGGGCGTGAGCCGCACGGTGGTACGCGAGGCGATTTCGCGCTTGCAAGCCAAGGGGCTGATCGAAACGCGTCACGGCATCGGCAGCTTTGTGCTGCCGCCACGCATCGACAACAGCATCCCGCTGGGCGATGCGTCGACGATGCACGAGATCTTGAGCATGCTGGAACTGCGCGTCGCCATTGAGACGGAATGCGCTGGCTTGGCCGCACAGCGCATCTCCGCGGCCGAGATCGAGGCGCTGCGTCTGGCGCTCGAAGCCATCGAGCAGGACCAGGCGGAGGGCAACGACAGCGCCACCTCCGACCTCCAGTTTCATCTGAGCATTGCCCGCGCCACCGGCAACGAACACTTCGTGGGCGCCCTCGCCCAGCTCGGCAAGACGCTCATTCCCCGCACGCGGATGGGGCTGGCGCAGGTCGGCTATCTGAACGCGCCCGAACTGCGCGCCACGGTCAACCGCGAGCACCACAGCGTCTTCGAAGCCATTGCGCGGAAAGATCCTGAAGCCGCTCGCGCCGCCATGCGCATGCACCTGTCAAACAGCCGCGAGCGTCTGCGCCGGGCGCACGAAGCGGCTGGCACTCAAACGACCGCAACGGGTAGCTGAGCGGGCCAACACGGCGGCATGTTGTACGACGTCTTATCAGGCGTTCAGCACCGTCCAGAATCGCCGGTCTCAGCGCTGTTGATAAAGATTTGCATTCGCCCGCTCTCAGCCACGTAACCTGAGCTTGCACCGACCCCTCGTGGGTGCGCTCCGGCCGCGGAAGAGAGAGCCGCGGTCTTCTTGGCCCTGATGCTGCTGTCCCGAGTGTCAGGGCGTTTCTTTTGGCAGTGGGCGGTCAAATCTCCTCCACTGCTTCACCCACAAAAAAGCCCCGACTTGCGGGGCTCGACTTTGAAACGACCGACTCAGCGTTCGCGTGCCAGCACGTGATAGCCGGCCAGCAGGATGGCGGCGCCCACGACCGCGCCGGCAAACCCCGCCAATTGGCCTGGCTCATACCAATGCAGCAACTGTCCGAAAAAGGCCGCGGCCAGCGCACCGGCAATGCCGACCATGATGGTGAGGACGAAGCCGCTTGCGCCGCTGCGCGGCGTCACCCATCGGGCCACAAGCCCGGCCAGAAAGCCGATGAGGATGGTGATACAGAGCAATTGCATGGCAGCGGCTCCGGCGGGTCAAGGCTGTCAGTGCGTTGCTTCGGCGTCGATCACGCGCTCCAGACAGAAGCCCTGTCCATAGATCGCGCGCAGGCGCAGGCCGTTCTCCGTACCCAGCAGCAACTTCTTGCGCAGGCGTGACACGTGCGTATCGAGCGTGCGTGAATACGGGCTCAACTCACGGCCCCAGAGCGCCAGTTCAATATCGGCGCGTGAAAGAACGCGCCCAGCATTCGCAAAGAGCAACAGCGCCAATTCAAACTCACGCGCATGTACCGACACTGACGTATCACGCAGGCGGATGGAACGATTCTGCCGATCGAGCGTATACGGCCCCAGGCGAATCTCCGACGCCCGCACGGCGCGGCTCACGGCAAAGCGGCGGATCAACGCATCGAGCCGCGCCAGCAACTCAGGCGCACGGATATCACCTTGGAAGCACAGGTCTGCACCGTGGTTGAGCGCCTCTGCGGTTTCGGTATCGGCCTGGCCGTCGGCGAGGTAGACGATCGCCATACCAGGGCCCACGCGCTCGCGCACGCTGCGCACCAACGACAGGCCTGGCATGTCGTGCGCATGCGCACCGACCATCAGCAGGTTGATGCCGTGCAAGTCGATGGCTTCAAAAACCTGGCGAGAGAGAAACAGCGGCACACACTCAAAGCGCGTGGGCTGCAACGCGGAGTGGATCGCCTGCTGGCGGGCGAGGTGCGTATCGATCAGACCGATTTTCATGGCTCGGTTTCGTAGTTGACTGCGTGCGGCGCAATCAGGCGGTGGTGCGACGATGTTGTTGTGCATTGCTGTCGTCGCGACCACCGCCGCGCCACATGGATACGTGCCGACCAGCCAGCCAGAAGCCTTTGAACTGCGGCGGATTCCCGTTACCGCGCAGGGCGTGATGCAGTTGCGCGCGAATGCATTCGTAATCGCATTCGGTCAAAACATCGGTGCAATCTGGCTCAACATACGTGGCGCCTCGGGCGTGTCTGTGCTCGGTTTTTTCCAAGGTGCCGTCGTCTCTCGACCGGTGTGTCACCGGTGCATGCTGTGCGGGTCGGCCAATGAACTGTAGGGCCGCCGCCGTGCCGAAATGCAAATGATTGAAAAGGAAGTGTGGCAAAGGCCACACGAGACCGTCGGGCCTCAGGCGTCGTGGCGATGCGCGACGCGCGGCAGCCACAGCGTGAAGGTCGACCCCAGGCCGGGTGTGCTTTGCACAGCAATGCGGCCGCCATGCCGGTCGACCACCGTCTTCACGAATACGAGACCCAAGCCGCTGCCGGCGGGCGCATTGGCCGCGCCTTCATGCAAGCGATGAAACGGCTGAAACAGCCGCGGCTGATCGGCAAGGGCGATGCCGGCCCCCTGGTCCGCCACGGCCACCGAGAACATCGCTTCGTCCTGCTCCACCGATACCGTCACCATGGAGCCGGCTGCGCTGAACTTGATGGCGTTGTTGAGCAAGTTCACCAGCGCGCGCACCAGCAAGCGCGGCTCGCCGCGCACCGCTGCTTCGATGTCGGCCACCACGCGCACTTCCACCTGGTGACGATTCGCCAGCGGCCAGACCTCGTCGGCGGCATCGAGCACGAGGCCCACGAGATCCACGTCCACCAGCTTGAGCGTTTGCGATTCGGCGCGCGCCAGGTCGATGAAGGCATCGGCCAACTCCAGCGTGCGCGACGACAGCTGCTCGATGCGAGACAGAAGCACCTCGCGGTCCAACGCGCGCGACGCATCGCGCTGCAGCTCGATCAGGGCGAGGATGGCGCTCTGCGGCGAACGCATGTCGTGCGAGATAAACCGCAGCGCTTCTTCGCGATGGCGCTCGGCCTGGCGCACGGGGGTGATGTCGGCAAAGCTGACGATGATGTCGACGGGGCGCCCCGCTTCGTCCCGCAGCGCGGCGGCGTGCATCAACATCGAGCGGCCGTCGTGTGTCTGAAGCTCGACGGGTTCGAGCCCGGTGGGATCGGCGAGCCAGCGCGCCCAGTAGTGCTCGCCAGCGGAGGGGTCGGGAAACGCACGCGCCAGCAGCGTCGACAGGTCGCGCAGCGCGGCCGCGCGGATCTGGCCCGGCGCCTGCATCTGGCCGGCCAGGTCTGCGCTGCGGCCATTCGCCAGGCGGATCGTGCCGTCGTGCGTGCAGATGACGGTCGCATCGGGCAGGCTCTCCAGCGCATCGGCCAGGAAGCGGCGCAGCCCACGCAGCTTGTCCGTCAGCGAGGCGACGGCATCCATGTGCGCGCCGAGCGTGCGGCCGGTGCGGACCAGCGGCGCGGTATCGCCCAACAGGCCGGGCTCGCGCGCCAGACGCTGCAGCTCGTCGCGCAGAAAGCGCAACGCGGCTTCCTGCTGGCGCCAGCTCCACAGCGGATACAACACCAGCGGGCCGACCAGCGCCGCAAACGGCGGCAGCCAGCGATTGCCAACCACCAGCGCGCCGATTGCGCTCAGCAACAACACGACAGCACCCGTCACCGCCACTGCAAGCGCCATACGCGGCGTGAGCCAGCGCACGGCAAACGCGGTCATCAGCAGGGGGAGCAGCGTCATCGCCCAGAACACGCCCGGTGGCGCCGGCAGGATGGCGCTGCCGTCGAGTACCGTCTGCGTGGCATTGGCAAGCACTTCGACGCCGCTCATCGTGCGCGAGGGCGGCGTCGCAAAGATGTCGGACACTCCCGATGCGGTGGCCCCGATCAGTACCAGCTTGCCGGCAAGCGCCTCGGGCGGCACGTGGCCGTTGAGCACATCCAGCGCCGGCACATGCCGGTATGTACCGGCCGGCCCAGCAAAATTCAGGCGGATATACGCCTGCCGCACCCAGCCGCCGGCGTCGGTCTCCACATCGGGCAGCGCCGGTACGGATGACGGCGGGCGCAGCGCCTGCCGCGCAAGTTGCACGGCAAGATGGTCCAGCACATGCGTTCGCGGCCCCTCTGCCAGATACATGCCGCGTACCACGCTATCCGCGTCGGGGGCGGCATTGATATGCGCGACGGACGCGTTGATACCGAGGAACGGATAGTGATACACGCGCCCCCGCTCGGTGCGCTCCGGCAAGGCCGGCAGGATGACGTGTCCAGCCTGCTCGATGGCGGCAGTCAATGCTCGATCGCCTTCGGGCTGCGCAAGATCGGGTTCGATCAGCAGAATATCGACGCCGATGGCGCGCGGCTGCGCCCGTCCCACCCGCGCAATGAGGTCGGCCAGGCGGCTGCGGGGCCACGGCCAGCGCCCCACGGCGTCAAGACTTTGATCATCAATGGCAACGATGACGATATCGTCGCGCGGCGCATGCCCGTGCAGCGTAACGACGGTGTCGTATAGCGCCGCATCCAGCCGCGCGACCACGCTCCAGCGCACCGCGCCGAATGTCAACAGCGCTGCCAGCGCCACCAGCACCCCCCACTCCACCAGCGCGCGCCGCCCAAGGCTGCGCACGGCCGATTGGGCGGGTACGGGTTCAGTCATTGAGGAGGAGATTGCCGCCGCCGCTCTGCACCGGGCTGCGCGCGGAATCGCCGACGAAGGCACCGACGTCAATGCGCTGCGGCTTGGCGTAGACCACCGATGCCGCATCGCCCAAGTCGACGCCGGTGCGGATGTAATACACGCCGGACGGCGGCCTCGGAATGGTGGCCTCGTTGCCGTCGCTCACGATGTCGGCGATGGGTTTGGCGAAGCTTGTGTCGCCCGCCAATTGCACACGCGTGCGCGCGCCAGATGCCGCCAGTTCGGGCGACAACGCCGACCAGTGGGCATGCAGCTTGCCGTCATCGCTCGCTTCCACTTCGGCTGTCGGTACGGCATCGAGCGGAATGTCGAGCACGCGAAAACGAAGCGCATCGCTCCACGGGCCGGTTTTGCCGTCCGCTGCCACCGAGCGCACACGCCACCACCATGTGCCAGCCGTCAACGGCCTGGTCAGACGCACGTCCTCGCCATGCTGCTGAACGGCCGGCGAGGCAAAGCTCTCGGTGCCCGCCACTTCCATGTCATAGCTACCAGCATCGGACACGACAGCCCATGCAAATGCCACGTCCCCGCTGCGGTAGGTCCGGCCGCTGGCGGGCTGGATCGTATAAGGCGCTTCCGGATGGAGCCGCACAGTGAACGGCCGCGTGGCCGATTCACTGGTCAGTCCAAGCGCGTCGACGCTCTGCACGACGAGCGTGTAGTCGCCGTCCTCATCGCCGCAGAGCGTTGCCGCCGGGGTCTTGCTTGATTGATAGGCACTGAGTTCGGTCAGCGCCGCATCCCGCGCCACGGCAGCGCGATATCCGACCGCACCCTTCACCGGCTGCCACGTCGCGCGCAGGCACGGCGTCTGCACAAGTTCGGGAATGGCGCCGAGCTTGGGCGGGGCCGGCAGCGCGGCACGCTTGAGGTGTCCCGCCGATGCCACCACGCCAAAGCCAGCCTTGACCGCTTGCCTCTGACGACCGGCGCTTGTGGCAACCTCACCTTCCAGCACGGAACTCGTCGAACCCGCTTCGCTGGCCTGCACGCGGAAACGCGTACCTCGCACGCCCGTCACCAGCGCTGGCGTGGAAATCTCGTAACGGCCGACACCGCTCTTCTTGGGCGCGACGTTGGATTCCGCTTCGCCCTTCTTCACGTGCACGCGCACATCGATCAACCCGGCGCGCGCAAACGCCCGCACACGCGACAGCGCAACGTGGCTGCCCGGTGGCACCGTCACGCGTGTGCCGTCGTCAAAGGCCAGCGTCACGGCGCCTTTGTCGCCGGTGTCGATCTGCGCATCTTCTGCGAGCTTCGTGCCAGTCTGCAGGGGCTTGCCGCCGGTGGTTGCGTCACGTGCAAACACGACCTGCGCCGTTGCTGGCACGACCGGAATGCGATCGAACGGAATCCGGAGGAGCGAGCCGGGCTTCAACCGATACGGATCGGCCACATGGTTGCGCCGCTGCAGCAGGCGCCAGCCTTCGACGCTGTCCATGTAACGTTCAGAGAGGTTGATCAGCGTGTCGCCCTGCTGCACGCGGTAGACGAAATCGCCACCATCAGCGCCGGAAGGCTGAGCGATCGCCGCCTGCCACACGCCGCCAAAAAGAACGAACGCGCCGACAAACGCGGCGCGCCCAATCAAACCACCCCAGATTGCGTCAGCTTGCTTCACCATCTTCCTGCGTGGTTTCGAGCCGATAGCCGTGCGAGTACACCGAGACCAGCCGCACGCCATTCTTCTGATTGAGATCGAGTTTGAGCCGCAGCTTGGAGATATGGGTGGCCAGCGTGCGCGAATCCGGGCCGATGCTGCGCCCCCACACTGCCTGCTCGATCAGCTCACGCGGCACCAGCTTGCCGACATTGCGGAACAGGTACAGCCCAAGATCGAACTCGCGCGGCGACAGCTCGACCTGCGAGCCGTTCAGTGTCAGCACGCGACCGACTGGGTCCACCGCGTACGGACCGACGCGAATGCGTTCGAGCGATTCACCGGTGCGCGGCGCCGCACGACGCAGCAGCGCACCGACGCGCGCCACCAGCTCGGCGCGGCGCACCGGCTTGACGACGTAATCGTCGGCGCCGGCAGCCAGCCCGCGCACCACGTCGTCTTCGAGCGAACGGTTGGTCAGAAACAGCACCGGCAGCGCCGGGCCGACCGTCTGCCGCACCCAGCTCACAAGCTGGATGCCGCTGATATCGGGCAACTGCCAGTCAAGCAGCAGCAGGTCGAATGTGCGATCCCGCAGCGCCTTGACGAAGGCATCCCCGTTACCGAAACACTCGCATTCGTACCCCGACGAAACCAGGATTTCGCGGATCAAATCAGATTGCGCCTGGTTGTCTTCTACCGAGGCAATTCGTATCGCCATCTGGACTGCCCTTTCCCCGTTTCGGGTCCGGCATTGCTATGCGAAATGCCGGCTCACTCCGTGCGTCGTTGTGATCGGGGTCCCGGACCGGCGCATCGTAGTTGAATACGCCAGCCACCAACGGCGCGGCACCCACTTCCCGCGCAAGACCTTACCTACGCCCTACCGGCAGGTGTCGCACGCCGGCTTAAGCCCAACTCATCCTAAAAGGCCGCCCCTGCGATATTGCAAACAATTGTGAAAAGCCAATCGGAGAGCCGGGATTTCTGGCGTTCTATCATTTTTTATCGCGCCATTACAAGGTGCGAGTTCTCAGAAAGTATAGGAGTCGGCCCACGGGCGGGTAGGGCGCCCGGGTATACGCTGCCCCGGACCCTCCCTACCGAGCCTTCCGCCAGCGCCCTTGATCGGTCGTTCAAGCTGCGGTCGCCGCCCAGAACATCAGTACCGCCAACCTGAGGGCTGCTCCCAGAAGACATACCCTTGACCATCCTGCCGACGCATACACCTGTGTCGAAAGCACCGCCCCCAATCCACTGCCCGCCGCATAGAACAGCATGTACGCGCCAACCAGCCGGCTGTGCGCCTCCGGCCGCAAGCGAGAGCCCAGACTCTGATTGAGCACGTGCACAGCCTGCCCACCCAGGTCCAACAGAACCACACCGACGATCAGCCCTGCCAGATGCCGCGCCCCCAAACCGAGCGACAGCCAGGCTACCAGTAGCAAATCCAACGCGACGCCGGTGGCCGCCTGTGCCCAATGGCGATCCGCCTGGTGCCCCGCTCGCGCGGCCGCCAGCGCGCCAATCACGCCAACCAAACCGAATGCGCCAATGCCTGCTGGCGAAAGCTCATAGGGCGGCGCACTCAGAGCAAGCGCCATCGCGCCCCAGAAGACATTGAACGCCGCGAACATCAGCAAACCGATCAGGCCGCGTCCCTGCAAAACAGGTTCGGCCATCAGGAGTTGCCACATCGAGCGCAGAAGCGCTATGTATTTCGGGGGCGAAAGTACAGTCGGCGGCGTCGGCAACGCGCGCCAGAGCATACACAGCATCGCCACCGAGAAGCCTACTGACGTCGCATAGACAGCACGCCAGCCGGCGACTTCAGCGATCCAGCCCGTCAGGGCATGTGCCAACAGAGGACCGATAACTACCCCGCCCCGTACCGCGCCAACCACGTGACCACGCTCCGGCGAAGGTGCCAACACGGCGGCGCAGGCGATCAGTCCTTGTGTCATCGCGGTGCCAAGCAAACCGATAGAGAGCATGCCAAGCAGCAACGACCAGTGCGCCTGCACCAGACCTACCGCGAGCAGCGCCGGCGTGAGCAGGACGAGCTGCACCAGCAGCACTTGCTTGCGCGGCCAGCGGTCGCCCAGCGGAACGACTAGCGGCAGAGCAAGCGCACAACCAGCTTGGGTGGCACCGCTGATGCCGCCCACCCATGCGTCGCTGAGCGCAAAGTCACGGGCCAGTGCCCCAAGCAGCGGCTGGGCGAAATAGCCGTTGGATACGCTGGCCGCTGCGCACAATGCCAGCATGCCAACCCATGCATGCGGCAACACTGAAAATGGGAATGACCCGCTCGGTAGACGAACCGTTCACAGCGCAATCAAGGCATATCTCCGCCTCGTTTGGTTTCAAAAATAGAACCAAATGAGCCTAGTCAACGCAGTTTTCTCATGTGACCACGGCAAGCAGGCGGGATGGGTCGGCCATGCCGTCAGTGCTTCGTGTCAACATGGCGTTGGTACATTGTCCAAACTGGAGAGTCGAGGCGGAACAGGCCGCGCTTGGAGCGAGTTCATCGCGACGATGCAAATAAAAAGCCCCGAACCAGTCGGGGCTTTCTTCTTGCAATCTGGAGGCGGAGGCCGGAATCGAACCGGCGTACACGGCTTTGCAGGCCGCTGCATAACCACTTTGCTACCCCGCCAGGGGTTTTGCACCGCATTGTAGCAATTCGTGAAGAACCGCGTGTTTGCCGTGCCGATAAAGAAAAAGGGAAGCAAGGCTTCCCTTCGGGATTGGAGCGGGAAACGAGGCTCGAACTCGCGACCTCAACCTTGGCAAGGTTGCGCTCTACCAACTGAGCTATTCCCGCATTTTGGCTACCAGCACTGCCGTACAACTTTTGTGCTGCCAGACCGTTTGCGTCACATCACTGCAACGCGAGAACGAGATTATGGCAAAGAAGAATCGCCCTCGTCAACACTTTTGCGCAAGAGTTTTTAAAGGCTCATTTTGCGCGCTCGCGAATCTGCGGCCAGGCGAGCTTCATGTAGTACGCCATCGACCACAGCGTGAGCACCGCCGCCACGTAAATCAGCCACGTGCCCCACACCTGCGCGTCGATCATGCCGAACAGGCGGCCCTCGAACAGCAGCAGCGGAATCGCGATCATCTGGAAGGTCGTCTTCAGCTTGCCGAGGAAGTTGACGGCCACGCTCTTCGACGCGCCAATCTGCGCCATCCACTCACGCAGGGCGGAGATGGTGATCTCGCGGCCAATGATGACGAGTGCGATGACGTCGGAAACACGGCCCAATGACAGCAGCACCAGCAGCGCGGCGGCGACCATAAGCTTGTCGGCGACCGGATCGAGGAAGGCGCCGAAGGCGGAGGTTTGGTTCCAGCGGCGGGCGAGGAAACCGTCGAACCAATCGGTGAGGCTTGCAACGATGAAAAACACCGCGGCCGTCAGGTTCTTGGCGGGCAGTGCCATCCAAGTGTCCGGCACGTAGAACACGCCCACCACCAGCGGGATCATGGCCACACGCAACCAGGTCAGGAGGATCGGGAAGTTGAAAGGCATGGCAAATCGAGAGGACAACCGCCGCGCAAGCTGAAACCAACGCGACACGATGGGGCATTGTCGCCGATCAATGCAGCTGACGGTAGATTTCTTCGGCCAGGGTCTGCGAGATGCCTTCCACCGTGGCGAGCTCATCGACGCTCGCGGCCATCACGCCGCGCAAGCCGCCGAAGCGCGCCAGCAACCGCTGCCGGCGCTTGGCGCCGATGCCTTCGATCTCTTCCAGCCGCGACGTGTTGCGCGCCTTGGCCCGCTTGGCGCGCATCCCTGTGATAGCAAAGCGGTGCGCTTCATCGCGAATCTGCGCGACAAGCATCAGCGCGGCGCTGCCCTGGCCCAACTCCAGTGACGGCCGGCCATCGGCGAAAACCAGCGTTTCGAGGCCGACTTTGCGACCTTCGCCCTTGGCCACACCGACGAGCAATCCAATATCCAACCCCAGTTCCTCAAAAACCTGGCGAGCGACTTCCACCTGCCCCTTGCCGCCGTCGATCAGCACGATGGTCGGCATGTTGGGCGCGTCTTCGCCTGCCTGCTCGACGATCTTCTGGTAGCGGCGCGTGAGGACTTGCCGCATGGCCGCGTAATCGTCGCCGGGAGTGATGTCCTGGATGTTGTAGCGGCGGTATTCGCTGTTTTGCATGGCGTGGCTGTGAAAGACCACGCACGAGGCCTGCGTGGCTTCGCCGGCGGTGTGACTGATGTCGAAGCACTCGACGCGCAGCGCGGCAAGGTCTTCCAGGTCGATACCGATGGTCTCGGCCAGTGCGCGCGTGCGGGCCTGCTGGCTGCCTTGCTCGGAAAGCCGACGCATCAGCGAGAGTTCGGCGCCCTTCTCCGCCATCTCGAGCCACGCGCGACGCCCACCCTGGGGCTGACGCACGACCGAGATGCGACGCCCGGCCTGCTCGGCCAGCGCATCGATCAGCTCGGTTGCGAGAATCGGATGGCTGACCACCAGCACCGGCGGCACGAACTGATCGAGATAGTGCTGCGCAACGAAGGCTTCGAGGATGTCCCTGGCCATGCGTTCGGCATCACGCGATGTTTCTGCAGCCGACACGCTATCGGCTTCGACATCCACACCGACAATGGCGGCGCCCTCTTCCACGTGCGTGGGAAAGTAAGCTTTGTCACCGAGATGACGCCCGCCGCGCACCATCGCCAGGTTCACGCAGGCGTGGCCGCCCTTGATGGCAACAGCCAGGATATCGATGTCACTGGCGTGGCCGACCTCTTCCACCGACTGCTGCTTGAGCACCGTCGACAACGCGCCGATCTGGTCCCGCACGATGGCAGCCTGCTCGAACGCCAGCGATTCGGCGTAGCGCTGCATCTTGTCCTGCAGCGTCTGCATAACCTCGTCTTGCCGGCCCTGCAAGAAACTGGCCGCGTTGGCGACATCGCGTGCGTAGTCCTCTGCGCTGATGGCCTGGACGCATGGGCCGCTGCAACGATGGATCTGATGCAGCAGGCACGGCCGCGTGCGGTTGTTGAAGACCGTGTCTTCGCACGTACGGAGCCGGAACACCTTCTGCAGGATCTGCATGCTCTCGCGCACGGCATGCGCACTCGGGAATGGGCCGAAGTATTGATGCCTGCGGTCGGTTGCGCCGCGGTAATACGCCATGCGCGGATACGCGTGCTGCGTGAGCTTTAGATATGGATACGACTTGTCGTCGCGAAACAGAATGTTATAGCGCGGCGCCAGGGCCTTGATGAGATTGTTCTCGAGCAGCAGCGCTTCGGCTTCGCTGCGCACGACCGTGGTGTCGATGCGCGCGATCTTCGCCACCATCATCGCGATGCGCGGCGAGAGCAGCGTCTTGTTGAAGTAGCTCGACACGCGCTTCTTGAGGTCGCGTGCCTTGCCCACGTAGAGCACATTGCCCTGCACATCAAAATAGCGATACACGCCCGGCAGGTTCGGCAAGCGCGCGATATGCGCTTTCGCGTCGAATTCAGGCACGTTCGCGGGCGCGTTGGCCTCGACGCTCTCGGGCGTCTCAGGGGACTGGGGTTGCTTGGCGTCGGACGACATGGCGTTCGCTGGATCAGAGGCCGTCAGTGTAGAACAAGCTGCCGACTACAATGTCGGCCCATCCTCTTCGCTGCCCGCCCCACCGTCCTGCATGCGCACCATCACATCCTGGGATCTCTTCTGCCGCGTCGTCGACAACTACGGCGATATTGGCGTCTGCTGGCGCCTGGCTCGCCAGCTTGCACAGGAGCACGGCCACACGGTCCGCCTGTGGGTAGACGATCTCCGCTCGTTCGAGAAAATCTGCCCTGCTGTCGACGCAAAGACCGATGCCCAGCGCGTCTCGGGCGTGGATATTCGCCACTGGGCTGACGACGCGCAGGTCGCCAACCTACTCGCAGCGGACGCTCACCCGACGCTGCACGACGTGGTGATCGGCGCCTTCGCGTGCGCCGTCCCGGAGCCCATGCTGACGCTCATGGCCGAGCGGGCATCCCAGGGATCGGCGCCCGTGTGGATCAATCTGGAATACCTCAGCGCAGAGAATTGGGTGGCAGAACACCACGCGATGCAATCCCCACATGTCCGGCTGCCGCTCCTCAAGCACTTCTTCTTTCCCGGTTTTGCCCGCAATACCGGCGGCTTACTGCGGGAAGCGCACCTTGGCGCACAACGCAAGACGTTCGAGGCAAGCCCGGCTGCCCATCAGGCTCTGTGGCACCGCCTCGGCGTCGACGATCTGATGCGCGATAACCCCGACGCCCTGCGTGTGAGCCTGTTCGCCTACGCCAACCCGGCGCTGCCGACGCTCGTCGCCCAATGGGAAGCATCGTTCCAGCCGGTGGTCTGCCTGGTCCCGGAAGGTTTGGCGGCACAGCAGATCGCCGGGCTCTTGGGCGACGCCGGTGGCGCCCGCACAGGCGCCCGGTGGAAGCGCGGCAACCTCAGCGTGGCCGTTGTGCCGTTTGTGCCGCAGGAGCATTACGACCCGCTGCTCTGGGCGTGCGACATCAATTTCGTACGAGGGGAAGACTCGTTCGTGCGCGCCCAGTGGGCACTGAAGCCCTTTGTCTGGCACATCTACCCGCAAAGCGACGACGTGCATCTCACGAAGCTGGACGCCTTTCTGGCCCGCTATACCCCGGCGCTGGCAGAGGCCGACGCCAGGGCGCTGGTCGCCTTCTGGCACGCCTGGAATGGTGCGCCGGCGTCACTCGACTGGAACCAGTTTTCGGCTACGGTGCCTCGCCTGCGCGCACGAGCGGTCACGTGGGAGCAAAGCTTGATGCAACTGGGCGATCTCGCCGCGAATTTGGTGGCATTTTGCGAAAAACAGGTAAAATAGCGGGCTGATCTGTATGCGACCCCCGGCTCTGACCTGGTTCGCGCGGCCCGGAGGGTATCGCGCGGTGCTTCGTTGCTTGGCGCGCATCGAACCCTCTTACTCTCAGGAAATGTGAAATGGCTTTGAAAATCGCGCAAGAACTCCGCGCTGGCAACGTGTTCATGATCGGCAACGACGCAATGGTCGTGCTCAAGACCGAGTACAGCCGTTCGGGCCGCTCGGGCGCCGTCGTCAAGATGAAGTACAAGAACCTGCTGACGGGCGCAGGCGGCGAGTCGGTGTTCAACGCCGACGACAAGATGGACCAAGTCATCCTCGAGAAGAAGGAAGCCGAGTATTCCTACTTCGACGGCTCGATGTACGTGTTCATGGATCCGGTCACGTACGAACAGTACAACGTTGAGCCCGCCGCCATGGGCAGCGCGCTGAACTACCTGCAAGACGGCATGAAGGTCGAAGTGACGTTCTACAACGAGAACGCCATCTCGGTGGAACTGCCGACCACGGTTGTCCGCGAAATTGTCTACACCGAGCCGGCCGTCAAGGGCGACACGTCGTCGGGCAAGGTTCTGAAGGCGGCTCGCATCAACGACAACGAAGAATTCGTGATCATGGTGCCGCTGTTCTGCAACATCGGCGAGAAGATCGAAATCGATACGCGTACCGACGAGTACCGTAGCCGCGCCAAGTAAGCTGGCGTCGCGGCAAGAAGCAAGGCTCCCTCGGGAGCCTTTTCTTTTTTCTAGCAGTTTTCTGGGTGTTCCGACGTTACTTGATGAGCTTCGCCTCGCGCAACGTGCGCAGCGCCTGCTTGTAAGCCGATTGTTGCTGCAGCTTTGCCCAGTCCTTTACGGCGCGACCACCAAACAGCCGACGCACGCGCCGCTGCGACGCCTTGCCCATCGGCACATCAAGCTCGCCGAGCAGTTGGTCGGCTTTTTCCGGCGCATTGCAGATCAAGACCATGTCGCAGCCCGCCGTGAGCGCTGCTCGCGCACCGTCGACCACCGTGCCGGCAACGCTCGCGCCTTCCATGCTCAAGTCATCGCTGAAGATCACGCCGTCAAAGTTGAAATGCGCGCGCAGCATGTCCTGCAGCCAGAAGCGAGAGAAGCCGGCCGGGTTCGGATCGACCGCTGAATAAATCACGTGCGCCGGCATCACGGATTGCAGGCCGATGCCCATCCAGCCGTAAGGCTGCGCGTCGTCAGCGAGGATGGCCTCCAGCGGACGCTCGTCCACCGGCACGGCGACGTGCGAATCCGCTTGGACGTAGCCGTGACCGGGGAAATGCTTGCCACAGTTGGACATGCCGGCCAGGCGCAGGCCCAGCGTCAAGTGGTTGGCTAGCATCGTGACCACGCGCGGGTCGCGATGAAACGCGCGATCGCCGATCACGCTGCTGCTGCCGTAGTCGAGATCGAGCACGGGCGTGAAGCTGAGGTCGATATCGCACGCGCGCAGTTCTGCGGCCAGTACGTAGCCGCAGGCGGTGGCAGCGCGCGTGGCGGCTAGCACATCGGTGCCCCAGAGCTTGCCCAGCGCGCCCATGGCGGGCAGATGCGTGAAACCGTCGGTCTTGGCGCGCTGCACGCGACCGCCTTCGTGGTCGATGCAAATCAGCACGTCGCTCCGAATCGCGCGAATGGCCTGCGTGAGCGCCGTCAACTGCGCGCGCGATTCAAAGTTGCGCGCAAACAGGATCACGCCGCCCGTCAATGGGTGGGCAATGCGGCGGACGTCGTCGGGGCCGAGTTCCAGGCCGGCAACATCCAGAACGATCGGGCCGGGGTGCTTCTGCTTCTTGGTTTGAGTCATGCGGAGGATTTCGTTTGCAACTCGGCGACGGCGAATGCGACTGCATAGTCGCGCTCGTCCGTCACACTGATCTGGATATGAAGGCCGTGCTGCGCAATCCAGTCGGCCAGTTCGCCGCTATAGCGCACCACCGGTTGGCCGGAGGGCAGATTGAGTGTCTGTACCGCACGCCATGTCATCGGCCACCGCATGCCCAGGCCGATGGCCTTGGACACGGCTTCCTTGGCGGCAAAGCGGGTGGCAAGAAACGCAAGGCCCCGCCGCTCAGAGCGCGCCTTTCGGGCATGGTAGACACGCAGCTCATCGGGGCCCAGCACCTTTTCGGCGAAGCGGCCGTTGGTCCGCTGCATCACGCCTTCAACGCGCTCGATCTGGATGATGTCGGTGCCGATGCCATAAATCGCACCGGACACCGAGGCGGATGCAGCCTGTTCGTTCATACCGGCACGCCCGGATGTGCGGCCGCCGGCGTGGTGGAAGACAGCCGTGCCGCAACCATGATCGCTTTCATCTCGCGCACCGCGTTCTGCCAGCCAGCAAATACCGCATGCGCAACGACGGCGTGGCCGATATTCAGTTCATGAATGCCCGCGATGGCCGCGATCGGCTGAACGTTCGTGTAGTGGAGGCCGTGGCCTGCGTTCACGCGCACGCCCCAGCGGATGCCCTCTTCCACCGCGGTCTCGATGCGGACGAGTTCCGCCCGCAGCTCGGCATCGTCGGTCGCTTCGGCATAGCGGCCCGTGTGCAGTTCGATGACCGGGGCGCCTGCAGCGGCGGCGGCCTCGATCTGCGCCGCATCCGGATCGATGAACAGCGAGACGCGAATGCCTGCGTCGGCCAGTTGTTTGCAGGCGGCTTGCACCTTAGCGAAACCGCCCACCACGTCCAAGCCACCTTCAGTGGTCACTTCCTGACGACGCTCGGGCACCAGGCAAACGTCCTGAGGGCCGATGTCGCAGGCGATGTCGAGCATCTCCTGGGTGACAGCACACTCAAGGTTCATGCGCGTGCGCAGCTGCGGCCGCAGCGCGCGCACATCGGCGTCCTTGATGTGGCGGCGATCTTCGCGCAGGTGCAGGGTGATGAGATCGGCGCCGGCTTCTTCAGCCAGGAGCGCTGCGGCGACCGGATCCGGGTAGGTGGTGCCGCGCGCGTTGCGCAGCGTGGCGACGTGGTCGATGTTGATGCCCAGGTCGATGATTCCCGGCGAGGCATGAAAGATCATAGTTTCTGCAAGTCGATCAGGATCTGGCGCGTCGAAAGCGGCGTGCCATGCAAATGATAATGCAGCAGGAAACGCATCAGGCTGCGGCTTTGCTGCGCGGTCGTCGGGCGTGAACCGTAATCGTCCCGCTCCATGTCAATCAGCGTCTGGCCGCGCAAGACGGGCCAGGACGATGGATCGCTCGGCAGCGTGCGCCGGATGCCTCGCTCAGGGTGATAGACGTATTCGGCATCGGCCTGCACGGGTTCGCCGTCGATACAGCGATCAAGCTGTGCAGCAAAGCCGGTCTCACGGAGGAGCACACGTTCGAACGCGCGCAGCGTAAAGGCCGCAGGTTCGCCATGGGCGAGCTTATTGAGCGTTTCAACGTAATGCGCGAACAGCACCGGGTGGCCGTCTTCGCGTGCGACAAACTTGACGAGCAGTTCGTTCAGATAGAACCCGGAGAGCAGTCCCTCCCCGCCCAGCGGCAGCATGCCGCCGACCCACTCGGCACGGGTCAGCGTGCGCACATCGCCGCGGCCGCTCCAGGACAGCGACAGCGGCTGGAAGGTCTGCAGCACCGCACGCAGCGCCGAATGCGGCCGCTTGGCTCCCTTGGCGACCAGCGCCATGCGCCCGTAATCCGGCGTGAAGACATCGATGATGAGGCTGGTTTCCCGATACGGGTAACTGTGCAGCACGAAAGCCGGCTGCGCAGCAACGCGTGTTTCGGAGCGCCCCGCAGGAAAGCTCTTACGCGGCGCGGCGCCGGCAACGCCTTCTTCGGCCAGCCATTCCGCGGCTTCGTCCGGAATCGGATCGGATCGTCCCGCCATCGAGCGTGTGTAAAGAGTGGCCCGGCTCAGTGGTTATTCGTAGCCGTAAGCACGCAGGCCGGCTTCGTTGTCCGCCCAACCGCTCTTGACCTTGATCCAGACCTCCAGATACACCTTGCCGTCGAACAGTTTTTCCATGTCCATGCGGGCTTCGGTAGAGATCTGCTTGAGCTTGGCGCCCTTCGCGCCAATGATCATCGCCTTGTGTGCGTCCCGGTCGACCAGGATGGTCACAAACACGCGGCGCAGCCGGCCCTCGGACTCGAATTTGTCGACGATGACGGTGCTGGAATACGGCAACTCGTCGCCAGTCCAACGGAAGACCTTTTCGCGAACGATTTCGGCGGCCAGGAAGCGCTCGCTGCGATCGGTCAGCGCTTCGGGGTCGTACATCGGCTCGCCTTCCGGCAGGTACGGGCGCACGATGCCGAGCAGACGGTCGATGTCGTCGCGGTTCTTGGCCGACATCGGCACAATTTCCGCAAACGGAAACACCTGCGCCATGTCCTGCAGGAACACGGCAACCATCTCGGCGCGCGTGTACGCATCGAGCCGGTCGACCTTGTTGACGATCAGGATCACAGGCGTCTCGCGCGGCAGCAGCGAAAGCACCTTTTCGTCGTCCGGGCCGTAGCGGCCGGCTTCGACCACGAACAACACGGCGTCCACCGACGTGAGCGTGGACGTCACGGCGCGGTTCAGCGAACGATTCAGCGCGGTGGCGTGACGTGTCTGGAAGCCCGGCGTATCGACGAAGACGAACTGCGCGTCATCGGTCGTCTGAATGCCCGTGATGCGGTGGCGCGTGGTCTGCGCCTTGCGCGAAGTGATGCTGACCTTCTGGCCCACCAGGGCGTTCATCAGCGTGGATTTGCCAACGTTCGGTCGCCCGACAATGGCGACCATGCCGCAGCGGAACCCCTCCGGCACGCCGGATTCTGGCTGCGGAGGCTGCAATGGGGTGTCGCTCATTTAACTGATTATTCCTTCAACCTGAGAGACAACTGCGGATCGGGCGGCGTGGCCTGCTTGCGCGTCTTGCCGGTGCGCTCGGCGCGGCTGCGCTTGACGAGCTGCGGCACCAGGCGATGCGCTTCTTCCAAGGCCAGCTTGGCCGCCGATTGTTCGGCCGCGCGCCGCGATGCCCCGCTGCCGGAGACGCGAATCTCCAACTTGGGAATCGAACACTCGACCTCGAACTGCTGATTATGCGCCGCGCCGTGGGTGGCCACCACCGTGTACAGCGGCAACGCAATCTTGTGACCTTGGAGGTACTCCTGCAACAGCGTCTTGGCGTCCTTGCCGAGCGTGCGCGGGTCCACCTGCTCGAGGATGGGGATGTACAGCTTGCGAATCAGCGTGCGGGCTGCATCGAAGCCACCGTCGAGAAACACCGCCCCGAAAATCGCTTCCAGCGCATCGGCCAGGATAGATGGGCGGCGGAAACCGCCGCTTTTCAATTCGCCTTCGCCCAAACGCAGGGCATCGGGCAACTGCAGCATCTGCGCGATCTCGTACAGTGCCTGTTGCTTGACCAGATTGGCCCGCACGCGCGACAGATCGCCCTCATCCAGCTTGCCGAACATGCCGTAGAGCATGTCGGCGACGGCGCAATTCAGAATCGAATCACCAAGAAATTCCAGGCGCTCGTTATGCATCGCGCTGTGGCTGCGATGGGTGAGCGCCTGCTGCAGCAACTCCGGTTTGCTGAAGCGGTAGCCAAGACGTTGCTGTAGTGCATCCAGACTCATGTCAACGCTGGGTCCCCGAATAGGTGATCACCAGACCGATGGGGCCATACAAGGGGATCTCGCGCTTGTACGAGAAACGCACCGCCTGGATGGAGCCACCGCCGTCCAGCACTTCCAGATCCTCACCCTTGATCGACGTGATGTCGTCGATCGCAGCTTGCTTGTCGAAAGCGTTGGCAATCTCTTCGCGCGTGCTTGCACGCTCGCGCGCCTGCTTCACAGCACGTGTAATGGCCTGGTATTCCATCAGGCTCGGCACAGACCGAATGGCCGGCAGCACAAACGTAATCAGCACGATGATGCCGATCAGGATGCCAAACATGGTAATCCCGCGCGACGGGCGTTTCAGACCGGCCTGACGAATCCGCATTGCATTTCCCCCGTTTTGCAATTGCCGAGTTTTAGTAAGATATCTTTGCGTCACTTATTGGATCAGTGGAACGCACCGATCCGCTTCAGATCACCCAGATTCATCCAGATGAAGAATGCCTTCCCGACGATGTTCTTGTCCGGCACGAAGCCCCAGTAACGGGAATCCGCGCTGTTGTCGCGATTATCGCCCATCATGAAATAGTGACCTGCAGGTACCTTGCAGGTAAAGCCGGTCTGATTGTATGTGCAGTTTTCGCGGAACGGAAAATCGTCCGGGCCCGAAACATAAGCCGGGCGGTCGGCGTCGTTCAGGATGTTGTGCGTGACGTTGCCCAGCGTCTCCTGGTACTGCTTCGAATACGTCAGGCGTTCACCATCAAGGTAGTCTGACTGCGGCGCGTAGGTGGCCGGCTGGCCGTTCACCGTCAAGCGCTTGTTGTCGTACTTCACCACGTCGCCGGGCACGCCGATCACGCGCTTGATGTAGTCCATCGACTCGTCTTTCGGGTAGCGGAAGACCATCACGTCGCCGCGTTGCGGCTCGTTTAGCTCCACGATCTTCTTGTTCACGATCGGCAAACGAATGCCATACGTGTACTTGTTGACGAGGATGAAGTCGCCGATCTGCAGTGTCGGAATCATCGATCCCGACGGAATCTTGAACGGTTCAATCACGAACGAGCGCAAGAGGAACACCGCGGCAATCACTGGGAAGAAGCTGGCGGTGTACTCCAGCCACCAAGGCTGGCGCAGCTTGTCTTCGGCCAGTTGCAAACGCGCTGCACCGATGTCGCCACCACCGCCATATTGCGCCTGCACCTGCGCGCGCGCGTCGAATTCAGCCAGCGCCGCGGCTGCGGCCGCCTGGCGCTGGCGCTGGAACACGAGCTTGTCAGCCACCCAAGCAATACCAGTGAGGACGACGAGAACAAACAGAATCAGGGCAAAGTTCATGGATGAGAGATTGTCCGAGCGATGTCTGGATTATTTTTCTTCGACGCGCAGGATGGCCAGGAAAGCCTCTTGCGGAATTTCAACGGTACCCACCTGCTTCATGCGCTTCTTGCCTTCTTTCTGCTTTTCGAGGAGCTTCTTCTTGCGCGAAATATCACCGCCGTAGCACTTGGCCAGTACGTTTTTACGCAATGCCTTGACGTTTTCGCGGGCGATCACGTTCGCGCCAATGGCTGCCTGGATCGCTACGTCGTACATCTGGCGCGGAATGATCTCGCGCATCTTGGCGGCCACTTCACGGCCACGGTACGTGCTGTTCGAACGGTGGACGATGATGGACAAGGCATCGACCTTGTCGCCGTTGATGAGGATGTCGACCTTGACCACGTCCGACACGCGGTATTCCTTGAACTCGTAGTCCATGGACGCATAACCGCGCGAGACGGATTTCAGCCGGTCGAAGAAGTCCAGCACGATCTCGCCCATCGGGATTTCGTACGTCAACTGGACTTGGCGGCCGTGGTAGCTCATGTTGATCTGCGAGCCACGCTTCTGCTCGCACAATGTAATCACGGCGCCCACGTACTCCTGGGGCATGTACAGATTGACCGTGACGATCGGCTCGAGAATCGCCTCGATCTTGCTCGGGTCGGCCGGCATCTTGGCCGGGTTTTCGACCTGCACCATCGTGCCATCCCGCAGTTGGACCTGATAGACCACCGTCGGCGCGGTGGTGATCAGGTCCATGTCGAACTCGCGCTCCAGGCGCTCCTGCACGATCTCCATGTGCAGCAGGCCCAGGAAGCCGCAGCGGAAGCCGAAGCCCAATGCCTGCGACACTTCGGGCTCGTACTGCAGCGACGCGTCGTTAAGCTTGAGTTTTTCCAGCGATTCGCGCAGCGCTTCGTACTGGTTCGCTTCCACTGGATACAGGCCCGCAAACACCTGAGGCTTGACTTCCTTGAAGCCCGGCAGCGGGGCGTCCGCCTTGCGCGGCGCCATGTGGGTAATCGTGTCGCCCACCTTGGCAGCCTTCAGTTCCTTGATGCCCGCGATGACGAAGCCCACCTGCCCGGCAGACAGCGATTCACGCGGCACCGACTTCGGCGAAAATACGCCGACCTGCTCCACCAAATGCTGCGCACCGGTTGCCATCAGCAGGACTTTGTCCTTGGCGCGCAGCGTGCCGTTCACCACGCGCACGAGCATCACAACGCCGACGTAGTTGTCGAACCACGAGTCGATGATCAGCGCTTGCAGCGGCGCAGCCGGGTCGCCCTTCGGCGTCGGCACTTTGGCGATCAGCGCTTCGAGCACGTCCGCCACGCCCACGCCGGTCTTGGCGGAGCAGCGCGTCGCATCGGTGGCGTCGATGCCGATGACGTCTTCGATTTCCTGGATCGCGTTTTCCGGATCGGCTGCAGGCAAGTCGATTTTGTTGAGCACCGGCACCACTTCCACGCCCAACTCGATGGCGGTGTAGCAGTTGGCGACGGTCTGCGCTTCCACACCTTGGGAAGCGTCGACCACCAGGAGCGCGCCCTCGCACGCGGACAGCGAACGGCTGACCTCGTAGCTGAAGTCGACGTGTCCCGGGGTATCGATCAGGTTGAGGTTGTAGACCTTGCCGTCTTGAGCCTTATAAGACAGCGCGGCGGTCTGCGCCTTGATGGTGATGCCGCGCTCCTTCTCGATATCCATCGAGTCCAGCACCTGGGCCTCCATCTCGCGGTCGGAGAGCCCGCCACACAACTGGATGATGCGGTCGGCCAGCGTCGATTTGCCGTGGTCGATGTGGGCGATGATCGAGAAATTACGGATATTGTCCATCGAATGCGTCGAAAAGCGCCCATCCCGGGCGCGTCTGCCGGGAGCGCGAGCGGTTCCGGCAAGGCCGGCGCGCGTTGGCTGCGCCGGCGGGAGGTATTGGGTTCCAAGCCGAGGTCGCGGCACAAGAATCGTGCACTGCAAAAATCGGCGCTAACAGGCGATTTTACCGGATTTCAGTGGGCTTCCCGCGCCTCTTTTTGCGGCAGCGGCGTTACCTCAGTTGTGCGCGCTTTGTGCTGTAAGCCACGCTTGCACAGCTTGTACATCCAGAAAGTAGTGGCACAGCTCGCGCGCGTCTTCCGGCGGGGTTTCCGGCGCACCGGTCATCAGCACGGGCACCAATTCATCAAACCGGGCCTCCAGCGCAGGGTCGCTGTCGATGTCCACTTCGTGCAGTACAAAAGAAAAACCGCGCCGGAGTGGCTCCAGCGCGTTTTTCATGTCCTCGCACAAATGGCAGTACGTGCGGCCGTAGAGCGTGAGTTCGATCACTGACCACTTCCCGAGCGGGCTGCGCTCGGGCGCAGTGTCACCACCTGGGTGGCGTCGCCGCGACGCACAAACACGGCAACCATGCGGTTCTTGTCGAGCCTGGCGACCACCTCGTTGAACTGCTTGGCGTTGGTGACATCCGTATCGCCGACACGCAGGATCAGATCGCCTGGGCGAATGCCGACACGCGCCGCCGGTCCTTCCGACACCTGCACCTCAACGCCACTCTTGGTCTTGAACTCGCGACGCGCGCCGTCGGACAAGTCCGACACCACCAGCCCGAGGGCATTCGGCTTGCCCGGGCCCTGCTGGCTGTTATCAGGCTGCGCGCCCTTGGAGCGCTGCGCCACCTTCGTATCGGCCTGCAACTCGGCGACCGTCACGGTCAGATCGCGCGTTGCGCCCTTGCGCCAGACCTGCACGGTTGCGCGCGTGCCCGGCTTGGTCTCGCCGACCTGGCGCTGCAAGTCTCCCGCCTTCTCGATATCGCGGCCGTTGTACTTCAAGACGATGTCACCAGCCTCGATGCCGGCCTTGTCTGCAGGCCCACCCGACTCGACATTGCCGACATAGGCGCCGCGCGCACGGCCCAGACCCAGCGACTCCGCTGCGTCCTTCGGCACGTTGTCGATTGCCACGCCGATGCGGCCCCGCGTCACGCGCCCCGTCGCCTTCAACTGCTCAGCCACACGCATCGCCTCGTCGATCGGGATCGAGAACGAGATGCCCATGTAGCCGCCGCTCTGGCTGTAGATCTGGTTGTTGATGCCGATCACCTCACCACGCAGGTTGATCAGCGGGCCGCCCGAGTTGCCTGGGTTGACTGCCACATCGGACTGGATGAACGGCAGGTAGTCGCCGGTATCGCGTCCCTTGGCCGACACAATGCCCGCCGTCACCGTATTGTCGAGACCAAAGGGAGAACCAATCGCAAGCACCCACTCGCCAACGCGCACCTTGTCGGAATCGCCGAGCTTAAGGCTGGGCAACCCCGTCGCCTCCACCTTGACGAGCGCTACATCGGTGCGTTTGTCCAGGCCGATCAGCTTGGCTTTGTACTCGCGTTTGTCGATCAGCGTGACGTAGATGGTTTCCGCGCCTTCCACCACATGCGCGTTGGTCAAGATGTAGCCGTCACCCGAGATGATGAAGCCGGAACCGACGCCGCGGCTCTGTTCCTCTTCCTGTTGGGGCGGCGCGTTGCGGCGCTTCTGGCCCTGCCCGGGCATGCCAGGCATCGGCACACCGAAGAAGCGGCGGAAGAACTCGGCCATGTCGTCATCGTTCGGACCACCCTGCTGCATACGGACCTTTTCGGTCGTGCGGATGTTGACGACAGCGGGGCTGACTTTCTCGACCAGATCGGCAAAATCGGGAAGGCCATACGTGCCCGTAGCCACGCTACCCGTGGCGTTCTGGGCGTGGGCGGGCGTCAGCGCGCTCCCGACCGCCAAGGCGGCGGCAACGCACAGTAGACGCAAAGCGTGAACGGATCGAGCGGTACGCATGAAGGCTCCCCGGGGCAAAAACAGATAGAAAAATGGGATCGCGGCGGCCGCGCCGCGCGTCCACGGCAGGTGCCGGCCGCGGCTACTGCGGCGCGCCGACAGGCTTGTTGGTCGCGTTGGCGGACACCGGCTTGTAGTCGACTGCTGCGCCAAACTGCTTGATGGTAGCAAACGGGACTTCGCCTACCACGGTCAGCCAGAAATCGGCAACACGTCGCACCATCACATGCGTGGCCCCTTGCGAGATAAAGCCCTCGCGACGCGTGCGTTTTTCCGACACCGGCTCAATGAAGAGCGACAGTCCTGCGAGCCCGTCACTGAACACGACCTGCTGGACCTCGAAACCGGAAGCGTTCTTGCCGGCCGGCGCAACGTCGCCCAGCGGACGGCGCACCTCGCGGATCTTCTGGAAGCCCTTGACGGGGTTGCCGATCGTCCAGCCTTGCTCGGCCAGATTGGTCGGCTGCGTCACGATCTCGTACTGACTCCAGCCGTTCAGGTTCTTGAACGCAGAAACGATCTTCTGCTTTTCCGACGGCACACCCAGTTCGACTTGCGAGAAGGCAACCTGTTCAAGCACCTTGCCGTCTTCACCGATGGTCTGGGCACGCATAAGCAAACCGCTGTTACGCTCCGCCCAGATACGGTAGGCATAGCGGTAGCCGTCCTTCGGATCGAGCTGGAAGACTTCGCAATCCATGCCCGCGACGCGCTCTGTCGGTAGATGGCGCATGTCGTATTGATCGAGCACATCGCCATTGGTGGTGGCGAGCAGCGCGGGGAAGCTGTCCTTGTGCTCCTGCTTCTCCGTCACAACGAGTTTGACGTCGTAAATCAGGTTCCGGACGACGTCATTCTGGCGCAGCATTTCGCGCTGCTTGCCGTCCAGCGCTTCGACGCGCTCATACTCATTATTGAAGAGATCGGCGTAATGCTGGATGCGGGTGGAGTGCATGCCGGTGCCACGCTGATACGTCAGCGTGCCGACATAGTTCTGCTTGAGCGCCGCGCGATGGATTTTGGCGAGCCAGGAGGCGGCCTCCTTGCGCGGCATGGGATCGGGCTGCGGCTGCGCAGCAGTCGCCAGCGCCGAAACACACAGAAGAAGAAAAACCGACCGCCGAACGGCCTGCAGCTTGCGGGCGCCTGCCCCGGCAACGGGGTGCCACACCTTCGACATGGATGCCCGCATTATTCCTGATTGGAGTCCTGGGTGTTCGCCACCCCGTTGGCCACTGCACGCAGATAAGGAACCACCATACCGTTGGTCGCCGACTGGCGGTGAGCGCTCAAGTATTCGTCCAGACGGGCATCACGGATCATTGGCGTATTGTCGGTTGCCGCCACGGTCAGCGCCTGCGCGCCGCCACCCTGCGTCGCTTTGGCGACCAACGCGGGAGAGCCGTCGGCACCATCGGCAGGACCGCGCAGCTGCGGCACGACAACCCAGCTAACGGCCGCCACCGCCGCCGCCACCGCGGTCGTCGGCATGATCCGGCGGACCCAAGCGGGGCTGACCAGGAAGCGGTGCCTCTCCTGGGCTTTCGCACGCTGTGCCACAGCCGGCACCAGCAGATGCGGCTCGGCGTCGAGCTTGGCCGAGAACCGGCTGACGAAATCTTCTGAGGAACGCGTGTTCAGAAGATCTTCTGACCGGAGCACGTCGCCGATCAGTTGATATTCGCGCCAATGCGCAGCGCCCTCAACATCCTTGGCGAGCTCGACCGCAGACGACACCTCGTGCGCCGCGACTTCGCCGTCCATCAAAGCAGAGATGCGCTGCGCGAACTCCGCTTCTGCTGTTTGCAATTGAGCCTGACCCATTTCCCGACCCCAAAAACTCCAACGTCCAATCAACGATCCGAGAGAAGACTTCCCGAGGTTTCACCGTTTGCAGCCGCATGCGGCCGCCGGCTTGTCATATCGGCTGGCTACCACCGTTTGCCCTCGACTGTTCCCAGCAGGGGGCGCAATTTCTCGGCAATCGCCTCGCGCGCCCGGAAAATGCGGGACCGGACCGTGCCGATCGGGCATTCCATTGCCTCAGCGATTTCCTCATAGCTCAGACCCTCGATCTCCCGGAGTGTGATTGCAGTACGCAATTCTTCGGGCAGCGCTTCCATTGCACGGTTGACCGTTTCGGCCACCTGCTTGGTGTGCAGCATGGAGTCCGGCGTATTGATATCCCTTAGTAGCTCACCGTCGGCAAAAGTTTCAGCCTCTTCGGTGTCGATGTCGCTGGACGATTCAGGGCGCCGACCCTGCGTCGCCAGGTAATTCTTTGCCGTGTTGACGGCGATGCGATACAGCCACGTATAGAACGCGGATTCCCCCCGGAACTGGGGCAACGCACGGTAGGCCTTGATAAAGGCATCCTGTGCCACATCCTCGACTTCGGCCGGGTCACGGATCAGGCGGGAGACGAGCCGAATGATCTTCCGGTGATACTTGACCACCAGCAGTTCAAATGCTCGCTTGTCGCCTTGCTGGACGCGCTCGACGAGGATCTGGTCGGCTTCGCGTTCGCTCACGGATTCTTCACCTGCAGTGTATCGCCTTGAATTTATGTGACTCGGAAACGTTGTATTTTACCTACGACACACCGGACACCTGGGAAACCAGCCGCGGGGGCCCCAGGCGCAATAGACTTCGCATACGACGTAGCGTCCTGGCGGAAAACCACGGCGGCATCAGCACGAAAATCTGTGGACACCACCCGCGGCGCGCGACCCCAAGGACCAAGACGCGCTCACCAAGTGCCCATGACCATAGCAGAGGCGCATTTTGGACCGCTTTTGACGCTTTCAATCGGACCTGCCACACGGCTTGCCCCGGCTCTCCGTCCTCTTTGAGACGAGCGCGCCACATCAGTTCCATTGCGAGCGGTGAACGGTTCACCATCAAGGGAACGCAGGCAGCCATCGTCAACCCGGTGATAGCGCCCCAGGTAAACCAAGGCAATGCGGCGCCCCATGCCTTGATCGCCCACAACACCACCGCGCAGACAAGAACAGCCATGCCGAATCGGCTGATCCCGCATAACCGCCGATACGGCGCTGGAAAGACAAGGAGCTGAATAACCAAGGCAACAAGGAAGCGGCACGCGCCCTCGGGCGAAGTGCCGCTCTGCCTTACGGGCGCTTGAACACCAGCGTACCGTTCGTCCCGCCGAAGCCGAAGTTGTTCTTCACGGCCACGTCGATCTTCATGTCCCGCGCGGTGTTCGCGCAGTAATCCAGATCGCACTCGGGGTCTTGGTTGAAAATGTTGATGGTCGGCGGCGATACCTGATTATGCAGCGCGAGCACCGTAAACACCGACTCCAAACCGCCCGCGCCACCCAGCAAGTGACCGGTCATAGACTTTGTGGAGTTCACGACGATCTTGGCCGCGTGATCGCCAAAAGCCGCCTTGATGGCTTCGGATTCGTTCTTGTCGCCGAGCGGCGTGGACGTGCCGTGCGCATTCAGGTAATGGACCTGATCTGCGTTCATGCCAGCATCGCGCAGTGCGTTCAGCATGCAGCGGCGAGGGCCGTCCATGTTCGGTGCCGTCATGTGGAAAGCGTCACCGCTCATGCCGAAGCCGGCAACTTCTGCATAAATCGTGGCGCCGCGAGCCTTCGCCGACTCGTATTCTTCCAGCACCATCACACCCGCACCTTCGCCAAGGACGAAGCCGTCGCGGTCCTTATCCCAGGGACGGGAGGCCGTAGCCGGATCATCGTTGCGCGTGGACAGCGCACGGGCGGCAGCAAAGCCACCAATGCCCAGCGGCGAAACGGTCGATTCGGCACCGCCGGCCACCATCGCGTCGGCATCGCCCGCCTGGATGAGACGCGCAGCCAGACCAATGCTGTGCAAACCGGTCGTACACGCCGTAACGGCTGCCAGATTCGGCCCCTTCAGGCCAAACATGATGCTCAGATGGCCGGAAATCATGTTGATGATCGAACCCGGCACAAAGAACGGCGAAATACGACGCGGACCGCGGTCGACGTAGGTCTGGTGTGTATCTTCGATCATCGGCAGACCGCCGATACCGGAACCGACTAGCACACCAATGCGCTCCGCATTGGCTTCGGTCACTTCCAGCCCGCTGTCCTTGAGCGCCTGCACGCCGGCAGCAATGCCGTAATGGATGAACGTATCCATGTTGCGGGCTTCCTTCGCCGGGATGTACTCCTCGGCGTTGAAACCCTTCACCTCGCCGGCGAAATGCACGGCCAGGTTCGACGGATCGAATTTGGTGATGGTGGCGATCCCGGACTTGCCGGCGACCAGATTGGCCCACCCCTCGGCGACCGAGTTCCCCACCGGAGAGACCAGCCCCAGGCCGGTTACGACTACGCGACGACGGCTCACTATGCTTTCCTGCAACTCTGTATCAGCGACAAAGGCCACAGAAAACGCGCCACCCGGTCAAACCGGACAACCGCCCTTTCTGTGGCCCGCGATGTCAAGAGATCGATTGACGCTTACGCCTTGACGTGGGCGGTCGCGTAATCGATGGCTTGCTGCACCGTGGTGATCTTCTCGGCTTCTTCGTCCGGGATTTCCATACCGAACTCGTCTTCCAGAGCCATCACCAGCTCAACCGTATCGAGCGAATCCGCGCCCAGATCGTTCACGAACGACGATTCGTTCTTGATGTCTGCTTCGGCTACGCCGAGTTGCTCAGCAACGATCTTCTTAACGCGTGCGTCGATGTTGTCCATTTAACCCTCCAGGGAAGTATTCGACAAAAAGTGCGCGCATTCTAGCAGGTTTGCGCGGTGAAAAACCGCTCCGGAATCCATGCAAAAAATGCGCCCAACATGATGCTAAAAGCCAGTTAAATCAGCGATCGCACAGGATTTTACGCATGCGCAAAGCCCCGCACACCCGCCGCCGGGACGGCTTCCTTATCCCATGTACATGCCGCCGTTGACGTGCAGCGTCGAGCCGGTAATGTAGCCCGCCGCCGGTGACGCCAGGAAGGCAACTGCGCTGGCGATGTCTTCCGGAGCGCCCAGGCGGCCCAGCGGAATCTGCGCCTTCAGCGCGGTATGTTGCTCTTCGGACAGGACCTTCGTCATGTCAGTGTCGATAAAGCCCGGCGCGATACAGTTCACGGTGATGTTACGACTGCCGATCTCACGTGCCAGCGCGCGGGACATGCCCTCCACGCCCGCCTTGGCCGCGGCGTAGTTGGCTTGACCCGGGTTGCCGGCCGAGCCCACCACCGAAGTGATGTTGATGATACGGCCACCGCGTGCCTTCATCATCGGGCGCAGCACGGCGCGCGACAGGCGGAACACGGCGGAGAGGTTCGTATCGATGACGGACACCCACTCGTCGTCCTTCATGCGCATCGCCAGGTTGTCCTGCGTGATGCCGGCATTGTTGACGAGAATGTTCAGGCCGCCGTGCGTCTTGATGGTTTCCTCGATGACGGCCTCGCCGCGCGCGGCGTCATTCACGTTGAGCACCACGCCCCTGCCCTTGACGCCGGCTTCGGCAAAGTAAGCCGTGATGGCTTGCGCTCCGGCTTCAGACGTGGCCGTACCGACCACCGTCGCACCCTGGCGTGCCAGTTCCAACGCGATGGCTCGACCGATGCCGCGTGAGGCGCCGGTAACGAGCGCGACCTGATTGTTCAATGCCTGGGTCATACGAAGTCCGTTGATTATTTGAGTTGGCCCAGCACAGCTTCCAGCGACGCCGGATCAAAGATCGCGTCACCGACGATCTCGCCATCGATACGCTTGACCAGGCCGGCCAGCACCTTGCCCGGGCCGCATTCGACCACGCGGGTGATGCCGTCACCCTTCATCTTCTGCACGGTCTCGACCCAGCGCACCGGCGATGCTGCCTGACGCACCAGCGCATCCTTGATGGCAGCCGGGTCGCTCACCACGGCCACGTCCACGTTGTTGATGACGGGGATCACCGGGGCATTGACCGTCACGTTGGCGAGATACTCGCGAAGGCGATCCGACGCCGGCTTGAGCAGCGACGAGTGGAACGGCGCCGACACCGGCAGCGGCAGCGCGCGCTTGGCACCCTTGGCCTTGGCGATTTCGCAAGCCTTCTCAACGGCCGCCTTGGCACCGGCGATCACCACCTGGGCCGGCGCATTGAAGTTCACGGCTTCGACGACGCCTGCGACCGAAGCTTCTGCGCATGCGGCGCGCACATCATCGTCCGACAGGCCGAGGATCGCAGCCATACCGCCCTCGCCCACCGGTACAGCTTCCTGCATCGCCTTGGCACGGAAACGCACCAGCGGTACAGCGTCTTTGAACGCGATGGCACCCGCGGCGACCAGCGCCGAATACTCGCCGAGGCTATGGCCGGCCACGACGGTGGGCGTCGGGCCACCGGCGGCCTGCCATGCACGATAGACTGCAACGGCAGCCGTCAGCATGACCGGCTGCGTGTTGGTGGTCAGGTTCAGCTCTTCAGCCGGGCCTTCGGCGATCAGCTTGCCGATGTCCTGGCCCAGCGCGTCGGACGCCTCGGCCAGCGTGGCCGCCACGGCCGGATGATCGGCAAACGCATTGAGCATGCCGACCGATTGCGAACCCTGGCCGGGGAAGACGAAAGCGAATGTCATGGCTCGTATTGTTCGTTCTGGAAATTCGTCAATCAGAAGCGCAGCAGCGCGGCGCCCCAGGTGAAGCCGCCGCCCACGCCCTCGAGCATCACATGCTGGCCGCGCTGGATGCGGCCGTCGCGCACAGCAACGTCGAGCGCCAGCGGAATCGAGGCTGCAGACGTGTTGCCATGTTCATCGACGGTCACGATCAGGCGCTCGTTCGAGAGGCCCAGCTTCTTGGTCGTGCCCTGCATGATGCGGATGTTCGCCTGGTGCGGGATCAACCAGTCGACTTGCGAGGCATCGAGTTCCGCTGCTGCCAGTGCTTCACGGGCAACCTTGTCGAGCACCGTGACGGCCAGCTTGAAGACAGCCTGACCATCCATGTAGAGGAAGGCGCTGCCCTGGATTGCGCCCGCGGCCACGTTGCCCGGCACGCACAGGATGTTGGCGTGGCTGCCGTCAGCATGCAGCGCAGTCGACAGGATGCCCGGCTCGTCAGAAGCCTGCAGCACCACGGCGCCAGCGCCATCGCCAAACAGCACACAAGTGGTGCGATCGGTGAAATCGATGATGCGCGAGAAGACTTCGGAGCCAATCACCAGCACGTTGCGATAGGCACCCGAGCGGATAAATTTGTCGGCCGTTGCCAGCGCGTAGACGAAGCCGGAACACACGGCCTGCACGTCGAACGCGGCGCACCCGTTGGTGATGCCGAGCTTCTGCTGCACCAGGCACGCCGTGCTTGGGAACACGAAATCCGGCGTGGACGTCGCCACCAGGATCAGGTCGAGTTCGGAGCGATCGATGCCGGCGGCTTCGATCGCGCGCTCGGCCGCCCTCACGGCGAGGTCGCTGCACGTAACATCCGGCTCGGCGAAATGACGCGCCCGAATGCCGCTGCGCGAGACGATCCATTCGTCGCTCGTCTCAATACCCTTCTCGGCCAACTGGGCCGCCAGTTCGTCATTGGTAACCCGCTTGGGCGGCAAGTAGCTGCCCGTACCGATGATCCTTGCGAAACGTGTCATGTGCGGTGGGGTGAAATCTGACTCGGGGCGACGCGTTCAAGCCGCGTCGGCGGCCGGAGTGGAAGTGGAGACCGGCGCAGCGCCCGCTGCGTCATGGTGCGATTCGAACGCCTGCGCAATGCGGGCGATCACGCCGTTGGCCGCGGCGTCGTAGGCACGCTTGATGGCCCATTCGAACGCGTAGGCGTCGGCCGAGCCGTGGCTCTTGATGACCAGACCACGCAGACCGAGCAGCGCGGCGCCATTGTAGCGCCGATGATCCACGCGCCGTTTGAAACGCGTCAGCACCGGCAGCGCCACGACAGCAAGCAACTTGGTGAACCACGAGCGGCTGAATTCCTGGCGCAGCATCTCACCGATCATCTTGGCCAGTCCTTCGGTGCTTTTGAGCGCCACGTTGCCGACAAAGCCGTCGCAGACAACGATGTCGGTCGTACCCTTGAAGATGTCGTTGCCTTCAACGTTGCCGAAGAAGTTGAGATCGGAGGCGCGCAGCAGCTCACCCGCCTGCTTGACGACCTCGTTGCCCTTGATGACTTCTTCGCCGATGTTGAGCAGACCGACCGTTGGACGCGGCTTCTGCTCGACCACCGACACCATCGCCGAGGCCATCTGCGCGAATTGCAGCAGGTGCTCGGGCTCGCAGTCAGCGTTGGCACCAAGATCCAGCACGGTGGTGCCTGCGCCCTTCTCGTTCGGGATGGCCGTGGCGATCGCCGGGCGGTCAATGCCGTCCAACGTCTTGAGAACGTAACGGGACACGGCCATCAACGCGCCGGTGTTGCCGGCGGAAACGCACGCCTGAGCGGCGCCTTCCTTGAGCTGATTGATGGCCACGCGCATTGAAGAATCTTTCTTCTTGCGCAACGCGACCTCGACCGGATCGTCCATCGACACCACCTCGGAGGCGGGAACGACGTGGACGCGCGGGTTCGCGGTGGCGTGGAGTCGCTTGAGCTGCGCCGCGATGGCATCGGGCTGCCCGACGAGCAGCATTTCGACGTCTTCGTGTGCGGCGAGAAAATGGATCGCTGCAGGGATTGTCACGCCAACGCCGTGATCGCCACCCATGCAGTCGATGGCAAGCTTGATGGTCATGCGAGTCTGAGTTGCGGTTTCACGTGCGGCTCCGGCCGTTGGCGCGCGTATGGTACACAAACCCGTACACGCATTGCCGAATTTCGCTCAACAAAAAAGCGGCAAATTGGCTTGCCGCTTTTTTGCTTGCATCATGAACCTGTGCGTTCAGACCAACCCAACACGCTTGCCAGAAAACTGGCAAATCGCATCAGTCGTTCTTGGTCTTCACGACCTTGCGACCACGATAGTAGCCATTCGGGCTCACGTGGTGACGCAAGTGCACTTCGCCGGTGGTCGGCTCGACAGCGATCGGGGCCGCCGTCAGGAAATCGTGCGAACGATGCATGCCGCGCTTGGACGGCGACTTCTTGTTTTGTTGAACAGCCATGACTGACTCCTAAGCAATTTAATCAATCTTATCACATCACACGGAGCCGGAGCGTAGCCATTCCGGTAGGCGTGTGAAACGTACTTCCATCAGCGCGCGCAATACTCGCGCACGCCTAATGTTTGGTCTTCAGGTTGGCCAGCACCGCGAACGGCGACGGCTTCTTTTCGGCTTCAGCCTCTTCCGGCAACACCTCATCCGGACAGACGGCATGACGCGGCGACACCGGCAACGCCAGCAACAGCTCATCCTCGATCTGCGTGATCAGATCAAAATGTCGCGAGCCGACGATCACGTCAGCCTCGTCGTCGTCCAGCGGAGCGGCGTCTGCCTCGGCTTCCGAACGCATGACTTCCAGGCGCGTGCGCACCGGGAGCGGCTGCTCGTAAGCTTTGAGGCATCGCTGGCATTGCAGCCAGACTGCACCCTCCACTTCAAGATCCACGAAGAGACGCTGACGCGGCAACTGGCCCGCGGTAGCCTCCTCGCGCACCAGACCCTGCAAGTGCCAACTGAACGGCGTGTTGGCGTCAGCGGGGGCATCGGCGGCTTGCTCGGCCAGCAGGCGAGGCATCTCGGTCAGAGAGACCGTACCGCTTGCTGGCTCACCCGCGCGAATGAACGCGAAAAGATCGAATGTACGAAAATCCACGAATCGAACCTGTCGAACGCGTTGCTGTTGGTGCGCAAACCGGATCAACCGCCCGCAGCGCCGCCTGACACCTTGCGCCTGGGCGCCCGGTTTGCGACACTGCGCGGCCAATCCGCGAAACCCGGGATTATAGCGGGCAGAAACCTCTGGCGTCAAAAGGTTTTGCTCAAAATCCACTGCATCTTCAAGCACTTATGACTTCTGCATCGCGTCCGCCGCTCATTCTGGCCTCCAGCTCACCATATCGGAGGGAATTGCTCGAACGCCTGCGCCTGCCGTTTGAGATCGTGGTGCCGAACATTGATGAGACGCCCGCCCCGGACGAGTCACCAGACCAGACCGCTCTGCGCCTGGCTCGGCAGAAGGCAGAGAAGGTCGCAGCAGACTATCCGGGCGCGCTGGTCATCGGCTCCGATCAGGTCGCGACGCTTGATGGCAAGCAGGTCGGCAAACCGGGTGACCACACCCGCGCACTGGCGCAATTGCACTGGATGCGCGGACGCACCGTCACATTCCATTCAGCGTTGTGCCTGTACGACGGCCGGACCGGGCACCACCAGAGCGAGGACATCCGCACGCTGGCGACCTTCCGGGAACTTTCCGATGAGGAGTTGGACGCCTACTTGCATTTAGAACACCCGTACGACGTTGCCGGGAGCGCCAAATCGGAAGGCCTCGGCATCGCCCTGCTCGAGCGCGTCGAGTCGTCGGACCCGACTGCGCTGGTGGGTCTGCCGCTAATCGCGCTGACGACCATGCTGCGCAACGCTCGCTACCCGCTCTTCGCCTGAACTATGCCCGGTACGCTTTACCTCATTCCGAACACGCTTGGCTCACGCGATGCAGCGGACCCGCTGCCTGACGTGATTCCGGCCGGCGTACAGCAGATCACCGCGCGGCTCGACTATATCGTCGCTGAACACGCCAAGACGGCGCGAGCGCTGCTCAAGAAGCTGGCCGAGACGACGCCGCTGGCACGTCCGCTGCAAGAAATCACCATTCGCGAACTGAACGTCAAAACGCCTGAATCGGAACTGGAAGCACTGTTGGCGCCGGTGATTGCGGGCCAGGACGCGGGGCTGATGTCGGAAGCCGGCGTGCCGGCGGTGGCCGATCCGGGCGCGAATCTCGTGCGCCTCGCGCACCGACGCGGCGTGCGCGTCAAGCCGCTGGTGGGGCCGAGTTCGATTCTGCTGGCGGTGATGGCGTCCGGGCTGAACGGCCAGAGCTTTGCATTCAACGGCTATTTGCCGGTCGATGCGGCCGAGCGCAAATCCAAGCTTCGCGCGCTGGAACAGCTTTCACGCTCAGCCGCCCAAACACAGGTGTTCATTGAAACGCCCTACCGCAATGGCGCGTTGCTCGAGGCCATTCAGGCCGGTTGTGCGCCGAGTACGTTGCTGTCGATTGCAGTGGATCTGACGCTGCCCAGCGAGCAGGTTGTCACGCTACCCGTGAGCGACTGGCGCGCCGACCGCATGAACCTGCATAAGCGGCCGGCAATCTTCTCGCTGCTGGCGCGATAGCGCACCTCTTCCCCTTCTACTCCTTCATCAGCAGCTTGAGCTGGCCCGTAGTGGCCAGCGCCTTGACTGCGCCCGCTCCCATCGCCGTGCCGAGCTTGCGCGCCACGCGCGAGGCGAAGTTTTCCTTGACGGTGTAGTCCACCACGTCCGGCGCCTTGATGACGCTGCGAGCGACGAAATCCGAGCTACCGATCGCGTCGGCCAAACCCAGATCGACGGCCTTGGCGCCCGTCCAGAACAGGCCGGTGAATAGCGTGGGATCATCCTTCAGTCGGTTGCCGCGCCCCTGCTTAACCACGTCGATGAACTGCTGGTGCACCTGGTCCAGCATCTCTTGCGCGTATTGCTTCTGTTGCGGAGACACGGGCGAAAACGGATCGAGCATTCCCTTGTTCGAACCGGCGGTGAGCAGGCGGCGCTCCACGCCCACTTTGTCCATCAGACCAGTAAAGCCGAAGCCGTCCATCAGCACGCCGATCGAACCGACGATGCTGGCCTTGTCGACGTAAATCTTGTCAGCAGCGGCAGCCACGTAGTAACCGCCTGACGCACACATTTCTTCTACAACGACGTATAGCGGAATCTTCTTGTACTTGGCGCGAAGACGGCGGATTTCATCGTTGATCATGCCCGCCTGCACCGGCGAGCCGCCCGGCGAATTGATCTTCAGGATCACACCGACGGTGTTGTCATCTGCAAACGCGGCCTGCAAGGATGCGTTGATGTTTTCGGCGCTGGCGTTTGTGTTGGCCGCAATTTCACCCTCGAGCGTGACAATCGCTGTGTGGCGGCCCGTGCTGACGGTTTCGCCCTCCAAGCTGGCGAACGCATAAATAAGCACTCCGATCAGGCCCAGCGCCACGAAGCGGAAAAAGATGCGCCAGCGGCGCGCGGCGCGCTGCTCACGGACCGTTGCCATCAGGACTTTTTCGAGTACCTCACGCTCCCAGCCGCCGGCCGGCGCAGAGGCTGCCGATGCCGATGGGGGCGGGTTACGCAATTCGGCTTCAAGCGGATGATCCGCATGCTGTGCGACTTCCAGCGCTTCTGGTTTGCCTGCACCCTCGTTGGGGGCGTCGTCGGGCCCTTTCGGCGGAATCGAGTCAGTCATAGATAAGGAGAAAACGATCGAGAAGGAAAACTGCGCTACTAGGCAGAAGGTGTTGGTTCGGGCGCGGACACGGGCGCTCGGAATAGCGTATCCGGCTGCCACCAGACTGCGCCGTCGCGCTCGGCAACCTCAAGCTTGGACAAATGCGAACCCCGGCAAGGCCCGCCGACGCACCGGCCAGTATCCGGCTCGTAAATGGCACCATGCGTCGCGCACATCAGATACAGACCAGAGCTTTCGAAAAACTGGCCTTCCTGCCAGTCCATTTCCATCGGCACGTGTGCGCACTGGTTCAGATAACCATGAGCCTCGCCGGCGTAGCGGACGACGAACGCGCTGACGAGCCGACCGCGCACGTCCACCTGAAACCGGACACCTAAGCCGCCATCTTCCAACGCTGCGCTTTCACATACACGAACGGGCTCGACCATCTCAGGCATGTTGCGTCAGCCAATTGTGTAAATCCGGAACCGACTTGGCGCTATACAACGGCGTAAGCGAATCCAGCACATCGGCAGGATGCGCGCCGTATGTGACGGCCACGCCGGCGGCGCCGGCATTGGCGGCCATTTGCAGATCGTGCGTCGTGTCGCCGATCATCACCGTGCGCTCGACCTCCATGCCGAGATCGCGCGTGAGTTCGAGCAGCATGGCGGGGTGCGGCTTAGAGAACGTCTCATCGGCGCAACGGGTGTTGTCGAACACGCCCGTCAGATTTGTCGCCTCCATTGCACGTTGCAGGCCCACGCGGGACTTGCCCGTCGCCACAGCCAGCAGATAGTTCTGGCGGCGCAGTGCTTCCAGCATTTCTCGCACGCCCGGAAACAGGACGAGATGCGCATCACGGCTGAGGTAATGGAAACGATACCGGTCCGCCAGCTTGCCGTAGTCGGCGGGATCAAGCGTCGGGACGGCATATTCGAGCGCATCCCGCAGGCCCAGGCCAATCACGTGGCTCGCCCGTGCATCGTCGGGCACCGGCAGGTCAAGATCCCGGCATGCGAGCTGGATCGACCGGGTGATGGCCGACGTCGAATCCATCAACGTGCCATCCCAATCGAAGACGATCAGATCAAAGCGCTGCTGCGGCATCGGAATCGGGGCCCTGGAAAGCGTTGAGGAAATCGGTACATTCGGCGGGCAACGGCGCATTGAACGTGACGACTTCACCGCTATGCGGATGCGTCAGTTGTAGGCGATGCGCATGCAAGAACATCCGCGCCAGTCGCGGCGAAGCATTCGCGCGGGATAGCACTTTGTTCAGGGCAAAGTCGCCGTACTTGTCGTCGCCCAGGATCGGAAAACCGGCGTGCGCCAGATGCACCCGAATCTGGTGCGTGCGCCCCGTCTTCAGTTCGGCCTCCAGCAACGTGTATGGGCCAAACACGCCGACCTTGTTGAAGATCGTGTGCGACGCCTGCCCATCGGCCTGCACGCGTACGCGGCGCTCGCCCTCCGGTGTAGTGTATTTATACAGTGGCGATTTGATGTGTTGTCGCTTGTGCGGCCAGACGCCCTTCACCGCCGCAAAGTACCGCTTGTCCAACTGGCCTTCGCGGATCTGCTCGTGCAGCGCCACCAGTGCAGAACGTTTTTTGGCAAGCAGCAGCACGCCAGACGTTTCGCGGTCAAGGCGGTGCACCAGTTCCAGGAACTTGGCGTCCGGGCGCGACTGACGCAATTGTTCAATCACCCCGAAGGCCACCCCGGAGCCGCCGTGCACGGCCACCCCGGCGGGCTTGTCGATCACCAAAAGATGCGTATCTTCGTGAAGGATCGTGAATTCTGCCGCCGGCACAGGGCGGGCCGCTTCCACCTGCTGGGCAATCCGCAGCGGCGGAATACGAACCAGATCGCCGAGTTTCAGACGGTATTCCGCGTCGATGCGGCCTTTGTTGACTCGCACCTCGCCGGAGCGCAGGATGCGGTAGATATGGCTTTTAGGCACGCCCTTGGCCACGCGCATCAGAAAATTGTCGATGCGCTGCCCTTCGGCTTCTTCACCGATTTCGACATAGGCGACTGACTTGCCGTCGAGTGCGTCGCCGAGTGTGCCACGTCCGGCCTGTTGAATGCGGCCATCAAATGGATGGCGTAACTCATTCATTTTCAATATAATTTTCTCGCTGGACAGTCGTTTATGTGCCAGCAACAGCCGGTCGGAACGAAACAACAGGTATTGTACACAGCCACCGTTTCGGTCCGGAACGTGCCGATCTCTTGCCCACTTGTGTTACAAAGCTAATTACGTGGCCGACTTCGGCACGAAAGCAGCACGCACCGCTGTCCCATCGCGCAAGACGTGAACCAAAGATCACGTCGGCAACGTCGGCCAGCGTAGAACGAGCAGCTGGTAGAACAGAATTCAAAGGCGGGCGCCACATGGTCATCCATACGGCGCCCGCTTGGTGAAAGAAGCCCTTGCCGCACCAGACTGGTGCCGGCCGGCTGAACATCCGGTTACCGCGTTGCCATGGCGGTCCGGCGGCAAAACTCTAAAAAGCAGCACGCCGCCCGATTTGCCCCGCCGCGGGTTTCGTCCGGACAGGCCGTCCGTCAATTCGCTCTTTGTGGTCGCTTCACGCGACTCGCCGCCGCCGGCCCGCCTGCAGATGCAAGGGGCCCGCGGCACGAGTGACAGGACGCGCAACTGGACGCCAACGGCGTCCGCGGACTCCGCCCTGCCATCCATGATGACGCGTGGAATGCCCTCATTTCTTTCGCCCGTGCCCCGTCGCGCCTTCCTTGTTTTGTTGGCCGGCACCTCGGCAATTCGTTGACCACCCGCTCCGCCTTTGCGTGCTCCATGAAGCGCCGTGCTTGCACGGCATTGGAGTGAGGTTGCAATGAAACGCATGTTGTTCAATGCGACGCAGCAAGAAGAATTGCGCGTCGCCATTGTCGATGGTCAGAAACTCATCGACATCGACATCGAAACCGCCGGGCGCGAACAGCGCAAAGGCAATATCTACAAGGGTGTCATCACCCGCATCGAACCGTCGCTGGAAGCGTGCTTCGTCAATTACGGCGAAGAGCGACACGGTTTTCTCCCCTTCAAGGAAGTCGCCCGCGCCTATTTCAAGGACGGTGTGGACGTGCGCAATGCGCGCATCCAGGATGCGCTGCGCGAAGGCCAGGAGCTGATCGTCCAGGTCGAGAAGGAAGAGCGCGGCAACAAGGGCGCTGCCCTGACCACCTTCATCTCGTTGGCTGGCCGCTACCTGGTTTTGATGCCGAACAACCCGCGGGGCGGCGGCGTGTCGCGCCGCATCGAGGGCGAAGACCGCCAGGAACTGCGCGAAACCATGGCGCAGCTGGAAGTGCCGGACGGCATGAGCATCATCGCCCGCACCGCCGGCATCGGCCGCTCGGCTGAAGAGCTGCAGTGGGACTTGAACTACCTGATGCAGCTGTGGAAAGCCGTTGACGGCGCTGCTGTCGACAACAAGGCCCCGCTGCTGATTTATCTCGAATCCAGCCTGGTGATCCGGGCGATTCGCGATTACTTCCAGCCGGATATCGGCGAAATCCTGATCGATACGGACGATATCTACGATCAGGCCCGCGCTTTCATGAGCGTGGTGATGCCCGACAACATGAATCGGGTGAAGAAGTACCGCGACGACGTTCCCCTGTTCTCGCGCTTCCAGATCGAACACCAGATTGAATCGGCGTACTCGCGCATGGTCATGCTGCCCTCGGGCGGCGCAATTGTGATCGACCACACCGAGGCGCTCGTCGCCATTGACGTGAACTCGGCGCGCGCCACCAAGGGCGCCGATATCGAGGAAACCGCCGCGCGCACCAACCTCGAGGCTGCCGACGAAATCGCCCGCCAGCTCCGCCTGCGTGACCTCGGCGGCCTGATCGTGATCGACTTCATCGACATGGAGTCGAGCAAGGCGCAGAAGGATGTCGAAACCCGCCTGAAAGACGCGCTGCGTCACGACCGCGCCCGGGTGCAAATGGGCAAGATCAGCCGCTTCGGCCTAATGGAGCTGTCGCGCCAGCGCCTGCGTCCGTCGCTGTCGGAAGGCTCGCACGTCACTTGCCCGCGCTGTAACGGCACGGGCCACATTCGCGATACCGAATCGTCCGCCCTGCAGGTGCTGCGCATCATCCAGGAAGAGGCGATGAAGGAAAACACCGCCGCGATCCACTGCCAGGTGCCGGTGGAAGTAGCCGCGTTCCTGCTCAACGAGAAGCGCCCGGACATCAACCTGATCGAGACGCGCTTCAAGGTCAACGTGTTGCTGATCCCGAACAAGCATCTGGAGACGCCGCACTACAAGCTGGAGCGCCTGCGCCACGACGATCCGCGCCTGGACGAAGACAAGGCCAGCTACAAGATGGCCGAAGAGGCTGCCAAGGAACTGGAAGCCGACACGGCTTACAGCACGCGCAAGGAAGCTGCCAAGCCGCGTCAGGAAGCCGCCGTCAAGGGCATCACCCCGGACCAACCGGCACCCGTGTCGGTACCGCGTGCCGAGCGTCCGGCCCGTGCGGAAATTGCTCCGGCACCGCAAGCGCCGACTCCGGCTCCGGTCCCTGCCCAGCGTGGTTTTGTCTCGTGGCTGAAGGCGCTGTTTGGCGCCAAACCGGCCGAGCCGGTAGTGACTGCACCGGTGGAAACGCCGAAGCAACGTGCTGAAGAAGGCAACCGCCAAGGCCGCGGCAATCGCCAGGACCGTGGTGGGCGTGGCCAGCGTGGCGAGCGCCAAGGTCAAGGTCAGAACGGCCGCGATGGCAGCCGCCAGGGCCGTGAGCGCAACGAAGCCCGTGAAGGACAGCAACAAGTCCAGCGCGAAGGTCAACGTGACGGTCAGCGCGGCAACCGCGATCGCAACCGCCAGCCGGCCCAGGTCGAAGGCGCTGTCCGCGAGACGGCTGAAGCGCGCCAGCCGCAGCAAGGTCAGGAGGTTCGCTCCGAGGGTCAGAACCAGGGTCAAGGCCGCCGGGAGCGCAACCAGGAACGTCGCGAGCGCCAACCGCGTGAGGGCCGAGAAGCCCGCGAGGGCCGGGAGCCGCGTGAGCCACGTGAAAACCGCGAGCCGCGCGAAAACCGTGGCGAGCGCGACCAACAAGCCAAGGAAGCCGCAGCCGTGGCCGCCGAAGCCCTGATCGACCAGACCGCCGCATCGCAAGTGCCGCAACCGCTGCTCGACACCGCTGCTCCGGTAGAAGGCATCGAGGGCGAAGGCGTGACGCCGGGCGCGGAGGGCAACGGTGAAGGTGAAGAGCGCCGGCGCCGTGGGCGCCGTGGCCGCAACCGCTATCGCCGTGACCGCGAGGGCGCGGAAGGCGTCCGTGCGGAAGGTGAAGGTGAAGGCGAAAACGAAGGCACCGAAAGCGCAGACGAAGCCGTCGCCGTCATGCATGCCGAGCCGGTGCTGCCCGCAACCTTGACGGAACCTGTGCTGACCGCTTCGTTCGCACCGGTCGAAAACCCGGCTCCGGTGGTGCACGAGCCGGTGCATGCCGCGGAAGCCGTGGCACCTGTGTCGGCACTGCCGCAAGTGCAGCCGACAGAGCCCGCGCTCGCGACGGCTGTTGCAGCGCCCGCACCCGCAGCGGCGGCGCCGCAAGAGGCCATCGTGACGGCGTTTGCCGAAGTGCCGGCACCGGTCAGCACGATCGCCCAGGCTTCGCCGCTGCCGATCGAGACGCTGCAAAGCGTGCTCGACAACGCTGGCATGACGTGGGTCCACACCGATAGCCAGAAGCTGCGTGCGTCGCAGGAAGAAGCTGCGCGCACCGTTGCCGCGCCGCGTGTGCCCCGTGAACGCAAGCCGCTGCCGCCGATCCAGCAAGGCCCGATGATCCTGGTCGAAACCAACCGCCCAGCGGCTGGCATGGACCAGCAGTAAGCAGCACACCGGCGGGCAACCGCCGGAGCAAGTGCCTGGGGGCGGCTTCGGCCGCCCTTTTTCCTGTGCGCGATCTATCGAGTATGAAACCCCACCGCTCGCGCGGAACAGGGGCTGCGCTACACTCGAACCTGTATCGAGTGCAACTCTCCCGCTTCGTGGATTGACGCACCGCACCACACCATGACCGAAACCGTCATCCCCCTCTACGATCTGCGTGATGGCCAGCACCATCGCGCCACGGTGCCCGCCGTGCCCCATGTGCTCGTCCCGGCAGAGGGTAGGCTGACGGACACGCGCGGCCGCCGGCTGCACGATCTGCGCATCTCGGTGACAGACCGCTGCAACTTCCGCTGCGTCTACTGCATGCCGAAGGACGTGTTCGACAAGGATTACCGCTTTCTGCGGCATTCCGAGCTGCTGTCGTTCGAAGAGATCGAGCGGATGGCGCGGCTGTTTATCGAGCACGGCGTCGAAAAGATCCGCCTGACCGGCGGCGAGCCGCTGCTGCGCAAAGACATCGAACGCCTGGTGGAAAAGCTCGCGCGTCTGACCACCGCCGAAGGCAAGCCGCTAGACCTCACGCTCACGACCAACGGCGCCCTGCTCGCTCGCAAGGCGCAATCGCTGAAAGATGCGGGCCTCAGCCGCGTGACCGTCAGCCTCGACGGCATCGACGATGCGACTTTCCGCCGCATGAACGATGTCGATTTTGCGGTGAGCGAAGTGCTGCACGGCATTGAAGTCGCGCAGAACGCCGGACTGGCGCCGATCAAGGTCAACATGGTCGTCAAGAAAGGCGATAACGATGACCAGATCGTGCCCATGGCGCGTCACTTCCGCGGCAGCGGCATCATCGTGCGTTTTATCGAATACATGGACGTGGGCACGACCAACCATTGGGACATGCGTTCCGTCGTGCCGTCGGCCGAGGTGATCAAGCGTCTTTCGTCGGAGTTTGCGCTGGAGCCGGTGTCGGCCAATTACGGTGGCGAAACGGCCGAGCGCTGGCGCTACGTCGACGGCGCTGGCGAGGTCGGCGTGATCTCGAGCGTGACCCAGGCGTTCTGCCACGATTGCACGCGTGCGCGGTTGTCGACCGAAGGCAAGCTGTATCTCTGCCTGTTCGCCACCGAAGGCTTCGACCTGCGCGCGTTATTGCGCGGCGGCGCGACCGATCTGGAACTCTCCAACGCGATCCGCACGGTCTGGCAAGGCCGCGCCGATCGCTACTCCGAATTGCGTGCCAGCGGCGAGGCCCAGCCAGCCGGCCGGCGCATCGAAATGTCCTACATCGGCGGCTGAATCCGCCAGCGTTCAACCACATGATTCCGACATCCGACATTACCGGCCTGATCCTGGCCGGCGGCCGGGGCAGCCGCATGGGTGGCGTCGACAAAGGCCTGCAGACGTTTCGCGGCGCGCCGATGGCGATGCACACGCTGATGCGCCTGTCACCCCAGGTGGGCCCCATGCTGATCAACGCGAATCGCAACTTGGCCGCGTACGAGTCGTTTGGCGTGCCGGTGGTGGCGGATTCGGTGCCGGATTTTGCCGGCCCTTTGGCGGGCATCCTGGCCGGGCTGGAGCAATGTGAGACGCGCTACCTGCTGACTGCGCCTTGCGATTCGCCGTTCGTGCCGACCGACCTGGCAGTCAAGCTCTCGCACGCAATGGATGAGGCCCGCGCGCGCATCGCCATGCCGGTGACGATGGAGCCGGACGAACAAGGTCACCCGCGCCGGCAAGTGCAGCCGGTATTCTGTTTGATCGATGCGCTGCTGGCCGACGACCTGATCGTCTATCTGCAAGGCGGTGGCCGCAAGATCGAAAGCTGGACCGCGCGCCACCCGACGGTGGACGTGTTGTTTGACGACAGTTCCGCCTTCGCCAACATCAACACGCTGGAAGAACTGCACCAGCTGGCCGAGCGCCGCTAGAACGCCAACGCCACCGATCCCTCATCGACGTCATGACCACCCTTGCCTCCGTCGTTTCGTGTCTGTCCGATTACGATCCGAATGCCCTGCCCGTCGCGCAAGCGCAAGCCATCATGCGCGACTTCGTGCAGCCCGTAAGCGGCGTTGCCCGCGTGCCCATCCGCAGTGCGCTCGATCGCGTGCTGGTCGAAGACGTGCTGTCGTCCATCGACGTGCCTTCGCACGACAATTCGGCGATGGACGGTTTCGCCTTCGCCAGTGCAGAACTTGCAGGCCATGCGGGCGAAATCTCCTTGCGCGTGATCGGCACGGCGTATGCGGGTGCCTCCTTTGATGGTGCACCCAGCGCAGGCGAAGCCGTGCGCGTGATGACCGGTGCCGTCATGCCGGCCGGCTGCGATACGGTCATTCCACAGGAATTCACGCAAGGCGATGCCGATACCGTTCGCTTTGCTCGCGATGCCGTGCGCACCGGCGACAACCGCCGTCTGCGCGGCGAAGACCTCGCGCGTGGCAGCGCCGCGCTGTCCGCCGGCCGAACGCTGCGCCCTGCAGATATCGGTCTGCTCGCCTCGCTCGGCATCGCCGAAGTGTCGGTGCGCCGCAAGCTGCGCGTGGCGTTCTTCTCGACCGGCGACGAGTTGCGCTCCATTGGCGAACCGCTTGACGCCGGCTGTGTGTACGATTCCAACCGCTACACGCTGCACGGCATGCTTTCGCGCCTGGGTGTGGACCTGCTCGACATGGGCGTTGTACGCGACAACCCGGCGGCGCTCGAAGCCGCCTTCCGCACCGCCGCTGAAAACGCCGATGCGATCATCACTTCGGGTGGTGTCTCGGTCGGCGAAGCAGACTTCACCAAACAGATGATGGCTAAGCTCGGCGACGTAACGTTCTGGAAGATCGCCATGCGCCCGGGCCGGCCGATGGCGTTCGGACGCATCGCGTCAAATGGCCGCAGTGCGTTCCTTTTTGGCTTGCCCGGCAACCCAGTGGCGGTGATGGTGACGTTCTATCACTTCGTGCGCGGTGCGCTGCTGCGCATGATGGGCGCCACCGACGCCGGCGCACCGTTGGTGCCGGCCGTGAGCGCCACCCCGATCCGCAAGCGGCCCGGGCGTACGGAATATCAGCGCGCAATCGCCGCCCTGAACGATCGCGGCCAGCTCGAAGTCCGCCTCACCGGCCAGCAAGGGTCGGGCGTGCTGCGTTCCATGAGCGAAGCAAATTGCTTCGTCGTGCTCGCTCACGAACAGGGTCAGGTCAACGCCGGCGACGCCGTGCAGGTCTTGCTGTTCGACGGCCTCGTCTAGGCGGCGTGGCAACGGCGGCTTTTGTGCCGACAGCAACACCGCATGCTGTCGGTTTTTTGCGTCACCTCCGGGCTGCGGGTATCGGTGCATCAGTCGATTCGCTACACTCTGCGCCAGTTTGATTGTTTCGGATTTGAGCCTGAGCACTGCCATGATGACCAAGGAGATTGCGTATCTTCACCCGGCCCATACCGCCCGCGCGCTGGTACTGGTGTACCTCTGTTTCTCGCTGCCGGTCGTGGGACTGTTCTTCTTCGTGGGCTTCGTCCGCTATGGTGAACTGCCGACGATCGTCGTGCTCAGCGGCCTGATCCTCAACGCCCTGGTCGGTTTTGGCGCACTGTGGCTGGCCTGCCATGCCTATAACTGGGTTGCCGAGCGCTTTGGCGGCATCGAAATCCTGCTGCGCGACGTGCCGGAAGAAGCCTGATCGCGGCTGTGCGGTTCAAGAAAAAGGGGCGGAAATATCCGCCCCTTTTCTTTTGCTGATGCCGATGACCTATCCGGCCCGGCCTTACTCGGATTCGGTTTCCTCGTCCGGCGACACAGTGGACTCGAGCCCCAGCACGCTCTGCGCAGAATCGCTCGGCAACGCCTCCACCGCCTTGAGCTTGCGGTTCATCTGGCGCGTCCGCACCTCGGCCTGCTCGATATTGCTGACGGCGCGCTCCAGCGTCTTCTTCGTCGCGGCCAGCACGTCGCCAAACTTTCCGAACTCGCTCTTCACGGCACCGAGCACCTGCCAGACTTCGCTGGAGCGCTTCTCCAGCGCCAGCGTTCGGAAGCCCATCTGCAGGCTGTTGAGGATCGCGGTGAGCGTGGTCGGACCCGCCACCGTCACGCGGAACTTGCGCTGCAACTCGTCGGTCAGGCCCGGACGGCGCAGCACTTCAGCGTAGAGTCCCTCGGTAGGAAGGAACAGGATGGCGAAGTCGGTCGTGGCCGGCGGCGCAATGTACTTCTCGTGGATCGTCTGGGCCTCCTTGCGCACCGCGACTTCCAGCTCGCGGCTGGCAGCGGCGGCTGCGTCGGCGTCGGCCCGCTCCTGTGCGTCGAGCAGGCGCTCGTACTGCTCTTTCGGGAATTTGGCGTCGATCGGCAGCCAGACCGTTGCATCGTGATCGGCATCGGTCTTGCCGGGCAGGCGGATGGCGAACTCCACGCGCGCACCCGTACCGTGCACGGTCTCGACGTTCTTGTCGTACTGCTCGGGCGTGAGCATCTGCTCCAGCAGCATCTCCAGCTGGACTTCGCCCCAGGTACCGCGCGTCTTCACGTTGGTCAGCACCTTCTTCAGGTCTCCCACGCCCTGCGCCAGCGCCTGCATTTCGCCCAGGCCGCGATGCACCTGCTCCAGCCGGTCCGACACCAGCTTGAACGATTCGCCCAGACGCTGCTCCAGGGTGGCGTGCAGCTTTTCGTCGACCGTGCGGCGCATCTCGTCGAGCTTGGTCGCATTGTTCGCCTCGATGTCCTTGAGCTTCTGCTCCAGCGTGGCACGCACCTCCGCCAGGCGGCGCTCGTTGCCCTCGCCGAGTTGGGCGAGCTGCTGCTGCATCGTCTCGCCAAAGCGGCGCAGCGCGTTGCCCTGCTCGTCGCGCGCCTGTTGAGCTTGCTGCTGCAGGTTCTGGCGCACGGCTTCGAGCTGCTGCGTGTTCGTCTCGGTCAGCTTGGTGAGCTGCTGCGCGAACGTGTCGATCTGGTTGTTCTGCAGCGTGGCGACGCTGGTGAGTTGCGTGGCCAGCACCTGCTGGAACTGCCCCAGTTGCTGCGTGACGTCGCTGCGGCCGATGCGGGCCGTCTCGGCGATTTCGCCGCGGAGTTCGCGCTCGATGCGCTCATTGCCGCGCGCCAGTTCATCGCGCAGTGTCGCGAGCATCGGTGATATATCGCTTGCTGCCGGGCGAGACACACCACGCCAGATCAATACGCACAGCACAGCCACCGCAGCTATGCCCAGCAACGTCAGTAAAGCCAACCAGTCCATATCAGCGTTCGGTCAGGAGGACGCGCGCTGCGCCAGCGCGTCCGGGTTCAACAAGTTAGGCGGCTGCCCTGCGTGCGGGCCGAAGCCGAGTGCAGCGATCAAGTTGTCGGCGGCCAGGTTGGCCATGCCGAGGCGCGTGCCCAAGGTGGCACTGGCAATGTGCGGCGTGAGCGCGACGTGCTCAGCGTTGAGCAATGCCGGATGCACTTTAGGCTCGCCCTCGTACACATCCAGGCCGGCCGCAAAGATGCGCTTGTCCGCCAGCGCCTGCGCCAACGCGGCGTCATCAACGATGCCGCCGCGCGCGAGATTGACCAGCGTGGCGGTCGGCTTCATCTGTGCCAGCTCGGCCGCACCGATGGCGTGGTGGCTTTCCTTGGAATACGGCAGCACCAGCACGAGATGATCTGCCTGCTTCAGCAACTCATCCTTGCTGACGTACGTGGCGCGCGTGTCCTGTTCGAGTTCAGGCGAAAGCCGGCTGCGGTTGTGATAGATCACGCGCATCGAGAAGCCGCTCGCGCGCCGCGCCAGCGCCTGGCCGATGCGGCCCATGCCGAGAATGCCCAGCGTGCTGCCATACACCTCGGCGCCGAGGAACATGTCGTAAGTCCAGCGCTTCCATTGTCCTGAACGCAGCCAGCGCTCTGACTCGGAGACGCGGCGTGCGGCGGCCATCAGCAGGGCCCAGCCGAAGTCGGCGGTAGTCTCAGTCAGGATGTCCGGCGTGTTGGTGGCCAGGATGCCCGCGCGCGTCATCGCGGCAAGGTCAAAGTTGTTGTAGCCGACGGCCATGTTGCACACCGCGCGCAGCGTCGGCACGCGGCTGATCAACTCGGCGTTGATCGTGTCGGCGGCGTTGGACAGCAGGCCTACGCGGCCTTGCAGCCGCTCGGCGAGCGCTTCGGGCGGATACTCGATGTCCGCCTGGTTGTCGATCACGTCGAAGGTCTCACGCAAGCGCTCAAGCACTTCGGGAAACATCGCGCGGGTGACGAGGATTCCGGGTTTCATACGTTCAGCACACGTTCGGTTAGCGGAAGAAGACGAAGGTCATCAGAACGAAAATCGGCAAGAGAATGCACACGGACCACAGCATGTAGCCAAAGAAGCTGGGCATCTGCAAGCCGCGGCTTTCGGCAATGGCCTTCACCATCAGGTTGGGCGCGTTGCCGATGTAGGTGTTGGCGCCCATGAAGACGGCCGCGGCGGAAATCGCGGCCAGCGTGGAGGCGCCCTCGCTCATCAGCATGGAAGCGTCACCGCCAGCGGTATTGAAGAACACCAGATACGTCGGCGCATTGTCCAGAAACGACGATAGCAACCCCGTCGCCCAGAAGTACATCGCGTTGTTCGGCTGGCCCGCGCTGTCGTTGACGAGATGGACGATGCCCGCAAACGGGCCGTCCACGCCGGCCTTGAGCATGGCAATCACGGGCCCGATGGTGACGAAGATGCCGGCGAACAGCTTGGCGACTTCCAGGATGGGCTCCCAGTTGAACTCGTTTCCGGCGCGCGCGCTGCCCGGCGTGAGCCACAACGACAGCAGCGCAATCACCACCAGCCCAACATCGCGCACCACGTTCTGCAGCAGCACCTCCGTCCCCATCACGTAGAAGACGATGCCGGGCTTCCACAGCCCACTCATCAGCACGAGGCCGAGGATGCCTGCCAGCAGCACAAAGTTGACGTTACCTTCGAAGCGCAGCGGGCCCGCGTCGTCCGGCGTGGCGTCAGTGATGTTGGGCAGCTCTTCCTTGCCGGAGTGATAGAAGTAGCTATCGATGACGAAGAAGATCGCCAGCAGCAGCACCCACATCGTGAGCGTCTGGCGCCACAGATGTTGTGTGGTCCAGAAGAAATCGACGCCCTGCAGGAAACCCAGGAACAGCGGCGGATCGCCCAGGGGCGTAAGCGCCCCGCCGGCATTTGCCACCAGGAAGATGAAGAACACGACAACGTGTGCGCGATGCCGGCGTGCTTCATTGGCCCGCAGCAAGGGCCGGATGAGCAGCATCGCTGCGCCAGTCGTCCCCATGATGCTGGCCAGCGCCGTGCCAAGCGCAATCAAGCCCGTATTGAGCTTTGGCGTGCCATGCAGGTTGCCGCGAATACAGATGCCGCCCGCAACAACGTACAAAGCGGCAATCAGCGCGATGAAGGGAATGTATTCGGCAAGCGCCGCGTGATTGACGGAAGCGATGGCTGCCTCCGGGCCAAACACCATTCCGAAAGGCACCAGCAGCACCAACGCCCAAGCCGCTGCGATCTTGCCGTAGTGGTCGTGCCACAGCTTGGGCACGAGGAGCGGTGCGATGGCGATTGAGAGCAGGATGCCCGCGAACGGCACACCCCAGAGCACGGACAACTCCGCGCCGTTCACATCAGCGGCGCGCGCCAGGCCACAGACAAACAGGAAGACAAGGGGCCACAGGCGTTTCACGTAGGCGTTCTCCTAAGCGTGGGGGCGCACCGCAAACGCGGCCGCGCCACACAAACAAAGACGCCAGTGTAAACGCCCGAGGTCTGTCGCCTGCTAAACGTCCACGGATGTTTGATGGGCCAATGACAAGACGACGACGCCTCAGGCAGCCGTCACCACGATCACGTGAACGCGATAGGGGCCATGTGCACCCAGCACGATGGTCTGCTCGATATCGCCCGTGCGCGACGGCCCGCTGATGACGTTGGTAGCGCGCGGCAGTTCGCCGCGCTCCGTGCGCATCAGCGCATAGGCGTCTTCCAGATTGGCGACGATGCGCGACTGCGGCACCACGGCGATATGCGTCTCGGGTAGTAGCGCAGTTGATGCGACGTTCTCCGGTCCAGACAGCAGCATCAGCGAGCCCGTCTCTGCAATCGCGCAGAAGCAACCCGTAATGCCGACAAAATCCCCGTGTTCCTGGTCGGCTTGCGCCTCGCGCACGGGCGGGCGGAACTCAACGCCAATGCCCGCCCCAGCCCAGTCCAGCGATTGCAGCGTGGTCCAGGCCACCGCCTGCGGCTTGAGGTTCAGGCCAGACAGATAGCGGGCCACAGCGCCAGGCACGTCTGACAGCGTCTCGACCGTATCCAGCGTCGAAGCCATCTTCAGTGCTTGCTCGGCGAAATACGCGGCGAGATCTGCAGGCACTGGCGGGCGCGGCCCGGCCGGATGGCGCGCGAGGTAATCCGCCACGGCATCGCGCTCACCCTGCGTCGGTTGCGCGGGACGATGCTGCGCATTGCGGATGCGCGCAAAGATAGCGTCGCGTGCGCGGCTGGTGTCGAGCGGGTCGACGGGGGTGTCCGGTTGTGATTCCATGGCGGCTCCGAAAGATCGATCGATTATACGAGCCGCTTCCTGCACGATCCGCCCCCGCCGTTGAAACTTATTCGGCGTCGGCGTGAGCCTTATTGCACGCCAAATACCTGCTTCAGGTACGTGAGGTACGCTGGATCGTCGCACATCGTCTTCTCCGGCGCGTCCGACAGTTTGGCCACCGGCTGGCCATTGCAGCGGACCATCTTGATGACGATCTGCAGCGGCGTGTAGCCCAGGTCGTTTGTCAGATTGGTCCCCACGCCAAACGCCAGCTTGCAGCGGCCATGAAAGCGCTCATACAGGCCGATGACCTTCGGCATGTCGAGGCTGTCGGAGAAGATCAGCGCCTTGGACTTCGGCTCGGCGCGCATGTCGTCGTAATGCTTGAGCATGCGCTCGCCCCACTCGAACGGGTCGCCAGAATCATGGCGAACGCCGTCGAAGAGCTTGCAGAAGAACATGTCGAAATCGCGCAGGAAGGCGTCAAAGCCGTAGGTATCCGACAGCGCGATGCCGAGGTCGCCGCGATATTCCTTGGCCCAGGTTTCCAGCGCAAAGGTCTGGGAATCGCGCAGGCGCGGACCCAGCGCTTGGCAGGCCTGCAGGTATTCATGCGCCATGGTACCCAGCGGCGTCATGCCGTGCTTCATGGCGAAGTAGACGTTGCTCGTGCCCGCGTACTGGGCGCCGAGTTGCGCATGCGTCTCCAGCAGCACATGCTCATGCCAGGTGTGCGAAAAACGGCGGCGGGTGCCGTAGTCGGCAATGCGGCAGTCTTCCAGGCCGGGGCGCTTCAGCGATGCCAGCTTGTCGGTCAGGCGGCGTTTGCCCTCCTCCCACTGCGGGTGCGTCTGCGTGCGGCTGAAGAACACCTCGTTGACGATGGCCAGAACGGGCACCTCGAACATGATCGTGTGCAGCCACGGCCCCGCGATGACGATCTCGATCTGCCCATCGTTGCTGGGTGCCTGACGCAGGTCGATGTACTTCTCGTTGAGATGGAACAGCCCGAGAAAATCGACGAAATCGCTCTTGATGAAGCGCATGCCGCGCAGGTAATCGAGTTCTGCATCGGTAAAGCGCAGGGTGCAGAGCTGGCGGATCTCGGCGCGAATCTCCTCAATGAACGGCACCAGATCGACGCCCGCGTTGCGGCACTTGAAGCGGTATTCGACATGCGCGCCGGGAAAGTGATGCAGCACCACCTGCATCATCGTGAATTTGTACAGATCGGTATCGAGCAGCGAGCGGATGATCATCGGACAGCGCCAAAAGACATGTGGACTGGTCGTCATGCTAACCGAAGGCAGGCGGGACGCCTGTGGCGGTCAGATAAATGCCGGCACGCCGGCGCGGAAAATGGGCGTTTCGACGGTCAATGCGGGCGAGAAACCCCTTGATTCCGCTATAATTTCTGGTTTCCGACCGGATTTTTGTACCATGGAAGCAGAACGCCTCAATGCCATCCAGAACACGTTGGCCGACCTGAAGTCGCGCGCCGACGACCTTCGGAGGTATCTTTGACTACGACGTCAAATCTGAACGTCTAGTCGAAGTCGACAAGGAACTCGAAAACCCCGAGGTCTGGAACGATCCCAAACGCGCCCAGGAGTTGGGCCGCGAGAAGAAGTCGCTTGAAACCGTCGTGCTGGCGCTGACCAAGCTCGACGAAGATCTCACCGGCGCCGCCGAACTGTTCGAGCTCGCCCGCGAAGAGGGCGACGACGAGACCATCGAAGCTATCGAGGCTGACACCGCAGGCATGCGCGCCATTGTCGAAGACATGGAATTCCGCCGCATGTTCTCCGGCCCGATGGACGCCGCCAACTGCTTTATCGACATCCAGGCCGGCGCTGGCGGCACCGAGGCGTGCGACTGGGCATCGATGCTGCTGCGCCAGTACCTGAAGTATTGCGAGCGCAAGGGCTTCAAGACCGAAGTCCTGGAAGAATCCGAAGGCGACGTGGCAGGCATCAAGAGCGCGTCGATCAAGGTCGAGGGCGAATACGCGTTTGGCTTCCTGCGCACCGAAACCGGCGTGCACCGTCTGGTGCGCAAATCACCGTTTGACTCGGCGGGTGGCCGTCACACATCGTTCTCGTCGATCTTCGTGTATCCGGAAGTCGATGACTCGATCGAGATCGAGGTCAACCCCGCGGATCTGCGCGTCGATACGTATCGCGCTTCGGGTGCGGGTGGTCAGCACATCAACAAAACCGATTCGGCCGTGCGGATTACGCACATCCCCACCGGCATCGTCGTGCAGTGCCAGAACGACCGCTCGCAGCACCGCAACCGCGCCGAGGCGATGACCATGCTGAAGTCGCGTCTGTACGAGCACGAGCTGCGCAAGCGTCAGGCCGCCGCCGACGCGCAGGAAGCTGCGAAGACCGACGTGGGCTGGGGCCATCAGATCCGCTCGTACGTGCTGGACCAGAGCCGCATCAAGGATCTGCGCACCAACGTGGAAATCTCCAACACGCAGAAGGTGCTGGACGGCGACCTTGACCCGTTCATTCAGGCCAGCCTGAAGCAGGGCGTCTGATCCGAGCCAAACCAGAGCGACTGCCATGTCTGACACGTCCCTGTTCATCCTGACCGGTGCCTCGCGCGGCCTGGGCGCCGCGCTGGCCCAGGCGCTGATGCAACCCGGCCACCGCCTAATCTGCGTCGCACGCGGCGATAACGCCGAATTGCGCGCGCAGGCGGCAGCCGCCGGCGTGACGCTCGACTGGCACCAGGTCGACCTGTCCGACGCGCATGCCGCCGAGGCGTGGATGACCAAGACGCTTGCCGCCCTGCCCGCCTTTGCCAAGGTGACGCTGGTGCTCAACGCCGGCGCGGTCGAGCCGATCGGCACCGTCGACACACTGCGCGCCGATACGCTGCTGCCGCATCTGCAGCTGAACCTGGCTGGCCCGATGGCGCTGACCGCTGCCCTGCTGCGCGGCACCGCCCCGTGGAACGCGCAGCGCCGCGTGCTGGCGATCTCGTCGGGCGCCGCGCGCCGGCCGATCGCCGGCTGGGCGGCGTATTGCACCGGCAAGGCCGGGCTGGACATGTTCGTGCGCGCCATCAATGCCGATGGCGACGCGAGCGTGCGCGCCGTGGCACTCGCCCCTGGCGTGATCGACACCGACATGCAACGCACCATCCGTGGCGCCGACTTTGCCGGCGTGCAGCGCTTCCGCGATCTGCACGCGCATGGCGAGCTGGTCTCGCCGCAAGACGCCGCCGCGCGCATCGCCGCCTACCTCGTCCGCCCCGACTTTGGCGCGACCGAGCTGGATGACCTGCGCAACATCGCCTGAACCGACATTCCTCTCATCACCATCATGACCGAACAGAACAACCCGGCCGAATCGAGTACCGCGGCCGCCGTGCCGGCGCAGGACGACAACAAGATCATCGCCGAGCGCCGCGAGAAGCTCGCGGAGATCCGCCAGCAAGGCGTCGCGTTCCCCAACGATTTTCGCCCGACGCACCATGCCGGTGATCTGCAAGCCAAGTACCGCGAGCTGGAGCAGGCTGCTCTGGAAGCGGAACCGGTGCAGGTGGCCATTGCGGGACGCATGATGCTCAAGCGCGTGATGGGCAAGGCCAGCTTTGCCACCGTGCAGGACAGCACCGACCGCATCCAGTTCTACATCAGCCGCGACGCCGTGGGCGAAGACGTCTACGCCAGCTTCAAGAAGTGGGACTTGGGCGACATCGTGGCGGCGCGCGGCACGCTGATGAAGACGAAGACCGGCGAACTGTCGGTGGCTGTGACGGAGCTGCGCCTGCTCTCGAAGAGCCTGCGTCCGCTGCCGGGCGACTACTACGGCCTGGCTGACCAGGAGCAGAAGTACCGCCAGCGCTACGTCGATCTGATCGTCTCGAAGGAAACGCGCGACACATTCCGCGCCCGCACCAAGGCCATGGCCTCGCTGCGCAACTTCATGGCCGGCAACGGTTTCATGGAAGTCGAAACGCCGATGCTGCACCCCATTCCGGGCGGCGCGGCGGCCAAGCCGTTCATCACGCATCACAACGCATTGGACATGCAGATGTTCCTGCGCATCGCGCCGGAGCTGTATCTCAAGCGACTGATCGTCGGCGGCTTCGAGCGCGTGTACGAGATCAACCGCAACTTCCGTAACGAGGGCGTGTCGCCGCGACACAACCCCGAGTTCACGATGATGGAGTTCTACGCGGCTTACACGGACTACCGCTGGCTGATGGACTTCACCGAGCAGCTGATCCGCCAGGCGGCGATCGACGCGTCGGGCACCGCCACGCTCACCTATCAGGGCCGCGAGCTGGATCTGGCCAAGCCGTTCCATCGCCTGACCATCTGCCAGGCGATCCAGAAGTACGCGCCGCAATACACGGACGCGCAGTTGGCTGACGTCGACTTCCTGCGCGCCGAGCTGAAGAAGTTCAAGATCGACACCAATGCGCCGCAATTCCTGAACGCCGGCGTGGGTACCCTGCAGCTTGTGCTGTTTGAAGAAACCGCCGAGTCGCAACTGTGGGAGCCCACCTTCATCATTGACTACCCGGTCGAAGTGTCGCCGCTGGCACGTGGCTCCGACACGCTGCCGGGCATCACCGAGCGCTTCGAGTTGTTCATCACCGGCCGCGAAATCGCCAACGGTTTCTCCGAGCTGAATGATCCGGAAGACCAGGCCGAGCGCTTCCGCAAGCAGGTCGAACAGAAGGACGCCGGCGACGAAGAAGCCATGTTCTATGACGCCGATTACATCCGCGCCTTGGAATACGGCATGCCCCCGACCGGCGGCTGCGGCATCGGCATTGACCGTCTGGTGATGCTGCTCACCGACAGCCCAAACATCCGCGACGTGATCCTTTTCCCGCACCTGCGCCGCGAAGACTGACCGGTTCGGTCGAGCGCCGTGGAAAAACGCCCCTAGGGGCGTTTTTTTGTTGCCTGCACAAGCGCAAAAGACGCGCCCACCCCGCTATTTGTAACATCGCCCCGTTTCCACAATATGTATCAAAGTACGCCAAATAACTGATTTTCAAGGGAAAAATCTCGGTACAGATGCTTACAAATTAAAACGGCATCTGTTTCGGCGATGAACCACACTGTGTTCATCGAAAGGCCGCAACAAACCCATCACGGGCCGCAGGAGAACGAAGATGAACAACAACATCCAACCGAATCAAGGTCAACAATACGGCGGCACGTCGCCGGGGCAAGTGCCTCCGTCTTCGCGCCGCATGCATCCACTGATGACGACGGCTGCTGTCGCCGTGATCATCGCCAGCCTGACGGCGGTGGCCGCCATTACCGGCGTGCTGCCCACCTCGAAGGCAACGCAAGGCAGCACCGACCCGAATGTCGCAGCACAATCGGCAGCGGCCATGCCCGGCGCTTCGACGCCGATGGCACTGGCTGCACCGGGCCAGACGACGCAACCGGCCCAGGCTGCTCCGTATCCGGCACAAAACGTGGCGCCCGCCCCAGTGCGCGCCCGGGAGCCGTCGTATGCCGAGCGCGCGCCGTCGGGCAACCCCAGCTATGCGCAGACACAACCGCGCCAGTCGGCCAGCCCCTATGCAGGCCACGTAACGTCGGTCACGCCGATCACCATGCAAGGCAAGGAAACCGGCCTCGGCATGATTGGTGGCGCTGTGGTGGGTGGGCTGCTGGGCAACCAGATTGGCCGCGGCAATGGTCGTACACTCGCAACAGTCGGTGGCGCGTTGGCCGGCGGTTACGGCGGCCATGTGGCAGAAAACTACTACCACCGCGATACGGAGTACCGTGTGAACGTCCGCATGGACAACGGCACGACCCGCAGCTTCATGTACAAGGCGGCCCCGGGCTTCCAGGCAGGCGAACGCGTGCATATCGAGAACGGGACGCTGGTGGCCGGCTAAATCGGCATCGCCTTCGCCCAAAAGAAAACCGGCCTTCGGGCCGGTTTTTTCATGCGCACGCGTTTGAGCGTTCGAGGCTGCGCGCATATTCCCGCGCTTATTCCGCCTCGTCGATCCAGGCTTGCTGGATGGCTTCGAGGAATTTCTCCCCGCCACGCTTGTGGTCGTCATCAAAGCCTTCCAGCGTGACGACTTTGTTATGCAGGTCGACAAAGTTCAGGCGCGTCGGATCGACGTCGGGGTACTTGTCGTACAGCGCTTCTGCGATCTGCTGGATATCGTTCCATTTCATGATGGGCTCCCTCCACCGCTGGCTGCTCGGCTCAGTGGTTTTCCTTGGCGTGGTTGATCGTGTACTTCGGAATCTCGACGGTCAGGTCCGACTCCGCCACCTTGGCTTGGCAGGACAGGCGCGAGTTCGGCTCCAGGCCCCAGGCCTTGTCGAGCAGATCCTCTTCCTTCTCGGTCGCCTCATCGAGCGAATTGAAGCCCTCGCGCACGATCACGTGGCAGGTCGTGCAGGCACACGACTTCTCGCACGCGTGCTCGATCTCGATGTCGGCACCCAGCAGCGCATCGCAGATGGTCGTGCCGGGCTTGGCTTCGATCACGGCCCCTTCCGGGCAGTATTCGACGTGAGGAAGGACGACGATGTGTGGCATGAAGAAACTCGTTCGATAAGTGTGTTTTAGGAGATGCGATCGGCGATCAGCCGAGCTCCTCGATCCGTTTGCCGGCGAGCGCCTTGCGAATGCCGCGGTCCATGCGGCGCGCGGCGAATTCGTCGGTGCCGTGCGACAGGGCATCCACGGCGTCCTTGATGGCGCGATGGTCTTCGCCCTGCATGGTGGTGCGCAGCGCAACGATCTCGGCGTCGATGGCGGCGCGCTCTTCGGGCGACAGCAGATCGCCATCGGCCGCCAGGGCCTGCGACAGCGCCTCAAGCAGGCGCTCGGCCTCAACACGCTCCTCCGCCAGCGCTCGACGACGCATGTCGTCTTCGGCGGACTGGAAACCTTCCTGCAGCATGCGCGCGACATCGTCATCAGCCAGGCCGTACGACGGCTTTACAGTGATCGACGCTTCCACGCCCGACACCGTTTCGCGTGCGGACACCGATAGCAAGCCATCGGCATCCACCTGATACGTCACGCGGATGCGTGCGGCGCCAGCCACCATCGGCGGGATGCCGCGCAACTCGAAACGCGCCAAGGATCGACAATCGCTCGCCAGTTCGCGCTCGCCCTGCAGCACGTGGATCGCCATGGCCGTCTGGCCGTCCTTAAACGTGGTGAACTCCTGCGCGCGCGCAACGGGAATCGTGCTGTTGCGCGGGATGATCTTCTCGACGAGGCCGCCCATCGTCTCGACGCCCAGCGACAACGGGATCACATCGAGCAGCAGCCAGTCTTCACCCGGCGCACGGTTGCCGGCCAGCAGGTTCGCCTGCATGGCTGCACCAATGGCGACCACCTGATCCGGATCGAGGTTCGTGAGCGGCGTCTGACCGAACAGCTGACCCACGGCACGGCGGATGATCGGCATGCGCGTCGCGCCGCCTACGAGCACCACGCCCTTTACGTCTTCCACCGTCACGCCTGCGTCGCGCAGCGCACGGCGCACGGGCGACAGCGTCTTCTGCACGAGAGTGGCGGTCAGTTCGGCAAAGGTCTCAGCGGTCAGCACGAGATGCACGGTCTCGCCGGTGGAGAGCATCGCGTCGATCTCGGTGCTGTCGGCGGTGGACAGCCATTCCTTGGCGGCCCGCGCCTTGTTCAGCAGCAGGCGCGTGTCTTCGGCAGAGAGCGGTTGCAGGCCGGCCTGCTCGACGATCCAGCAGACGATACGCTGGTCGAAATCGTCCCCGCCAAGGGCGGAGTCACCGCCCGTCGACATCACCTCGAACACGCCCTTGGTGAGCTTGAGCACCGAGATGTCGAACGTACCGCCGCCCAGGTCATAGACGGCGTAAATGCCTTCGGCGGCGTTGTCCAGGCCGTAGGCGATGGCGGCTGCGGTCGGTTCATTCAGCAGGCGCAGCACGTTCAGGCCCGCCAGCTTGGCGGCGTCCTTGGTGGCTTGGCGCTGTGCGTCGTCAAAGTACGCCGGGACGGTGATGACGGCGCCGACAAGCTCGTCGCCGAGCGTGTCTTCGGCGCGCTGGCGCAGCGTGGCCAGGATCTCCGCCGACACTTCCACCGGACTCTTCACGCCGGCCACGGTCTTCAGTTGGACCATGCCGGGCGCGTCGACAAAGTCGTACGGCGTGTTCTCGATGTGAGCAACATCCTTGAGGCCGCGCCCCATGAAACGCTTGACCGAGATGATGGTGTTCTTCGGGTCACGCACGGCTTCGGCCTGCGCCTTGTAGCCGATGTGGGCGCCGCCCGTGGGCAGATAGCGCACCACAGAGGGCAACAGCGGGCGCCCCTGATCGTCAGGCAGCACTTCCGGCACGCTGCTGCGCACGGAGGCCACCAGCGAGTTGGTCGTGCCCAGGTCGATGCCGACCGCCAGACGGCGCTGGTGCGGTGCGGGTGATTCGCCAGGTTCGGAAATCTGCAGTAACGCCATGGGGATGTCTCGATTGCGCGGATGGGCTGCCTGCCGGGGCAAACCCGGCATTGTCGCAAATTCTGGGTTCTAGTCGTCCAGCCGGTCGATGGCCTCGGCGGTGTCGCGTTCGATCTTTTCGATGAACATCAATTGGCGCACGGCATCGGCTGCTGCTGCGGTGTTGCCATCGCTATTGAGCAGACCGGACAGCGCCTGATAGCGCGTGCGTTTTTCCTTGCGCAGCATGCCAAGCAAATCATCCAGCGCATCGACGTTGCGCTCCGCCTTGGCGTCGCCCAAGGCTTCGCGCCATTCCATTTGCTGCATCAGAAACGCGGGCGGCATGGCCGTGTTGTTCTCTGCCTGCACGTCGATACCGCGCAGGTGCAGCAGATACGTCGCCCGTTTGAGCGGGTCACGCAGCGTCTGATACGCCTCGTTCGCACGTGTGGCCCACTGCATGGCGACGCGGCGTTCGGCATCGCCCGCATGGGCATAACGATCCGGATGCGCCTGCGACTGCACGGTGCGATACGCAGCGTTCAGCGCGTCGTCGTCGACCTCGAAGTGCTCGGGCAGACCGAAGAGGGAAAAATGCGTCGTGTTCGCTGACAAGCCGGAATTCATGAATAAAAAAAGCGGCCGCGCCGCCTCGTGTTCCTTCGTGTTTCTTATTCGGCCGGGTCACCCCGATCGCTCTTCAGGCACTCGACCACCGCGCCAATCTTGCTGGCGCGCCCGGCTTCGGTTTCAGTCCAGGGGCGCAACTGCCAAGGCGGATCGTGACGCATATGCTGCCCATGTCCGCAAGCGAGACGGGCGACCCAATGACCCTCCTCGTCCCGCTCGAAACCGACAATCGGCTGCTTCAATGTGCCCCGCTCACACGCGGAACGACTCGCCGCAGCCGCACTCGTCCTTCACGTTTGGATTGTTGAAGCGGAACCCTTCGTTCAGCCCCTCGCGTGCGTAGTCCAGCTCAGTGCCGTCGATATACGGCAGGCTCTTAGGATCGACGATCACCTTGACGCCGTTGGATTCGAAAACCTGGTCTTCGGTGGCAATCTCATCTGCATATTCGAGCTTGTAGGCCAGGCCCGAACAGCCCGTGGTCTTCACGCCCACGCGCAGGCCCACGCCCTTGCCACGGCGGGTCAGATAGCGGGAAACGTGCTGCGCGGCCTTGTCGGTCAGGGTGATCATGCTGCGTCCTTTCTATCCAATCCGGCTCAAGCAGCCTTCTGCTCGGCCGAGCCGTGCTTTTCCTTGTAGTCGGCCACGGCCGCCTTGATGGCGTCTTCGGCCAGGATCGAGCAGTGGATCTTCACCGGCGGCAGGGCCAGCTCTTCAGCGATGGCCGTGTTGCGGATTTCCAGTGCCTGATCCAGCGTCTTGCCCTTCACCCATTCCGTCACCAGCGACGACGAAGCGATGGCCGAACCGCAGCCGTAGGTCTTGAACTTGGCGTCTTCGATCACGCCCTGCTCGTTGACCTTGATCTGCAGCTTCATCACGTCGCCGCAAGCCGGCGCGCCGACCATGCCGGTGCCGACCGTGTCGTCGCCCTTCTCGAACGAACCGACGTTGCGCGGGTTTTCGTAATGGTCCAGAACTTGGTTGCTGTAAGACATTTCACACCTCTTTCAATCGTTGGCTGGCGCGGGGGCGCCGTTGTTCTCAAACGCCGCGCTCAGTGCGCCGCCCATTGAATGCTGTTCAGATCCACGCCGTCCTTATACATCTCCCACAGCGGAGACAGGTCGCGCAGCTTGCCGATCTTGCTCTTGAGCAGCTCGACCACGTAGTCGACTTCTTCTTCCGTCGTGAAGCGGCCCACCGTGAAGCGGATCGAGCTGTGCGCGAGTTCATCGTTGCGGCCCAGCGCACGCAGTACGTACGAAGGCTCCAGCGAGGCCGACGTGCAGGCCGATCCCGACGACACGGCGACGTCCTTGATCGCCATGATCAGCGACTCGCCTTCCACAAAGTTGAAGCTGATGTTGAGGTTGTGCGGCACACGCGCTTCCATGTCGCCGTTCACGTACACCTCTTCCATCGTGTTCAGGCCGCGATACAGGCGGTCGCGCAGCATGCGGATGCGCTCGTTCTCGGTCGCCATTTCTTCCTTGGCGATGCGGAAGGCCTCACCCATGCCGACGATCTGGTGCGTGGCCAGCGTACCCGAACGCATGCCGCGCTCGTGGCCACCGCCGTGCATCTGCGCTTCGATGCGGATACGCGGCTTGCGGCGCACGTACAGCGCCCCGATGCCCTTCGGACCATACGTCTTATGCGCCGAGAACGACATCAGGTCGACCTTCAGCTTCTGCAGGTCAATTTCAACCTTGCCCGTGGCCTGGGCAGCATCGACGTGGAAAATCACGCCCTTTTCGCGGCAGATTTCGCCGAGCTGCTCGATGTCCTGAATGACGCCGATCTCGTTATTCACCATCATCACCGACGCCAGAATGGTGTCGG